>DATHTV010000056.1:0-25420 GCA_035462845.1 Jiangellales bacterium
TAGCGTCCGGCGCAGGTCGCGCCGGCACCGGCCGGGTGGCCCTGATCCGACGAGAGGTGGACGCTGGTGGGACGCTCCGTGCTGGTCACGGGAGGCAACCGAGGGATCGGGCTGGCGATCGCGCGCGCGTTCGCAGCGTGCGGAGACGACGTCACGGTGACCAGCCGCAGCGGCGAGGCCCCGGACGGGCTGGCCGCCGTCCGCTGCGACGTCACCGACCCCGAGTCGGTGGAGGCGGCCTTCACCGAGGTCGAGGCGCGGCAGGGCCCGGTCGAGGTGCTGGTCGCCAACGCCGGCATCACCCGCGACACGCTCCTGCTGCGGATGACCGACGAGGACTTCACCAGCGTGGTCGACACCAACCTGACCGGCGCCTTCCGCGTCGCGCGGCGGGCCGCCAAGGGGATGCTGCGGCTGCGTCGCGGGCGCATCGTCCTGGTGTCGAGCGTCGTCGGTCTCCTGGGGTCCCCGGGGCAGGTCAACTACGCCGCCAGCAAGGCGGGCCTGGTCGGCATGGCCCGCTCGATCGCCCGCGAGCTCGGCAGCCGCAACATCACGGCCAACGTGGTGGCGCCCGGGTTCGTGGAGACCGACATGACCGCGGCCCTGCCCGAGCAGACGCAGGCCGAGTACAAGGGGCGCATCCCGCTCGGCCGCTTCTGCAGCCCCGAGGAGGTCGCCGGCGTGGTGCGGTGGCTCGCCGGGGACGAGGCCGGCTACGTCACGGGAGCCGTGATCCCGGTCGACGGCGGCCTGGGCATGGGGCACTAGCAGCACCGGCAGACGCGAGCACCAGCACGAGGGAGACCGCATGGGCATTCTCGAGGGCAAGCGCATCCTGGTCGCCGGCGTGACGATGGACTCCTCCATCGGCTTCCACGTCGCGCGGGTGGCGCAGGAGCAGGGCGCCCGGGTGGTGATCTCCAACTTCGGCCGGGCCCTCGGGATCACCCGCCGGATCGCCGGCCGGCTCCCGTCGCCGGCCCCGGTCGTCGAGCTGGACGTGACCGACGAGGACCACCTGGCGGCCCTGCCCGCAGCCGTCGGCGAGCACCTCGACGGTCTGGACGGCCTCGTGCACTCGATCGCGTACGGCAACCCGGAGACGGCCCTCGGCGGCAAGTTCCTCGAGACCCCGTGGCAGGACGTCGCGCAGGCCGTGCAGGTGTCCGCGTACTCCCTGCAGGCCCTCACGGTGGCCGCCCGACCACTGCTGCAGCCCGGTGCGTCGGTCGTGGGGCTGACCTTCGACGCCACGGTCAGCTGGCCGGCGTACGACTGGATGGGCGTCGCCAAGGCAGGGTTGGAGTCCACCGCGCGCTACCTCGCCCGCTACCTCGGCCCGGACGGGGTGCGGGTCAACCTCGTCTCCGCCGGGCCGCTCAAGACGCTGGCCGCCAAGGCGATCCCAGGCTTCGAGGGGCTGGAGGAGATGTGGGGGGAGCGCGCCCCGCTCGGCTGGGACCAGACCGACCCGGGTCCGACCGCGAGGGCCGTGGTCGCCCTGCTGAGCGACTTCTTCCCGGCGACGACCGGCGAGATCGTGCACGCCGACGGCGGGTACCACGCGACCGGCGCCTGACCGGCGGGAACCCCGCCGGCCCACGCCCCGACCCGTCCGAGGGGCCGGGCAGGCTGAGTAGGGTGCGACGGTGACCGATCGCCCGACCTCGTTGGTCGAGCTGCGGGTGCTCGACGGCCCGAACCTCTACTTCCCGCGGCCCGCGGTCAAGCTCACCCTGGACCTGAACCGGCTGGTCGAGCTCCCCGAGCCGGACGCCCGGGACCTGGCCCGGCGGCTAGGGCTCACCACCGCGCGCCCCGGCGGGCCGGGAACGGCCTTCCGGCAGCGGTTCGCCGCCCGCGCCGTCGCGCGGCTCGTCCGGATGCTGGCAGCCGGGTCGGGGACGACCCGGCTGGCGGTACGGGCGCGCCCGGCCGGCGACGTGTCCAAGCTCGTGATCGCGTTCCCCTGGCGGCACCGCGGCAAGGCGCACGCCCTCGGCCACGCCGTGGCCGACGTCCTCGACGCGCTCCCGGAGGCCGACGTCGACCGGGCCGTGGTCGAGGCAGCCGCGGCTGTGCGGGCCGCCGAGCCGGGGGACCGCCCGACGACGGTCCGCCCGCACGTCCCGGTCGTCGCGGTGACGGGGACCAACGGCAAGACCACGACGTCGCGGATGGTCGCGCACATCGGCCGGGTCGCCGGGCGGGTGGTCGGCTGGTCCAACACCGACGGCATCTGGGTCGACGGCGAGCTCGTGGAGGAGGGCGACTACTCCGGTCCGTCGGGGGCGCGACGGGTGCTGGCGGACCCGCGGGTGGGGCTCGCGGTGACCGAGACCGCCCGGGGCGGCATCCTGCTGCGCGGCATGGGGACGACCCACAACGACGTCTCGGTCGTGACCAACATCTCCGCCGACCACCTCGGCCGGCACGGCATCGACACCCTCGACCAGCTCGCCGAGGTCAAGGCGGTCGTCGCGCGGGTCACCCGACCGGAGGGGTGGTGCGTCGTCAACGGCGAGGACCCGCGCACCTTCGCCATGCGGCTGGCCTCACCCGCCCGACCGTGGGTCTTCGCGCGGGACCCCGACGCCCCGGCCGTGCGTGCCGCTCTCACCGAGGGCGGCCGGGCGACGACCGTCCTCGAGGGGTGGATCACGGTCCTGGAGCCCGACGCGGACCCGGACCCGCTGTTGCCGGTCGTGGACGTGCCCATGACCCTGGCGGGGCTGTCCCGGCCCAACGTGGAGAACGCGCTGGCGGCCGCCTCCGCCGCGCTGGCTGCCGACCTGCCGCGCGCGGCGGTCGTGGCGGGCCTCCGCGGGTTCCGGCCCGGACCGGAGCACAACCCGGGCCGGATGAACGTCTACTCGGTGCCCGTGCCCGGTGGCCAGGCCACCGTCGTGCTGGACCTGGCCCACAACGAGGCCGGCCTCCAGGCGCTGCTGGAGGTCGCCGCCGGGCTGCGGCCTCCCGGCGGCTGCGTCCGGCTCGCGCTGGGTACGGCCGGCGACCGCGGCGACGACGTGATGAGCGCGCTGGGCGAGCTGGCGGCGAAGTCCACCGACGACCTCGTCATCGTGCACAAGTCCGAGTACCTGAGGGGGCGCGAACCCGCCGAGCTCGACACCCTGTACCGGGCCGGTGCCGCCGCCGTCGGGGTCGGCGACGTGCCGTCGTACGGGACGGAGCTGGCGGGCTACCGGGTGCTGCTCGACCGGTCGGGACCGGGTGACGTGGTCGCCGTCATGTGCCACCAGCAGCGCGGCGAGATCGTCGCCGACCTCACGGAGCGCGGCGGCACCGTCGACGACCCCGACCGGCTGCGGGCCAAGGTCCTCGCCGCCGGCTGACGTGGTCCGAGGCCCGCCGGGTGGTGCCGTTGGCGCCGGCCCTCAGCGGGCGGCGGGCTGGTCGGGGTCGCCGAGGCGCTCGTCGGACACGTGCGCACCCGCCTGCGCCAGCTGTCCCCTGCTCTCCAGCGCGGCCAGGACCGCGGCGTGCTGGTCGACGCAGAGCACCACGAGGTCGCCGGTGTTGGAGAAGGCCATGCTGCGGTCGACCGCCTCCAGCTCGTCGAGCACGACCTCGACCTGCTTGCAGCGTGCCCCGGCCGCCATCCGGTCCCGGGCACCCTCGGCCACGAGCGCGGCGACGTCACCCCGCCGGCGGCCCCGCAGGGCGGTGTCCTCCCGCACGACGAGCACGTCGAAGTGCTCGGCGGCCACGGCCCCCAGCTCGCGCATGTCGTCGTCGCGACGGTCACCCGCGGTCGCGATCATGCCGATCCGCGTCGTCTTGCCCAGCTCGTGCGTGACGTCGAGGCTGTCTCCCAGCCGATCGACGAAGTCGCCGAGCATGCGCATCCCCGGCGCGTTGTGGCAGTAGTCGATGATGACCGTCGCGCCGTCCACGTCGAGCTGGTTGAGGCGGCCGGCGGACAGGTAGTAGGACGAGGTGAAGGTCCGGAGCCCCTGCCGGATGTCGTGCAGCGGGGCGCCGGCGGCGAAGGCGGCCCCCGCCGCGGCCATGGCGTTCTGCACGTTCATGCGGGCCCGGCCCTGGAAGGTCGAGGGCAGCAGGTGGGTCCAGGCCAGCTGCATGGCCCGGCGGCCGTGCCTGATCACCACCATCTCGCCGAGCTCGCTCGGCTCGAGCACGACCGCTCGCCCGCCCCGCCGGCAGTGGTCGTCGACGTACTGCCGCACCTGCGCGCCGGGCTCGGCCATGGTGAACCACACCACCTCGCCGGAGCAGCGGCGGCGCATCTCGAAGATCAGCGGGTCGTCGGCGTTCAGCACCGCGAAGCCGTCGCGCGGCACCGCCTCGACCAAGACCGCCTTGACGTCGGCGAGCTGCTCGACGGTGTCGATGCCGCGGAGGCCGAGGTGGTCGGGCTGGACGTTGAGGACCACGGCCACGTCGTTGCGGTCGTAACCCAGCCCCTCGCGGAGGATCCCGCCCCGCGCGACCTCGAACACGGCGAGGTCGACGCGCGGGTTCTGCAGGACCATCCGGGCGCTCTTGGGCCCGCTCGCGTCGGCGCGGATCACCAGCCGCTCGTCGATCACGACGCCGTCGGTCGAGGTCATGCCGACCTTGCGGCCCATGCCCTTGAAGACGTGCGCGATCATCCGGGCGGTCGTGGTCTTGCCGTTCGTGCCGGTGACCGCCACGATCGGCACGCGGCTCGGCGTGCCCGGGGGGAACAGCAGGTCGACGACGGGCTTGGCGATGAACTGCGGCTCGCCCACGGTGGGATGGGTGTGCATCCGGAAGCCCGGGGCCGCGTTGACCTCGCAGATCGCGCCACCGGTCTCCCGCACCGGCTGGGAGATGTCCGGGCAGATGAAGTCGATCCCCGCGACGTCGAGGCCGATGACCCGCGCAGCCTCCTCAGCGATCTCCACGTTGTCCGGGTGCGCCTCGTACGTTCGGTCGATGGAGATGCCGCCGGTCGACATGTTGCCGGTCAGGGTGAGGCGCACGGTCGTCCCGGGGTCCGGGACCGAGTCCATCTCGTACCCCTGCGACCGCACCAGCGCGACGGCCGCGTCGTCCACCCGGATCCGGGTGAGGACCTTCTCGTGGCCCCCCCCGCGCCTGGGGTCGGCGTGGGTCGTCTCGACCAGCTCGGCGACCGTGTGCACGCCGTCGCCGACGACGTGGGCGGGGACGCGCTCGGCGACGGCCTGCATCCGGCCGCCCACCACCAGGACGCGGTAGTCGCGTCCAGTGACGTGTGACTCGACGACCACCCAGCCGCGGCGCGCCTCCGACTGGGCGACCGGGAACGCGGCCCGGAGGGCGGCCGCGTCGGCGAGGTCGAGGCAGACGCCGCGCCCGTGGTTGCCGTCAAGCGGCTTGACGACCACCGGGTAGCCGATGCGCTCGGCGACGGACACCGCGGCATCCTCGGTACGCACGCTCTCGCTGCGCGGGACGGGCAGGCCGGCGGCGGCGAGCAGCCGCACCGTGAGCTCCTTGTCCCCGGCGATGTCGACGGCGAGCGCCGACGTCTGCGACGTCATCGTGGCCCGGATCCGCCGCTGGTGCACGCCCTGCCCGAGCTGGACCAGGGAGTACTCGTTCAGCCGGAGCCAGGGGATGTCGCGGCTGGCGGCCTCCTCGAGGATCGCCTCCGTCGACGGCCCGAACGCGGTGCGCTCCGCCCGGACGAGGAAGTCCTCCAGCTCCGCGGCGAAGTCGAAGCCCTCCTCGGCCCCGACCAGGTGGTTGACCAGGCGCACCGCCAACCGGGACGCGGCCAGCGCGACCCGCTCGTCGTGGTAGCCGAAGACGATGTTGTAGACCCCTCGGCGGCCCTTGACCTGGCGCGTCTTGCCGCGGCGCACGTCGTGCCCCGCCTCCTGCTGGAGCTGCAGAGCCACGTGCTCGGTGACGTGCCCCAGCCAGGTGCCCTCGCGCAGCCGGTCGGCGAAGCCACCGGCGTGACCGCGGGAGCACGAGTGGTGCTCGAGCCCCGGCAACGCCTCGAGCAGTCGGTCGGCGAAGCCCGGCAGGGTGTGGGAGGGGTGGTCCTCGAGGGAGCCCAGGTCGACGACCAGGTGGACCGCGCGGTCGTAGGACCAGAGGTTCGGACCGCGGTCGACCCGCGTCTCCAGCACGGTCAGGTCCGGGCCGGCCGGCGCGACCGGGGTGGCGTCCGCGGTCACGTCCGCGGTCACGTCGGGGGTCGTGTCCGGGGTGGTCATGGACGGGCCCTCCGCTCGGCCGGGGCGTCGACGGCCACCGGCTGCTCCTCGGTCACGGATCGCGCGGCCCGGCGGGCGGCCCGCCGCCGGCTGCTGCGTTCCGGCGCGCCGGAAGCGGCTCCCTCGGCAGCGATCCGCCGGGCCGTGCGGCGCAGCTCGGCCTCGGCCGCCCGCAGGTGGACCACCTCGACGTCCGCCGGTGGCGGCGCGGCCGCGAGCAGGATGCGGCGGCGGAGGTCGAACCGGCTGCCCGTGGGCAGCACGTGCAGCACGGCCCCGGACACGAGCAGGGCCTCGGTGCGTCGCGCGGTGGACGCGTTGGAGACGACGGTGGAACCGTCGACCACGGTGACCGCTCCCCGCCCGACCACCTCCAGCCAGCGGCCGCCGGTCACGACCGCCGCGGTGTCCTCGTCGATCCCCAGCCCGAGCAGGCTGGGGGACTGGGCGACCAGGGAGAGCAGCCGCCCGTACCGGTTGCGCTGCTCGAAGTGCTGGTCGACGACGGCCTCCGGCAGGAGGCCGAGGCCCACCGAGAGCTGGCTCATCCGCTGCTTGGGCGTCGAGCCACCGGAGCCGAAGGCCACCATGTGCTCGGCCAGGATGCTCGCCCCCGCGCTGGTCCCGCCCACGGCGGCCCCCCGGCGGTGCGCGCGGACGACCGCCGCACCGAACGGCGTACCGACGACCACGGACCCCAGCGTGAGCTGGTTGCCGCCGGTCATGAACACACCCGTCGACCCGTCGACCCGCTCGACGAGCTCGGGGGAGTGGGCCTCCTCCCGGGTCGCCGGCCGGGCACTGGTCACCTCGGCCGCCCCGAGCCGGCGGAACACCGCGTCGTACGCCTCGACGATCTCGGGCCCCAGCGAGGAGGCCGTCGGGACGACCAGCACCCGGGCGGCGGACCCGCCGGCCGCCTCCACGAACCGCCGCAGCACGGTGCGGCGACCGATCTTGTCCTCGGCGCCACCCACCGCGAAGAGTGCGCCGAGCGCCTCCTCGTCGCCCGACCGGTCGGCGTCGGCAGGATCCGCGGCGCTGGGCATGCGGGGGAGCCTAGCGACGTCTGCGATGCTCGGCGGGTGCCCCGGACCTACCGCCGCCTGCTGCTGCTCCGACACGCCAAGTCCGCCTGGCCGGACGGCGTGCCCGACCACGAGCGCCCGCTGGAGGAGCGCGGGCGCAGGGACGGCGCGGCGGCCGGCCGCTGGCTCTCCGAGGCCGGCCTCCGGCCCGACCTCGCGGTCGTGTCCTCCGCCCGCCGGGCCGTCGAGACGTGGGAGCTGGTGGCCCATGGCACGGGCGGGGCCGGCGACGTGCTGGTCACGGACCAGGCCTACGCCGCGAGCACGGGCGACCTCCTGGAGCTGCTCCGGGGAGCGCCCGCGGACGCGGCGTGCGTCCTGCTCGTCGGCCACAACCCCGGGATGGAGCGGCTGGCCGACCTGCTCGACGACGGACAGGGGCCCGAGGACGACCGGGTGCGCATGCACATGAAGTTCCCGACCTCCGGGCTGGCGGTCCTCGACGTCCCGGGGGAGTGGTCGGCACTCGATCCGCAGACCGCGCGGCTGTCGGCATTCGTGGTGCCCCGCGGCTGAGTGCGTGCCCCCTAACCGAGCGCGGGGGCCGGGGTCGTGATCCCCTCGGCGGCGTCGGCGGCCTCGATCTCCTCCCGGCTGATGCCCAGCAGGTAGAGGACCGCGTCGAGGTACGGCACGCTCACCGCCGTGTCGGCGGCGTCGCGGACCACCGGCTTGGCGTTGAAGGCGATGCCCATGCCCGCGGCCGCGATCATGTCGAGGTCGTTGGCGCCGTCGCCGACCGCCACCGTCTGGGAGAGCGGGATGCCGGCCCGCTCGGCGAAGCGGCGCAGCGCCGCCGCCTTGCCGGCGCGGTCGACCACCGGACCCACGACTCTCCCGGTCAGCCGCCCGTCGGCGACCTCGAGCGTGTTCGCCGCGGTGAAGTCCAGCCCGAGCTCCTCGGCGATCGGGTCGATCACCTGCGTGAAGCCGCCGCTGACCACCCCCAACCGGAAGCCGAGGCGCTTGAGGGTGCGGACCAGCGTGCGAGCCCCCGGGGTGAGCGTGACCGCGCGCCGCACCGCGGCGATCTCGCCGGCCTCGAGACCGGCGAGTGCGGCCACCCGGGCCCGCAGGGACGACTCGAAGTCGATCTCACCCCGCATGGCGGCTTCGGTGACCCTGGCCACCGCGGCGAGGACACCCGCCCGCTCGGCGAGCATCTCGATGACCTCGCCCTGGACCAGCGTCGAGTCGACGTCCATCACCAGCAGCCGCTTGGCCCGGCGGTGCAGGCCAGAGGGCTCCACCGCGATGTCGACCTGCTGGCGGGCCGCCTCGGCGGCCAGCGACTGCCGCAGGCCCACCGGGTCGGCCCCGGAGACCTCGAACTGCACCGACGTCACGGGGTAGGCGGCCAGGCGGACGATGCGGTCGATGTTGGCCCCCGACTCCGCGATCCGGCCGGCCAGCGCGGCCACCGCTGCGGGCAGCAGCGGGTGCCCGAGGACGACGACGTGCACGCGCCCGCGTCGCGCGGGCGTCGCGTCGCCCGTCCCGGCACTCGTCTCGACGTCGAGGTCGAGATCGCCGGCGGCCTGCTCGACCGCCCGGCGCACCCCGGCCTCGTCGGGGCCGGCGGTGACCAGGACCCCCAGCACCAGCCGCCCGCGCACCACCACCTGCTCCACGTCGAGCACCTCGACGTCGTGGCCGGCGAGCGCCGAGAACAGCCGCGAGGTCACCCCGGGACGGTCGCGGCCGGTCACCGTGATCAGCAGCGTGCGGGGGTCGCTCACGGGCTGGACGCTACCGGCGCGGCTCGGCGGCGCCGCAGGCCGCCACCAGGGCGCGACGTGCCGCGGCCTCGAGCGGGAGCAGGGCGGCCCGCCGGGCCTCGGCGGCGCGGGACGTGAGCGCACCGCCGTCGTCGCCCAGCGCCAGGTCCACCACGGCTCGCAGCCGGGCGGCCTGGGCGGCCAGGGCCTGCGCCCGCGGCGGGTACGCGCGGGGCAGCGGCTCCGCGGGCACGGCCCCGCGGACGTCCTCGAGCAGCCGCCCGACCTCCGGACGCCAGCCCGCGACGTCCAGGCCGGACAGGGTCCCGGCGGCCTCGAGGAGGCGCTCCCGCAGCGCCCGCTCCGCTTCCGCGACACCGGGCAGGTCCGTACGGAACCGGGCCGGGAGCCAGGACCAGGTGACCAGGTGACCCTGGTCGCCCGGCGGGCCGAACGCCTCGACCCGGGGGACCAGCGCCACGTCGGCACCGGACGCGACGGCGGCCTCCCCGGCCAGCACCGCCTCCGCCGTGGTGGCCGCGTCGCCGGCCACCCCCAGCGGGTCGCCCGGGCGCGGGAGCGCGAGCGCGAGCGCCGTGGCGCCGTGAGCACGCAGCACGCCCAACGCGGTCGCGAGGCCGGCGGGGCCGGGGCTGCCGGGGACTCCCCGGACCTGGTGCGGCTCGTCGTCGCCCTGGACCCGGTCGACCACGTCGTCGAGCGCGGCGTCGCCGGACAGCCAGGCCGTGGTCCACACGGCGAGCCGGGCGGAACGAGGCAGGGCAAGCATGGCGCCCAGCCTAGGCAGGGAGCGGTGGCCTAGGGTCGGGGTGCCAGGACCGCGCCGTACCCGGGACGGCCGGACACTGTGACGGGAGGACGCCCGCCGATGACCGCCGTGCTCGAGCTCGCCGACGTCACGGTCGTCCGGTCCGGCCACCGCCTCCTCGACGAGGTCACGTGGACCGTCGACGCCAGTGACCGGTGGGTGGTGCTCGGCCCCAACGGTGCCGGGAAGACGACCCTGCTCCAGGTGGCCGCGGCCAACCTCCACCCCACCAGCGGGTACGCGGCGGTGCTCGGCGAGCTGCTCGGGGCCGTCGACGTGTTCGAGCTGCGGCCCAGGATCGGCCTCACCAGCGCGGCGCTGGCCGACCGCGTCCCGAGGTCCGAGCTCGTCCGCGACGTGGTGCTGACCGCCTCGTACGCCGTCCTGGGTCGCTGGCGCGAGCCGTACGAGGACGTGGACGAGGACCGGGCCGTCGCCCTGCTCCGGCGGCTCGGCGTCGACCACCTGACCGAGCGCACCTTCGGCACCCTCTCCGAGGGCGAGCGCAAGCGTGTGCAGATCGCCCGGGCGCTGATGACCGACCCCGAGCTCCTCCTGCTGGACGAGCCCGCGGCCGGGCTCGACCTCGGCGGGCGCGAGGCCCTCGTCTCCACCCTCGCCGACCTCGCTGCCGACCCGGCCTCGCCGGCCACCGTCCTGGTGACGCACCACGTGGAGGAGGTGCCACCGGGGTTCACGCACGCGCTCCTGCTGCGGGAGGGCAGGGTGGTGGCGGCCGGGCCCGTGGGGACCACGCTGACCCCCCGGGCCCTCTCGGAGTGCTTCGGCATGCCGCTGCGGCTCCAGCACGCCGACGGGCGGTGGTCGGCCCGCGCACGGCGGGCCTGAATCGCCTAGGTTGGTGCCCGTGGGAGAGATGGGGCAGTGGCTCGCGGACAACCAGTGGTCCGCCTGGCTGGCTCTGGCCCTGCTCCTCGGGATCGCGGAGACCGCGACCCTCGACCTGGTCTTCCTGATGCTCGCCGGCGGCGCGCTGGCCGGGACGATCGCCGCCGCCCTGGGTGCACCGTTCGTGCTGGCCGCGCTCGTCGCGATCGGCAGCAGCGCCGCGCTGCTCGGGGTGGTGCGCCCGGTCGCCAAGCGCCACCTGCAGCAGTCCGTCTCGACCCGGACCGGGGCAGCCGCCCTGGTCGGGACCAAGGCACTGGTGGTCGAGACGGTCCACCCGCACGGCGGGCTGGTCAAGCTGGGCGGCGAGACCTGGACGGCGCGGCCGTTCGACGACCACGCGACGATCGAAGCCGGCAAGACCGTGGACGTCATCGAGATCCGGGGCGCCACGGCGCTCGTCTACGAATCGGAGGCCTACTAGGCATGGAGATCGGTCTGCTCGTCGTCCTGGGGGTCCTGGCCCTCTTCGTCCTGGTCGTCCTCGCCAAGTCGGTGCGGATCGTGCCGCAGGCGCGAGCCGGGATCGTGGAGAGGCTGGGTCGCTACAACCGGACCCTGGAGCCGGGCCTCACCGTGGTGGTGCCGTTCGTCGACCGGGTGCTCCCCCTCCTGGACCTCCGCGAGCAGGTGGTGTCGTTCCCACCCCAGCCCGTCATCACCCAGGACAACCTCGTCGTGTCGATCGACACGGTCATCTACTACCAGGTCAACGATCCCAAGGCCGCCACCTACGAGATCGCGAACTACATCGCCGGCATCGAGCAGCTGACGGTCACGACGCTGCGCAACGTCATCGGCGGGATGGACCTCGAGCGGACGCTGACCAGCCGCGAGGAGATCAACAACGCGCTGCGCGGGGTGCTCGACGAGGCCACCGGCAAGTGGGGGATCCGGGTCAACCGGGTCGAGCTCAAGGCGATCGACCCGCCGCACTCCATCCAGGACTCGATGGAGAAGCAGATGCGCGCCGACCGCGACAAGCGCGCGGTCATCCTCACCGCCGAGGGGCACCGGCAGAGCCAGATCCTCACCGCCGAGGGTGAGAAGCAGGCGGCGATCCTGCGCGCCGAGGGCGCCAAGCAGTCGACCATCCTCACCGCCGAGGCCGAGAAGCAGGCGGCCGTGCTGCACGCCGACGGCGAGGCGCAGGCGATCCAGACGGTCTTCCACGCCATCCACCGCGGCAACCCGGACCAGAAGCTGCTCTCCTACCAGTACCTCCAGATGCTGCCGCAGATCGCCCAGGGCGACGCGAACAAGGTGTGGATCGTGCCGAGCGAGCTGGGCGCGGCCCTGGAGGGGCTGGGCAGCCTCGCCGGTCAGGTCGGCGGCCGCGTGGGCGCGGCCGCGGCAGCGGCGGCCACCCCGGCGGTCGAGGTGGGCGAGCTCCCCGAGGACGTCCGCCGCGCGCAGGAGGAGGCGAGCCGGCTGGCCCAGGAGGCCAGCGCGCAGGCGGTCGGCGCGGCCGAGCGCGAGGTCCGGGAGGCCCTCGCCGAGGCGCAGGACTCCTCGATGGACGACCGGCCGGTCTGACCCCCGCACGGCGGACCGGACGGATCAGGTCACCGTGCGCTGGCTGTTCGCTGACCAGCTCGGCCCGCACTTCCTCGACACCCCGGACCAGACCGTCCTGCTGATCGAGAGCCGGGCGGTGTTCCGGCGCCGGCGGTTCCACCGTCGCAAGGCGCACCTGGTGCTCTCGGCGCTGCGGCACCGGGCCCTGGACCCGGGCGGGCGCGCCACCCTGGTGCGTGCGGACACGTACGGCGAAGGGCTCGCCCAGGTCGGCGGGCCCCTCACCGTGGTCCAGCCGACGTCGTGGGCGGCCGACCGGTACGTCCGGGCGCGGCCCGAGGTGGTGGACGTGCTGCCGGCGCGCGGCTTCGTGACCTCCCGCGAGGACTTCGCCGACTGGGCGCGGGGGAGAGGCCGGCGGCGGCTGCTGATGGAGGACTTCTACCGCGACGCACGGCGCCGCACCGGCGTCCTCATGGATGGCGCCGAGCCCGCGGGAGGCCGGTGGAACCTCGATGCCGACAACCGACGGCCGCCGCCGCGCGACCGGACCGATCTCGGGGTGCCCCCGCCGTACCGGCCGCACGAGGACGAGGTCGACGAGGAGGTGCGCGCCGACCTCGACCGCTGGGAACGGGACGAGGGCGTCGAGTTCCTCGGCGAGGACGGGCCGCGACGCTTCGCCGTGACCCGCGCCGAGGCGCTGCGAGCGCTGCGCCGGTTCGTCCGCCACCGGCTGCCGGCCTTCGGACCGCACGAGGACGCCATGATGGGAGGCGACCCGCGGATGGCGCACAGCATGCTGTCCGTGCCGCTCAACCTCGGCCTGCTCGACCCGCTGGAGGTGGTCGAGGCCGCCGAGGACGCCCACCGCGCCGGGACCGTCCCCCTGCAGAGCGCGGAGGGGTTCGTCCGCCAGGTGATGGGCTGGCGGGACTACGTGTGGCACCTGTACTGGCACCTCGGCGAGGACTACCGGCACCGCAACGCCCTGGCCGCCGAGCAGCCGCTGCCCGGCTGGTTCGCGGACCTGGACGCCGATGCGGTCGACGCCGCCTGCCTCGCCGACGTGCTCCGCGGTGTGCGGTCCGAGGGCTGGGTCCACCACATCCCCCGGCTCATGGTGCTCGGCAACTGGGCGCTCCAGCGGGGGTACCGCCCGGCGGAGGTCACCGACTGGTTCCACCGTGCCTTCGTCGACGGCTACGACTGGGTCATGGTCCCCAACGTGGTGGGGATGGCCCTGCACGCCGACGGTGGGGTTCTGGCGACCAAGCCGTACGTGGGCGGCGGGGCCTACATCGACCGGATGAGCGACTACTGCGGCGGGTGCCGCTACGACCCGAGGGTTCGCGTGGGCGAGCAGGCGTGCCCGTTCGCCGCCGGCTACTGGTGGTTCCTGGACCGCCACCGCGAGCACCTCGCCGGGGGCGGCCGGATGGTCCAGCCGCTGCGCGGGCTGGACCGCCTCGCGGACCTGGTCGACGTGGTCGATCAGGAGCACGCCCGCGGGAGCGCGGCGCCGTGAGCCGTCCGTACCCTCGGACCACGTGACCCTCCTCGAGGCCGCGGCCGTCGTGCTCGCCGGTCTCGCCGCGGGCACGGTCAACACGGTCGTCGGCTCGGGGAGCCTGATCACCTTCCCCACTCTCCTGGCGGTCGGCCTGCCTCCCGTGGCCGCCAACGTCTCGAACACCGTAGGGCTCGTGCCCGGCTCGGTGACCGGCGCGCTCGGCTACCGGGCCGAGCTGGCGGGGCAGCGCACGCGGCTGCTGCGGCTCGGGTCGGCGACCGTCCTGGGAGCCCTGACCGGGGCGGCGCTGCTGCTCGTCCTGCCCGCTGCGGTGTTCGGCGCCGTCGTGCCGGTGCTGGTGGTCCTCGCCTGCGTGCTCGTCGCGGTCCAGCCGTGGCTGGTACGCCGGCTGGGGGACCGCCCGCGGCGGCACCACGGCGGGCCCGTCGCCTGGGTGCTCGTTCTCGCCACCGGGGTGTACGGCGGCTACTTCGGGGCCGCGCAGGGGATCATGCTCATCGCCGTCCTCGGGCTGACCCTCGACGAGGGGATCCAGCGGGTCAACGCCGCCAAGAACGTGCTGGCCGGCCTGGCCAACCTGGCGGCGGGCCTGGTCTTCCTCCTGGTCGCGCCGGTCGACTGGGCGGCGGCCGCCCTGGTGGCGCTCGGCGCCGCCGCAGGAGGCGTGCTCGGGGCCCGGGTCGGCCGCCGCCTGCCGCCGCTCGTGCTGCGGGTCGTCGTGGTCCTCGTCGGGCTGGCCGCGCTCGTCGCCCTGCGCTGACCACACCGTTCAGGTAGTGACCACCGGCCCCCGTCGCTAGCGTGGCGGGCCGGAGGTGGGCATGCGGCTGCTCGGCAACCCGGACTGGTGGCGCGCGCGCTGCGTCGGCGCCGACGAGGCCGTGGCCGGCGTGGCGCCCGGCGCGACGGTGTTCGTGGGCACGGCCTGCGCCACCCCGCGTACGCTGCTCGCCGCGCTGGAGGGCGCGGCGGTGGAGCACCCCGGTGTCCGGCTGGTCCAGCTGTTCGCGACCGAGCCGCTGCCGGACAGCAGCCTGCTGCACCGCCGCACGTTCCACGTCAGCCCTGGCGTCGGCGGACTGCTGGAGTCGGGACGCCTGGACTACGTCCCGCTCCCGCCGCCGGCTCTGCCGCGGCTGATGCGCGAGGGCCGCCTCCGCGTCGACGTCGCGATGGTGCAGGTGAGCCCGCCGGACGCGCTGGGGCGGTGCAGCCTGGGCGTCTCGGTCGACGTGACCCTGCAGGCGGTCCGCTCGGCCGGCGTGGTGATCGCCGAGGTCAACGCCGCCATGCCGCGGACCGGGCCGCACAGCCTGGTCAGCATCGAGGACCTCGACGTCCTCGTCGAGGTCGAGCCGGTCGTCGCCGAGCACGAGCCGCCCGACGCCGGCCCGGCCGCCGAGCAGATCGCCCGGTACGTCGCCCGGCTCGTCGACGACGGGAGCACCCTGCAGGTGGGTCTCGGGCGCGTGCCCTCGGAGGTGCTGCGCTTCCTGGGCACCCGCCGGGACCTCGGCATCCACTCCGACCTGCTCACCGACGCCATGTGCGACCTGCTGGAGACCGGTGCGGTCACCGGCCGCCGCAAGACGATGAGCCGGGGGAAGGTCGTGGCCAGCACCGCCGTGGGCACGCGCCGCCTCTACGACCTGCTCGACGGCAACCCCGACGTCGTGCTCCGGCCGCTGGACGCGGTGAGCGACCCGGAGGTCGTGGCCGCGCAGGAGCGGATGGTCTCGATCACCCAGGCCTACTCCGTCGACCTCACCGGCCAGGTCTGCGCCGAGGCCCGCGGCGGGGTCCCGTACGGCGGCGTCGCCGCCCAGGCGCTCTTCCACGCCGGCACGGTCCGGTCGCCCGGGGGGCGGGCCATCGTCTGCCTGGCCTCCCTCGACGACGCCGGGGCGTCGGCGGTGCGGGCGACGCTCCGGCCGGAGGAGCCGGTGACCGTGCCACGCTGGGACGTCCACTGGGTGGTGACGGAGTGGGGGTCGGCGTACCTGTACGGCGCGTCGCTGCGGGAGCGGGCCGTCGCGCTGATCGAGATCGCCCACCCCGACCACCGCGCGGCGCTGCTCGAGCAAGCCAGGGCCCAGGGCATCGTCCCGCGGGACCAGCGGCTGCGCACCGCGGGCGCGTACCCGGTGGACGAGGAGTCCGAGGTATGCCTGCGCGACGGCACACCGGTCGTGCTCCGCCCCACCCGGACGACCGACGCGGCGCTGCTCCAGGACCTCTTCTACCGGCTGCGCCCGGAGGACGTGCTCACCCGGTTCTTCCGCCGGCTGTCGTCGCTGACCCGGCAGATGGCCGAGCACCTCTGCAGCGTCGGGTACGAGGAGGAGATGGCCTTCGCGGCGGTCGTCGGCGACTCGGAGACCGAGCGGGTGGTCGGCACGAGCAGCTACTTCCGCGACCCGGAGACCGGTCTCGCCGACGTCGCCTACATGGTCGACCCGGAGTGGCAGGGCCGGGGGCTCGGGCGCGCCCTGCACGAACGCACGACGGACTACGCGCGCCGGCACGGCGTGCTCGGCTTCACGGCGGACGTGCTGTCCGGGAACGACGCCATGCTGTCGATCTTCCGCGCCTCACCGGGTGAGCTCGAGGCGGTGGAGGAGCAGGGGATCTACGAGGTGGTGCTGCGGTTCGACCCGCCGGAGCCGGTCACACGGTGACCGGCCTCGGCCGGACCCACCTCGCCCGGAAGCCGAAGCCGTCCAGGTCGGCCGCCTCGTAGTCGAACAGGACGGCCGCCCCCTCGGGCAGGCTCGTTCGACGCCCCCGTACGGCGTCGGCCTCCGCGAGGACGTCACCGGGCAGGTCCTCGGAGGAGAGGACCCCCCGACCCGTCTCGTGGTCCCAGGTCTTCACCGTTCCGCGCAGCATGTGGTCACGATCACAGAACCGGGGCCGGGTCGCACCTCGAGAGCGGCCCTCGGCCAGGATCGGTGCCGTGGCCCGCCTGATCCCCGTCGTCGACCCGGCCGACCCGCGGCTGGCCGACTACGCCGGGCTTCGTGACGTGGAGCTGCGCCGGCGGGTTGAGGTGGCCCGTGGCCTGTTCCTCGCCGAGGGCGCCACCGTGCTCCGCCGGGCCGTCGCCGCGGGGTACCCGGTCCGGTCGTTCCTGCTGGCCGAGCGGTTCGTGGAGCCGCTGGGCGAGGTCCTCGACGCCGCCCCCGACGCGCCGTGCTTCGTGGGCCGCCCCGAGGTGGTCGAGGCGGTGACCGGCTATCACGTGCATCGCGGCGTGCTCGCCTCGATGCAGCGCCGACCGCTGCCCCCGGTCGCCGAGCTGTTGGCCGCGGCCCGCCGGGTCGCGGTGTTCGAGGACATCGTGGACGTCACGAACCTCGGCGCGGCCTTCCGGAGCGCTGCCGCGCTCGACGTGGACGCCGTTCTGGTCACACCCAGGTGCGCCGACCCGCTGTACCGGCGCTCGGTCAAGGTGTCGATGGGCGCGGTGTTCCAGATGCCGTGGACGCGCATCCCCTGGCCGGACGGGGTCCAGGTGCTGCGCGAGCACGGGTTCGTGACGGCGGCGCTGGCGCTGTCGGACACCTCGCTCACGCTCGACGAGCTGGCCGCCCGCGGTGACCTCAGGCTCGCGCTGGTCTTCGGCACCGAGGGGGACGGGCTCCGCCGGTCGACCCTGGCCCGGGTGGATCACATCGTGCGCATCCCGATGAGCGGTGGCGTGGACTCGCTGAACGTCGCCGCCGCCGCCGCAGTGGCCTTCTACGCGACTCGGCCGGCGCCGAGCTGAGCCGTGGCCCGTCCGCTGCCGCTGCGGGAGCGGGGCGTTCACGGCAGGTCGGGATCCGGATGGTCGTCCCTGAACCGGCGGAAGGCCCCCCGACCCTGGATGGCCCGCGCCAGGCGCCTCCCGGCCCGGTCGTCGCTGATCCGCTCGACGAAGTCGGCCAAGTCCTGGTACCAGACGTAGGACGGGAGCGGGTCGATGGGGATGAGGTCCAGCTCGTCGAGGTCGACCGGCGTCCCGCCGTCGATGCCCGAGTCCGACGTCCAGAACGCGAGCTGTCCGGTCCGCGGGTCGACGAGCCAGCGGTGCTCGTAGGCGTCCTGATCCGCCAGGGCGGTGGCGATCTCGTCGAGGTCCAGGCTGCCCAGGTCGAGCACTCGCTCAGGGTGACGCCCGGGGTTCGTCGGGCGTCGGCCCGGCGTTGAGGAGGCGGCGGACGACTCGGAGGTCGGGACCGATCCGGGTGAGGTGGCCGACCAGCTCCTCGGCAGCGGCCTGGAGAGCCTCGTCGGTGACCGGGTCGAGCGCGTCGAGGATGAACAGCGCCGCGGTGGTGTCCTCGCTGAGCTGGGTGCGGCGGGCCTGGCGCCAGTTCCAGCGGCGGCAGGTCACGCCGGCGTCGTCGCACCACACCACCTCGCCGGCGTCGGGGTGCTCGGTGACCGCGACCCCGTCGGCGCCGGTGTCGAACGGTTCGGTACCGGTGGCGCGGACCAACCGCGGGGAACCGGCGTACCGGGACATGTCCTCACCGCCCAGCGGGATCAGGTGCAGCACCGACACCGCGTTGTAGACGTCGGTGAGCCGGTTCACGCGCGGCAGGCCGGACCCGGCACGGCGGAGCAGAGCCTCCAGGCTGTTGCGGGTGCGTTGGGGCTTGGCGCCGAAGGCCCGGTACGCCTCCCGCCACGCTGCCACGTGGGGGAGCCGCTCCACCGGCGCGTCACCGACCGCGTCGCGGGCCGCCGCCTCCGCGTGGCGGAGAAGCGCGTCGCTCACCGGGTCGCTCGGCCCCGGGACGAGCCCGTCGACGGCGAGCAGCAGGGCGCGGTAGTCGGGTCGCAGCGCGAACACCGCGGCGTCGACGTCGCCGCCGGCGAGGAACGCCTGCATCGCTGTGACGTCATGCATCGACGACTCAGGACCGGGATCCCGACCCCAGGCCGTACTCGAGACGGCGGTTCGTCTTCACCGGCCAGGGCCCCGGCGGCTGGACCAGCGCAGTCGGAATCACGCCGCAGGGTAGCCCCTGAGCCTCTTCGTCCTGGCCGGCTACCTCGACCCGGTGGCCGGCTTCGTCATCGCCGCGTTCGCCGTCCGCGAGGGCGTCGAGGCATGGGAAGGCGAGCTCGTCGGGGACGACGCGGACTGAACGGCCGACGCGTCACCGCACCAGGACCGCGGCACCGGTCACCCGCCCGGCGGCGAGGTCCGCCAGGGCCCGGTCCGCTTCCGCCAGCGGGTACGGGGTCGCCGCGACGCGGAGCGCAGTGGTCGCGGCCAGGGCGAGCAGGTCCAGCGCGTCGCGGCGGGTGTTCGCGGTGACGCTGCGCAGCCGCCGCTCGTAGAACAGGTGCCGCTCGTAGGTCAGCCGCGGCACGTCGGTGAGGTGGATCCCGGCGACCGCGAGCGTGCCGCCCCGGTCCAGGGCCGCGAGCGCGACGGGGACGAGTTCGCCCGCCGGAGCGAAGAGGATGGCGGAGTCCAGCGGCTCGGGCGGTGCGTCGGCGGGGCCGCCGGCCGAGGCGGCACCCAGCTCGAGGGCGAGCGCCCGGGCCTCCTCCCCGCGGGTGAGCACGTGCACGGTGGCTCCCCGTGCCAGCGCCACCTGCGCGGTGAGGTGTGCCGACGCGCCGAAGCCGTAGATGCCGAGGCGCCCACCCCTCGGCAGCTCGGCGAGCCGCAGCGCGCGGAAGCCGATGACGCCCGCGCAGAGCAGCGGGGCCACGTGCACGTCGTCGTAGCCGTCCGGCAAATCGTAGGCCCAGCGCTCCGGCACCACGCACAGCTCCGCGTAGCCGCCGTCGGCGTCCCAGCCGGTGTACGTGGACCCGGCGCACAGGTTCTCGCGACCGCTCTGGCACCAGCGGCAGCGGCCGCACGTGCCGCGCAGCCAGGCGACCCCGACCCGCCGCCCGAGCCGGGCGGGATCCGCGTCCGTACCGAGCCCGACGACCTCTCCGACCACCTCGTGCCCGGGGACCACCCCCGGACGTCGCGGCGTCAGGTCGCCCTCCGCCAGGTGCAGGTCGGTACGGCACACTCCGCACGCCTTCACGTGCACCAGCAGCTCACCCGGTCCCGGCACCGGATCCGCGCGCGCCTCGAAGGCGAGCGGACCGGTGTCGACCGGTCCGGGCGTGCGGACGGACCAGGCGCGCACCGCTCGAGCCGCCGTCAGGCGACCGCGGCCGCCGGCGTCGGGTCGTGGACGACCTCGACCGGGGAGAAGACGGCCGCGCCACAGTCGACACAGGCGCGGTCCGGGCAGTCGAGGTGTCCCTCCGCGCACGGAACCGGGACGAAGTCGCGCAGGTCGTGGCAGTCGGGACACCACAGCGGCTCGGCCGGCAGGGGTGCCGCGAGCAGCGGACGGGCCGTCCGCTGGCGACCCGGCCGCTGGGCAGCCGGCCGCTGGTGAGCCGGTGGCTGGTGAGCCGGAGTGGTCGTCATCGTGAGTCGCCTCCTGCCTGTGCACGTCGCCGGCGGGTTCCCCTGGGACGTCGACTGGTACGTCGGCTGGTACGTCGCCTGCTGAGAACACCTCCACGGTGCCTCAGACCCCGGACGGAACCGGTGAGGCGCGCCGTACCGGGTCGGGACTGGCCTGCGCCCGCGTGGGGGAGGATGATCGCTCGTACGTTGTCCACGGCGACCGCGGAGGAGCCGCATGCCGCAGACGGTCTGGAAGGGGACGATCTCCTTCGGCCTGGTGTCGATCCCGGTGCGGCTGTCCGCCGCGACCGAGGAGCGCAACATCTCGTTCCGCCAGGTCCGCGCGTCCGACGGTGCCCGGGTGCGCTACCGCCGCGTCGCCGAGACGGACGGCTCCGAGGTCGCGTACGCCGACATCGCCAAGGGCTACGAGATGCCGGACGGAGACGTCGTCATCCTCAGCGACGAGGACCTCGCCGACCTCCCGGTGGCCTCGAGCAAGGTCGTCGACGTCCACTCCTTCGTGCCGCTCGACCAGATCGACCCCACGGCGCTGTCCCGGGCCTACTACGCCGAGCCCACGGCGGACGTCAAGCCCTACGTGCTGCTCCGCGACGCGCTGGAGGCCTCCGGACGGGTCGCGGTCGTCAAGGTGTCCCTGCGCAACCGGGAGCGGCTGGCAGTGCTCCGTCCTCGGGACGGTGTGCTGGTGCTGCAGACGATGTTGTGGCCTGACGAGGTGCGCCGGCCGGAGTTCCGCTTCCTCGACGACGGCGTCGACGTCCGCCCGCAGGAGATGGCGATGGCGGAGTCCTACATCGCGACGCTGTCGGGGGACTTCGACGCCGACGAGTACGTGGACGAGTACCGTCACGCCCTCGAGGAGGTCGTCCAGGCCAAGATCGACGGGCGTGAGGTGACCCGGGCCCCCGAGCAGCCCGAGGGTGGCACCGTGGTGGACCTGATGGAGGCGCTGCGTCGCAGCGTCGCCGAGGCGCGTCGCCAGCGGGGCGAGGGCGGTGCGGACGACGCGACCGACGCCGACGAGGCCCCCGCACCGGCCGCCGAGGCCACCACCGGCAAGGCCACGGCGAGCAAGGCCACGGCGAAGCGGGCCCCGACCAAGAAGGCGGCCGGCAGCAAGGCGCCCGCCAAGAAGGCCCCGGCGAAGAAGACCGCCGCCTCGAGGTCGGCGGCCGGCACGAAGTCCACGGCCTCGAAGTCCACGGCCTCGAAGACCGCAGCCACGAAGAGGACGGCGTCGAAGGCGACCGCCGAGAAGACCCCGGCGAAGAGGCCCGCGGCCAAGGGCACCGCCGCGCGGGCCCGCCGGAGCGCCTGAGCGCGCAGGCCCGTCAGCCGGTGGCGTCGAGGAGCCCGAGCAACCACCGCGGCCCGTACGCCGGGACGTCGGCGCGGGCCAACCGGCTGCGGAGCCCACGGTCCCCCGTCACCGCAACGACGACGTCGTCGGGACGGGAGCGGCGGCGTTCCACCGCCAGCCGGACGAGCGCGTCGTCCCCGGAGCCGGGGGCGTCCTCGACGCGGACCCGGGCGGTGCCCGTGACGCCACGCGCCGCACCCTCCACCACGAGCGTGATCTCCGGCCACCACCGGCTCACCCCGCCTGCTGTCGAGGCGCGGTCCAGGCCGGTGGCGGGGACGCCACCGTGGCCGAGGCGGTGCAGGCCGTCCCGTAGCCGGCGGGCCGCTCCCGCCCGGTCGTGCCACCAGCCGTCGGGGCGGGAGCCGACGACGTTCGCCCCGTCGACGAGGATGACGAGGGACCGGCTGCTCAGCTCGACCAGGGAGGACCAGGTCGAGGCGAGACCCGGGTGCAGCGGCCGCCGGGCCACCTCGTCGACGGCCACCCAGGCCAGCGCCAGGCTCTCCGCGTCACCCGCGGCCGGAGAGATGCGCTCGTCGGCGGTGGCCACGACCGTGGTGTAGGACCAGGCGCCGTGGTCCTCCGTCCACGCGGACCTCGGGCGGACCGCGTCGGCCGGGACGCCGGCCTCCTCGCGGGCCTCGCGCAGGGCGCCGTCCAGCGCTCCCTCCGCGGAGGAGCGGGCCCCGCCGGGCAGGCCCCAGGTGCCGCCCTCGTGGCTCCACAGCGCCCGGTGCTGGAGGAGCACCTCGTCGCCGTGCCGGAGCAGGAGCCCCGCGGCCCCGAACCGCCCCCAGTGCCGCCGGCCGCAGCCGCACGCCACCCAGCCGTCGCCGTCCGTCCGGCCGGCGTGGGCGAGCGGGCTCATCCCGGCAGGTTCTCACGCCCGCGGTCGGGACGCTGTAGGAGACTGGCGGCCGTGCCCACGGAGCCCGCCGGTCGCCCCACCCTGCCCGAGGTACGGGTGGCCGCCCCGGCCGACCTCGACGCAGCCACCCTCTACGCGCTGCTGCGCCTGCGCGTCGACGTCTTCGTGGTCGAGCAGGAGTGCCCGTACCCCGAGCTGGACGGCCGGGACCTCGAGCCGGGGACGCGGCACCTGTGGACCGGAGAGGGACCCGCCGTCAGCGCCTACCTCCGGCTCCTCGATGACCCCGGCGGCGACGTGCGGATCGGCCGGGTCTGCACGGCGCCGGCCCACCGGGGCAGGGGTCTCGCCGACCTGCTCGTCCGGACCGCCGTCCGGCTGGCGGCGGACCGTCCCGTGGTGCTGGACGCGCAGGCGCACCTCGAGCACTGGTACGCCGGCCGGGGCTTCACCCGCGCCGGGCAGCCGTTCGTCGAGGACGGGATCCCGCACGTGCCGATGCGCCGCCCGGCGGGGGGTCACGCGGATCCGTGACGGGACCACCGGCGACCCGCCACGATATGCGGGTGGAGGTCACGGAGACACTGCTGCCAGGGGTCGGCATCCGCTACGAGTTCGCCACCCGGAGCGGGGACCGGGTGGGTGTCGTGGCCCGGCGAGACGGGGCGGTCGAGCTCCTCGTGTACGAGCTGGCCGACCCGGACGCCGGCCGCACCCTGCTCCGGCTGACCGAGGACGAGGCGGAGACGGTGGCCGAGCTGCTGGGCGCCCCGCGGATCGCCGAGCGCTTCGCCGACCTGACCCGGGAGATCCCGGGGCTGGTCGCGGCGCAGGTGGACGTGCCGGAGGGCTCCCCGTACGCGGGCGGGACACTGGGCGACACCCGCGCCCGTACCCGTACCGGAGCATCCATCGTGGCCGTCGTCAAGGGTGAGCAGATCGTCGCCTCGCCGTCCCCGAGGCAGCCGCTCGAGGCGGGCGACGTCCTGGTGGTCATCGGGACGGCCTACGGCATCGACGGCGTGCGCCAGCTGCTGCGCGGCTGACGGTGGACCGCACGGCGGCACTGCTCGTCGAGCTCGGCGCGGTCTTCGTCGGCCTCAGCCTGCTCGGTGCGCTGGCCCGCCGGATGCGGATCAGCCCGGTGCCGCTGTTCCTGCTGGCCGGGCTGGCCGTGGGGGAGGGCGGGGTCGCCCCGCTGCACGAGTCGCAGACCTTCGTCGAGATCGGCGCGGAGCTGGGCGTGGTCCTGCTGCTCTTCGCCCTCGGCCTGGAGTTCTCCGCTGTCGAGTTCACCCAGAGCCTCCGGCGCCACGCCCCCTCGGGTGTGGTCGACCTGGTCCTCAACGCGACCCCCGGCTTCGTCGGGGGCTTTCTGCTCGGGTTCGGCTGGACCGGGGCCCTGGCCCTCGCCGGCGTCACGTGGGTGTCGTCGTCGGGCATCGTCGCCCGGCTGCTCTCCGACCTCGGGCGGCTGGGCTTCCGGGAGAGCTCGTCGGTGCTGTCGGTGCTCGTGCTCGAGGACATCGCGATGGCCGCCTACCTCCCGGCGCTCGCGGTGCTGCTCGCCGGCGGGTCGCCGGTACGGGCGGCGGCCGGGTCCCTGGCGGCCGTCACGGTCGTGCTCGCGGTCCTGTGGGGCTCCGGCCGGTGGGGTGAGCACCTGGCCCGGCGGTTCACCGTCGACGACGACGAGCAGCTCCTCCTCCAGGTCCTCGGCCTCACCCTGCTGGTCGCCGGGCTGGCGCAGTGGCTGGGGGCGTCGGCGGCCGTCGGCGCCTTCCTCGTCGGGCTGGCCCTCTCGGGGCGCACCGCGGACCGCGCCCGCGAGGTGATGCGGCCGCTGCGGGACCTCTTCGCCGCCGCGTTCTTCCTCGCCTTCGGCCTGAGCACCGACACGGCCGCGGTCCTGCCCGCGCTGCCGGCGGCGCTCGCGCTCGCCCTCGTCACCGGCGCGACCAAGGTCGGCACCGGGTGGTACGCGGCGCGGCGGGACGGCGTGGGCCCCCGCGGCCGCCTGCGCGCGGGGACGGCGCTCGTCGCCCGCGGCGAGTTCTCCGTCGTGGTCGCGGGGCTCGCCGTGATCGCCGGGATCTCCGGGATCGGGCCGCTGGTGAGCGCGTACGTGCTGGTCCTGGCGGTCGTCGGCCCGCTGCTCGCCCGCTACGCCGACCCGGTCAGCGACCGGTTCCTCACCCGGCGCGGCGGAGGCGGCCCGCTCCCGGGCCTGCCATGACGAGACGTCAGGCCGCGCGGGTCCGGTACGCGGCGACGTCGCCCCGGCGGCGCCACCCGCCGCCGTACGAGCCGAGGTCGAGCACGAAGGCGAACGCCACGAGGAACCACTCGAACCCGCTCACCGAGCCCGTCCACCACGACAGGAGGACGTACGCGAGCGTGGTGTACGGGAGGAAGAGCCAGCCGATGAACGGGATCAGCCAGCTGCCGTCGAAGGCGCGGGTGATCTCGTCGTTGAACAGGGCCATGAGGGCGAGGGCCAGGCGGGGGGCGAAGGCCCCGAGGGCGAGGACGAAGCAGCCGCACATGGAGCGCCTCCGGAGGTCCGGTCCGGGCCGCGGCCGATCCCGCGCCCGGAGGCGACGCTAGTCCTCGTCGGGCTCCCCGCGCCGCAGGACGGCCGAGGCCACGCCGTACCAGAAGACCAGGAACCACACGAGAACCCCGGCCACCGTGGCCAGCGCCCATCCGCGGGGGAGCACCACGTCGAGGGCCACGAGGAGCCCGCCGGCCACCGTCAGCATGAGCAGCACGAGGCCGCCGGTCGCCATCCGCGAGCCGACGGCCACCAGCTCGCGCTTGAGGCCGCGCCGGAACAGCAGGCGGTGGACCGCGACGGGCGCGATGAGCAGTCCGGTCGCCAGCCCGGCGAGGACCAGCGTGACGGCGAAGACGGCGTGGGTGAACCC
>DATHTV010000057.1:0-11057 GCA_035462845.1 Jiangellales bacterium
CGGCCCAGAGACCCGCCTTCGCCACCGGTGTTCCTCCTGATATCTGCGCATTTCACCGCTACACCAGGAATTCCAGTCTCCCCTGCCGGACTCTAGCCTGCCCGTATCCACTGCAGTCCCGGAGTTAAGCCCCGGGATTTCACAGCAGACGCGACAGGCCGCCTACGAGCTCTTTACGCCCAATAATTCCGGACAACGCTCGCACCCTACGTATTACCGCGGCTGCTGGCACGTAGTTAGCCGGTGCTTCTTCTGCTCCTACAGTCACTCTCGCTTCGTCGGAGCTGAAAGAGGTTTACAACCCGAAGGCCGTCATCCCTCACGCGGCGTTGCTGCGTCAGGCTTCCGCCCATTGCGCAATATTCCCCACTGCTGCCTCCCGTAGGAGTCTGGGCCGTGTCTCAGTCCCAGTGTGGCCGGTCGCCCTCTCAGGCCGGCTACCCGTCGTCGCCTTGGTAGGCCACTACCCCACCAACAAGCTGATAGGCCGCGGGCCCATCCCTGACCAGTAAACCCTTTCCACACGGAGAGGATGCCCTCCCGTGTCGCATCCGGTATTAGCCCCGGTTTCCCGGAGTTATCCCAGAGTCAGGGGCAGGTTGCCCACGTGTTACTCACCCGTTCGCCGCTCGAGTACCCCCGAAGGGGCCTTTCCGCTCGACTTGCATGTGTTAGGCACGCCGCCAGCGTTCGTCCTGAGCCAGGATCAAACTCTCCATCAATGACATATGACGAACCCCCACCCACCCCAACAGGAGCAGACAGAGACCATCGACACTGAGAATCACTCGAACCCCGGCAAAAGACAGACAAACAAAGTCCGTCGTCTTCAACCAAAGGAATCCATCCACCAGCAACCACACCACCAAACCAACGACAGTGCAGCCACCCGCAGACGGGGGTCAAACAAAATTTGGCATCGACATATAGGCACGCTGTTGAGTTCTCAAGGATCGGACGCCCACCAAGACCAACCCACCAACCGCGGGCCACCCTCAGGGCAACGAACCGTCATTCTACCGGAGGTCCAGGTGCCCGGTCCAACCGGTCCCTGCCCGTCCAGGCCCCGCGCGAGACCTCACCGCCGGGCGCGTCGTGCCGCCGACGAGTAGGACTCTCGAGGAGACCCCCCGGTCGGCCGCCGTTCCCGGCGTCCCGCACCCGGCGAGGCGTGGAGAAACCTACGAGCCAGCAGCGGTCTCGGTCAAATCCCGCGCCGGTGACCCGCGCCACACCGGGTCACACCGGGTCACACCGGTGTAGTTCCCCCGTCAGCCGGCGACCTCGACCCCGGCCACGGTCCGCTTGCCCCGGCGCAGGACCAGCCACCGGCCATGGAGCAGGTCGTCCCGGGAGGGGGCCTGGTCAGGATCCGTGGCGGGGTCCAGCCGGCGGTTGTTCAGGTAGGCGCCCCCCTCGGCGAGCGTGCGCCGCGCCGCCGACCGGGACGGGGCGAGGCCGGTGGCCGCGAGCAGGTCCACGTACGAGGGCAGTCCGTCCCCGGCCTCGACGCGCACGTAGGCCGTCTCCCTGATCGCGTCGCCGAGAGTCCGTTCGTCGAGGTCCTCGAGCGCACCATGACCGAACAGGGCCCGGCCCGCGGCCGCGGCCTGCCGGCACTCCCGCTCTCCGTGGACGAGTGCCGTCACGTCCTCGGCCAGGGCGCGTTGAGCCTCGCGTGCGGCGGGACGCTCCTCGACCGCCCGCACCAGGGCCTCGGTCTCCTCGCGGGTACGGAACGTGAAGATCTTCAGCCAGGCGACGACATCGCGGTCGTCCGCGTTGAGCCAGAACTGGTACATCGCGTACGGGGACGTCATCTCGGGATCCAGCCAGACGGTGCCGCCCTCGGTCTTGCCGAACTTCGTGCCGTCCGCCTTCGTCACCAGCGGCGTGGTGAACGCGTGCACGGAGCGGCCCTCGACGCGGTGGACGAGGTCGACGCCGCTGGTGAGGTTGCCCCACTGGTCGCTCCCCCCGGTCTGCAGCACGCACCCGAAGCGCCGGTAGAGCTCGAGGAAGTCCATGCCCTGCAGGATCTGGTAGCTGAACTCGGTGAACGAGATGCCCTCCTGCGACTCCAGGCGGGCGCTCACCGACTCCTTGGCGAGCATCCGGTTCACCCGGAAGTGCTTGCCCACGTCGCGCAGGAAGTCGATGGCCGACATCGGCGCGGTCCACTCCAGGTTGTTGACCGTGCGGGCGGCGTAGTCGCCCTCGAAGTCCAGGAACGGCTCGATCTGGCGCCGGATGCGCTCCACCCAGTCCTCGACGACGTCGCGGTCGTTCAGCGCGCGCTCCGCGCTGGGCTTGGGGTCGCCGATCAGGCCGGTCGCACCGCCCACCAGGGCGAGCGGACGGTGGCCCGCCTGCTGGAGGCGCCGCATCGTCAGGATCTGCACGAGGTTGCCGACGTGCAGGCTGGGGGCGGTGGGGTCGAAGCCGCAGTAGAACGTGAGCGGACCGGCCGACAGGGCGGCCCGCAGCGCCTCGTCGTCGGTGGACTGCGCCACGAGGGAGCGCCAGTGGAGCTCGTCGAGGACATGGCTCACGGTCGCGGATCTCCTCCGTCGTCGGTCCGGTCGCGGTCCAGGGTGCCCGACCCCGTGGGCTGACGGCGCCGAGGGGTGTGCGCGCGGTAGGGCGACACGCTCGGGTCGCCGGCCGTCCAGAGCCGCCAGGGCCGCTCGGCGGCCCGGGACAGCCCTACCCGCGGCCCCGAGCGGACGTCGGCGCCGGAGACACTGCGCCGGGCCGGCAGCACCTGCAGGGGTGAGGCGGCGGACGTCGTGTCCGCGCCGTCGAGCTCGCCCGTGACTCCGAGGCACCGAGCCAACCGCGCCGGTCCCCGGGCCAGGTCGCGGTCGGACCGGGCGCCGGGCCGCCGCGAGCGCACCCGCTCGACGCCCTCGACGACCTCACCGGCCCGGAGCAGGACGGCCGAGGCGTGACCCGGCGGCCCGCAGACGAGGTTCACGCACCAGTGCATGCCGTAGGTGAAGTACACGTAGGCCCGCCCGGGCGGTCCGTACATGACCGCGTTCCGCGGTGTCCGACCGCGCCAGGCGTGTGACCCGGGGTCCGCCTCCCCCGCGTACGCCTCCACCTCGCTGAGGCGGACGACCACCACGGAGCCGTCGACGTGGCTGCGCACCAGGCACCCCAGCAGGTCCCGGGCGACCTCGAGGACGGGCCGGTCGTAGAACTCGGGAGGGAGCGGGAGCGGTGCCACCGGGTCAGGCGAGCGGCTCGGCCGTGCCCGCCCACGCGCGGGCGTCCCGGGCGGCCGCGCGAGCGGCGGCCAGCTGCTCGCTCACCCGGACCGGAGCGGTCCCGCCGCGCCCGTCCCGGGACGCCAGGGAACCCTGCACCGTGAGGACGTCACGGACGCCGGGGGTCAGGTGAGCGGAGATCGCCGCGAGGTCGTCGTCCGCGAGGTCCCACAGCTCGATGCCGCGCTCCTCGCAGGCACGGACGCAGGCACCGGCGACCTCGTGCGCCTCCCGGAAGGGGACTCCCGTCCGGACCAGCCACTCGGCGACGTCGGTGGCGAGCGAGAAGCCCTGCGGCGCCAGCTCCTCCAACCGGTCGGTGTGGAACCGCAGCGTCGCGACCAGGCCGGCGAACGCGGGCAGGAGCACCTCCAGGTTGTCGACGGCGTCGAACACCGGCGGCTTGTCCTCCTGCAGGTCGCGGTTGTACGCGAGCGGCAGCCCCTTGAGCGTGGTGAGGAGCCCGGCCAGGTCGCCGACCACGCGGCCGGCCTTGCCGCGCGCGAGCTCGGCGATGTCGGGGTTCTTCTTCTGCGGCATGATCGAGGAGCCGGTGGAGTACGCGTCGTCCAGCGTGACGAACCCGAACTCCCGGGTGGCCCAGAGCACGACCTCCTCGGCGATGCGCGAGATGTCGACCGCCGTCATCGCGGCGACGAACACGAACTCGGCGAGCACGTCGCGCGACGCCGTGCCGTCGATCGAGTTCTCCACCGGTCCGTCGAAGCCGAGCTCCGTGGCGATCGCCTCGGGGTCGAGGCCCAGCGACGAACCGGCCAGGGCCCCCGAGCCGTACGGGCAGACCGCGGCGCGCCGGTCCCAGTCGCGCACGCGGTCGACGTCCCGCAGCAGCGGCCAGGCGTGGGCGAGCAGGTGGTGCGAGAGGAGCACCGGCTGGGCGTGCTGGAGGTGCGTGCG
Organism: Jiangellales bacterium; assembly: GCA_035462845.1. GTDB lineage: Bacteria > Actinomycetota > Actinomycetes > Jiangellales > Jiangellaceae > DASTQL01. The sequence continues at coordinate 4,191 of DATHTV010000057.1, forward strand.
CCCGGGCATGGACACCCCGAGGTGCTCCTCGGCCTGGCCCACGAGGGCGTCGACGAGGTCCAGCAGCATCCCGGCCACCCGGCGGGCGTGGTCGCGCAGGTACATCCGCGGCAAGGTGGCGATCTGGTCGTTGCGGGAGCGGCCGGCGCGGAGCCGACCGCCCAGCTCCGGCCCGACCCGGTTTAGCAGCCCTCGCTCGAGGGCCGTGTGCACGTCCTCGTCGGCCTCGTCGGGGACGAAGGCACCCGAGACCACGTCGGCGTCGAGGGCGTCCAGCCCGGCGGTCATCGACTCGAGCTCGGGGTCGGACAGCAGGCCGGCCCGGTGGAGTGCGCGGGCGTGCGCGCGAGAGCCGGCGACGTCGTACCGGGCGAGACGCCAGTCGACGTCCGTCCCCTTGCTGAGTGCGGCCAGGGCCTCCGACGGCCCCGCGGCGAAGCGGCCGCCCCAGAGGCTGACCCGCTCAGCCATGGGCCACCCGCTGGTCGCGGGCCGCCGCCAGCTTGGACGGCAGCCCCCAGAGGTCGACGAAGCCCTTGGCCAGCGACTGGTCGAAGGTGTCACCGGTGTCGTACGTGGCCATGCCGTAGTCGTACAGGGACTGCTCGCTGCGCCGGCCGGTGGGGGTGGCCCGGCCGGCGTGCAGGGTCATCCGCACGTCACCGCTCACCCACCGCTGCGTCTCCTCGACGAAGACGTCGAGCGCCTGCTTGAGGGGGCTGAACCACAGGCCGTCGTAGACGAGCTCGCTCCAGCGCTGCTCCACCTGTCGCTTGAACCGGGCCAGGTCCCGCTCGACCGTGACGGTCTCGAGCTCCTGGTGCGCCGTGATCAGCGCCATCGCCCCGGGTGCCTCGTACACTTCCCGGCTCTTGATGCCGACGAGGCGGTCCTCCACCATGTCGAGCCGGCCGACCCCGTGCGCGCCGGCGCGCTCGTTGAGCCGCTGGATCGCCTGCAGGGGCGTGACGGGGTCGCCGTCCAAGGCCACGGGGACGCCGGCCTCGAACGTGACCACGACCTCGTCGCGATCCCGGGGCACTCCGGGGTCCGCGGTGTAGGAGTAGACCTCCTCCGTGGGCCCGTTCCAGATGTCCTCGAGGTAGCCGGTCTCGACGGCTCGCCCCCAGACGTTCTGGTCGATCGAGAACGGGTTCTTCTTGGTCGTCTCGATCGGCAGCCCGTGGGACTCGGCGTAGTCGATCGCCTTGTCCCGGGTGAGCGCGAGGTCGCGGACGGGCGCGAGGCACGTGAGGTCCGGGGCCAGAGCGCCGATGCCCACCTCGAAGCGCACCTGGTCGTTGCCCTTGCCGGTGCACCCGTGGGCGACGACGGATGCCCCGTGCTCGCGCGCCGCGGTCACCAGGTGCTTGACGATGACCGGGCGGGACAGCGCTGACACCAGCGGGTAGCGGTCCATGTAGAGCCCGTTCGCCTTCAGTGCCGGCAGGCAGTACTCGGCGGCGAACTCCTCCCGGGCGTCCGCGACGTAGGCCTCGACCGCGCCGCAGTCCAGGGCACGCTTGCGGATCGTCTCGAGGTCCTCGCCGCCCTGGCCGAGGTCGACGGCGACGGCGACCACCTCGGCTCCGGTCCGCTCGGCGATCCAGCCGATGGCGACGGAGGTGTCGAGGCCTCCGGAGTAGGCGAGGACGACGCGCTCGGTCACGGTTGGCTCCTTGGGGTCGGGTCGTACGGGGCGGTGCTCGGGGTGTCCTCGGCCGGGTCGCGGCCCTCCGCCAGGGCGAGGAAGCGCGCGGCCACGGCCTGCCCCCCGGCGGGCTCGCGGCTGATGACCAGGACGGTGTCGTCGCCGGCGATGGTTCCGAGCAGGTCGGGGAGGTCGGCGTGGTCGATGGCGGAGGCGAGGTACTGGGCCGCACCGGGCGGAGTGCGCAGGACGACGAGGTTCGCCGAGGCCTCCGCGGCCACCAGCAGCTCCTCGCTCACCCGGGCGAGCCGGGCGTCGAGGACGGCCTCCTGCGCGGCTCGTGGCGTACGGTCGCCGCCCTCGCCGGGCACCGCGTACACCAGGCCGGAGCCGGCCGGGTCGCGCACCTTGACCGCCCCGAGCTCGTCGAGGTCCCGGGACAGGGTCCCCTGCGTGACGGTGAAGCCGTGCTCGCCGAGCAGGTCGGCGAGCTCGCCCTGCGAGCGGACGGCGCGACGGCCGAGGATCTCGACGATCTTCTGGCGGCGGGCCGACTTGGTGGCGGGGACGGCAGCAGGGCTCACCTCGGCACCTCCCCGGTCCCGGCGGGACCGGTCGGTGCCGGGTGCACGGCCCACGCCGCGTCGAGCACCCGGGGCAGCGCCGCGACGAACGAGTCCGCCTGGTCCGCACCGAGCACGAGCGGCGGTGCGAGCCGGACCACGTCGGGCGCCACGTCGTTGACCACGAAGCCCGCCTCGAGCGCGGCCGCGGCGACCCGGTCGGCCACGGGGGTGCGCAGGACGATCCCCAGCAGCAGGCCGGCACCGCGGACCTCGGCGACCAGCGGGTGGCCGAGTCCGTCGACGCCCGACCGCAGCCGGGCGCCCACCTCGCCGACACGGGCCAGCAGCCCCTCCGACTCGATGGTGTCGAGCACCGCGAGCGCCGCCGCGGCGGCGACCGGGTTGCCGCCGAAGGTGCTGCCGTGGGAGCCGGGACCGAGCAGCCCGGCCGCAGCGCCGGCGGCCACGCACGCACCGACCGGGAACCCACCACCCAGGCCCTTGGCCACCGTGACCACGTCCGGGAGCCGGTCGGGTGCCTGGAAGGCGAACCACTCGCCCGTCCGGCCGACGCCGGTCTGCACCTCGTCGAGCACCAGGAGCGTGCCGTTCCGCGACGTGATCGCCCGGGCGGCCTCGAGGTAGCCCTCGGGCGCCGGCCGCACCCCGCCCTCGCCCTGGACGGGCTCGAGCACGACGGCCGCACAGGTGTCGTCGACCGCCCGGTCGAGGGCGGCCACGTCACCGTACGGGACGTGCTCCACGCCGCCCGGGAGCGGCTGGAACGGCTCCCTGGCCGCGGGCTTGGCAGTCAGCGCGAGCGCCCCCATGCTGCGGCCGTGGAACCCGCCCGCCGCGGCGACGACCCGAGGGCGGCCGGTCCGGCGGGCCAGCTTGAAGGCGGCCTCCAGCGCCTCGGTCCCCGAGTTGCAGAGGAAGACCCGGCCGTCCCCGCCGAACCCGAGCAGGGCGAGCAGCCGCTCGGCGAGCTCGACCTGCGGCGGGGTGGCGAAGAAGTTCGAGACGTGGCCCAGGGTCGCCAGCTGGTGGCTGACGGCCTGCACCAGCGCCGGGTGCGCGTGGCCGAGCGAGTTGACCGCGATGCCCGCGAGCAGGTCCAGGTAGCGGCGCCCCTCGTCGTCCCACACCCAGCACCCCTCGCCGCGGACCAGGACCCGGCGCGGCGGGCCGTACGTGTCCATCAGCGCCGCCGCGTGACGCGACTGCCACCCGGTCACGTGGGCACCACCATCGTGCCGACCCCCGAGTCGGTGAAGACCTCGAGCAGCAGGCAGTGCGGCACCCGCCCGTCGACGACGTGAGCCCGGGGGACCCCACCCTGGACCGCCCGCAGGCAGGCCTCCATCTTCGGGATCATCCCCGACCCGAGGCGGGGCATCAGGCCGGCCAGGTCGGCCGCCGAGATCTCGCTGAGCACGCCGCCGTCCCCCTCCGCCGGCCAGGTCGCGTACAGCCCGGCGACGTCGGTGAGCACGACCAGCTTCTCGGCCCCGAGGGCCACCGCGAGCGCGGACGCGGCGGTGTCGGCGTTGACGTTGTGGACCCGCCCCTCGCGGTCGGGCGCCACCCACGCGACGACGGGGAGGCGACCGGCGTCGACGAGGTCCAGCACCGCCTCCGGGCGTACGCCGACGACGTCCCCGACGAGCCCGAGGTCGACCGGCTCCCCGTCGACCCACCCGTCGCGCCGTTCGGCCGTGAAGAGCCCGGCGTCCTCCCCCGAGAGGCCCACGGCGAACGGCCCGTGCTGGTTCACCAGACCGACGAGCTCGCGCCCGACCTGCCCGACCAGGACCATGCGGACCACGTCCATCGCCTCGGCGCTGGTGACGCGCAGGCCACCGCGGAACTCGCTGGCGATCCCGAGCCGGTCCAGCATGGCGCTGATCTGCGGTCCCCCGCCGTGCACGACGACCGGACGCAGCCCGGCGTACCTGAGGAAGACCACGTCCTCGGCGAAGGCCCGGCGCAGCGCGTCGTCGGTCATCGCGTTGCCGCCGTACTTGATGACCACGACCTTGCCGTGGAACCGCTCCAGCCACGGGAGGGCCTCGACGAGCGTGGCGGCCTTGGCGTGGGCGCCGGCCAGGTCGCGGCTCACGTCGAGTACGCCGAGTTCTCGTGCACGTAGGCGTGCGTGAGGTCGTTGGTCCACACCGTGGCGGACTCCGGCCCGACCTTGAGGTCCACCCGAACGCGAACCGTCCGCTCGCTCATGTCCACCAGCTCGCGGGGCTCCCCGACCGCGCTGTCCCGGCACACGGCGACGCCGTTGATCGAGACGTCCACCCGCAGGGGGTCGAAGTCCGCCGCGGTGGTCCCCACGGCCGCCAGCACCCGCCCCCAGTTGGGGTCCCGGCCGAAGACCGCGCACTTGACCAGGTTGGACCGAGCCACCGCGCGGCCCACCTGGACGGCGTCGTCCTCGGAGGCGGCACCCGTGACCTCGACCGCGATCTCGTGGCTCGCCCCCTCGGCGTCGGAGACAAGGTCGGCGGCGAGGGCCGCGCACACCCCGCGGACCGCCTCGAGGACAGCCGGTACGTCGGGCCGGATGCCGGAAGCCCCCGAGGCGAGCAGCAGCACGGTGTCGTTGGTCGACATGCAGCCGTCGGAGTCCACCCGGTCGAAGGTCTCCCGGGTGGCCCGGAGGAGGACGTCGCGCAGCGTCGCGGCCTCCACCACCGCGTCGGTGGTCAGGACGGCGAGCATCGTCGCCAGCCCCGGCGCCAGCATCCCGGCGCCCTTGGCCATCCCGCCCACCGACCAGCCGCCGTCCCGGTCGTCGACGCGGACGTGGCGCTCCTTGGGCCGGCTGTCCGTCGTCAGGATCGCCTGGGCGGCCCCGGCGCCCGAAGGGCCCAGCGACGCGTGTGCCGCGTCGACGCCGCGCAGCAGGAGGTCCATGCGCAGGCGCTCCCCGATCAGGCCGGTCGAGCACACCGCGACGTCGCCCGCACCGACGCCGAGCAGGCCGGCGACGTGCTCCGCCGTGCGGTGGGTGTCCTGGAAGCCGGCGGAGCCGGTGCAGGCGTTGGCGCCACCGGAGTTCAGCACGACCGCCCGCAGCGATCCCGAGCGCAGGACCCGGTCGGTCCAGAGGACGGGGGCGGCCTTGACCCGGTTCGAGGTGACGACGCCCGCGGCGGCGCTGAGCGTGCCGTCGTTCACCACGAGGGCGACGTCCAGCCCGCCGGCGGACTTGAGCCCGGCGGCCACCCCGGCCGACCGGAAGCCTCGGGCGGCGGTGACGCTCACGGTGCCACCCCGACGACGGGCAGGCCCGCGTGCTCGGCCAGGCCGAGGGCGATGTTGGCGTTCTGCACCGCCTGGCCGGCGGCACCCTTGACCAGGTTGTCCAGGGCGACGACCACGACGGCCCGCCCGGCATCGAGGTCCAGCGCCACCTGCAGGTGCGCGCTGTTGGAACCGACCGTCGCGCCCGTCGACGGCCAGCTGCCCTCCTCGAGGAGGTGCACGAACGCCTCGGCGTCGTACGCCGTGCGCAGCGCCGCACTCAGGTCCTCCACGCCGACCCCGGCGGCCGGGCGGGCGGTGCAGGTCGCCAGGATGCCGCGCGGCATCGGCACGAGCACCGGCGTGAACGACAGCGAGACGTCGGCCTGCGACACCGACGCGAGGTTCTGGGTGATCTCCGGGACGTGCTGGTGCACGCCCCCCACCTTGTACGCGCTGGTGCTGCCCATGACCTCCGAGCCGAGCAGGGAGGGTCTCGGGGCCCGGCCGGCGCCCGACGTGCCGCTCGCGGCCACCACGACGAGGTCCTCCCCCTGGACGAGTCCGTCGGCGAGCAGCGGCGCGAGGGCGAGCGTGACCGCGGTGACGTAGCAGCCGGGGTTGGCCACCCGGCGGGTGCCGGCGATCCGCTCGCGGGCACCGGGCAGCTCCGGCAGGCCGTACGTCCAGGTGCCGGCGTGCGCGGACCCGTAGAAGCGCTCCCACGCCACCGGGTCCTGCAGCCGGAAGTCCGCACCGAGGTCGACGACGAGCTGGTCGGCCGGCAGGGCGGCGGCCAGGGCGGCGGACTCCCCGTGCGGGAGGGCGAGGAAGGCGACGTCCGCCGCGCCCAGGACCTCGGGGGTCGTGGCAGCGAACGCCGTGCCGTGCAGCGGCGTCAGGGCGGGGTGGACCTCGGTGACCCGGCGGCCGGCCTGGGCACCGGCCGTGACAGGGCCCAGCTCGAGCCCGGGGTGGCCCAGCACCAGGCGGAGCAGCTCACCGCCCGCGTACCCGCTCGCGCCCGCGACGGCGACGCGCAGTCCCATACCTCGACCCCTCCTCGGCGACGAGGCATGAGTATGCCTAGCAGAGAATGACTATGCAACCCGGGCGGGCACCCGCTCCAGCTCCGCCGCCGATGCCGGGCCACCCTTGGCGAGCACGCGGCCGTCCCCGGGGGCGACAGTCCGCCACGCCCAGGAGTGAACCGCTGCGGGCGGCGAGAACCCTCCGCACCTCGGCTCTTGCCGGACCGAACGGCGAGACCTCCAGTCATCGACCCGCACCGTGACCCGGGCCGTCGAGCGGGTCCCCCGGACCGTACGGCAGGACACCCAGGGTGCGGCCGGGTGGCGCGCCGTCGGCGGCGACCCGACGCAGCTCGGCCAC
>DATHTV010000058.1:0-6287 GCA_035462845.1 Jiangellales bacterium
CCGGGGGCTGAAGGCGACAAAGGAGATGGTAGCGCTCCTCGAACCCCTCTCCGGCGAGCGCATCCTCGACATCGGCGGCGGGATCGGCGGACCGGCGCGGTGGACCGCGACGCACTTCGGTTGCCACGTGACCTCGCTCGACCTGACGCCGGAGTTCTGCCGCGCGGCGGAGGAGCTGAATGCCGCGACCGGCCTCTCGGATCGCGTGCGCGTGGTGGAGGGCAGCGCGACCGATCTGCCCTTCGAGGACGATGGGTTCGACCGAGCCTATTCCGAGAACGTGGCGATGAACATCGACGACAAGCGGCGCTTCTATGCCGAGGCGCTTCGTGTGCTTCGCCCCGGCGCGGTGTTCGCATTCTCCCACTACGGAGCCGGGCCGAAAGGCGAGCCCGACTACCCGCTGCCCTGGGCGGCAGGGCCGGGCACGAGCTTTTTGTGTTCGCCCGAGGAGACACGGGAGCAAGTTCTCACCGCGGGGTTCGAGATCGTGATCTTCCGGGACAAGACGGAGGAGGTCCTGCCGGACTTGCGGGAGAACCGCCGGCGGTTGGAGGAACACGGGCTGCCGCCGCTGGGGCTGCAGACGCTCATGGGCGAGCGGATTGGGGAATTTCAGATCAACGCGGCCCGGAGTGCGGACGAGGGCCGTTTGAGCGTACTTGAGGCCCTAGTCCGCAAGCCGGCCTAGCAAGGTGGGCAGTGTCGGAACTCCCATCCTCGGAGGACCTCGACCCCTCCACAGGCACCGACGCGCCGACCCCCTCCAACCACGACCGGACCCTCGAGCTACACCCTCAACTGGGAAGAGCCCGTTTGGATCATGGTCCGCATCGGAGCGATCGTCTTCCCGGACGAGCCCGGCACTGCCAGCCTTGAGAGCTCCGGTAGGAAGGATCCTGACATGCGCCGCCATTTCGCCGACCTCAAACACAGGGTCTTCGCACGCCACTCCAACCCGTGGAGTGCCTGGACCCGCTGGCTGAGCACCCCGCTTGTGCTGGTTCCTGCGTGGACACGGCGGCGGAGCCACGCCGCGATCATCGGTGCCTGGATGGCCGCCAACCCCGTGATCTTCCCGAGACCGGCGGACGAGCACGCCTGGTCCACCCGGGCGGTGCTCGGCGAAGAACTCTGGATCACCGAGCGGCCCCGCGACACCGCGATGGCGGTCAACGCGGCGGCCACGCTGGCCGGCATCACCGCACTGGTCGCCGCCCGGCGACACCGCGCCGCGCCGGCGGCCGGTGCCACCGCGGTCCTGATGGCACTGGTGCTGGTCTACTGGCGGCTCATGGCCCGCTACTACGACCAGCAACTGCGCGCCAACACCGGCCGAACGCCGAATACGAGTTGACCCGCACCCCGACATCCGCCGGAGCCAGTCAACCGAGCCTCCACCAGACCGGGCCTTGACAGCAGCGCCAGGTTGGCCTCTCGGGCTGCACATGATCGATGATCCGGGTCCCCGGTGGCGCCACGCGCGGCCGCGGGTAGCCGGCACACCGGAGGGAGGGGCTCGATGCGTTCCACCGACGAGTACGAGGGCATGATCGCCGAGACCGTCGCGGTCGTCGGGCACCGGGGCGACTACATCACCGCGTATCTCGCCCGGCCGGCGGGTCGCGGTCCGTTCCCCGCGGTCGTGCTGTTCCATCACCGCCCCGGCTGGGACGAGTGGTACAAGGAGGCGACACGGCGGTTCGCCCACCACGACTACGTCGCCATCTGCCCGGACCTCTACTCCCGCTCCGGTCCGGGAACGCCGGACGACGTCGCGGCCCGCGTGCGGGCCGAAGGCGACGTGTCCGACGACCAGGTGGTCGGGGACGGCCTGGCCTGCGTGCGTTACCTGCGCGCGCTGCCGATCACGACCGGGAAGGTGGGGGTCATGGGCACCTGCTCGGGCGGCCGCCACGCGTACCTGGCGGCGTGCCGCGGCGGCAACGTCGACGCCGTCGTCGACTGCTGGGGCGGCCGGGTCGTCATGCGGCCGGACGAGCTGAGCGACAAGTACCCCGTGGCGCCGGTCGACCTGACGAGGGACCTTCCGTGTCCGGTGCTGGGCATCTTCGGCAAGGACGACAGGTCACCCGGCCCGGAGATGGTCGCCCAGCACGAGGCGGAGCTGCGCAAGCACGGCAAGGTCTTCGAGTTCCACAGCTACGACGGCGCGGGGCACGGCTTCTTCTACTACGACCGCCCCGCGGCCTACCGTGCCGAGCAGGCGGTCGACGGGTGGGCGAAGGTCTGGGACTTCCTCGGACGGCACCTTTCCTGACGGGAAAAGCGGCGGACGGAGATCGCATGTGTACGACCATCGGCAGCAGCACGCCGGTCCACGGCAGCGGCAAGGGCGCGCAGGGCTGGTTTTCCCTCGACCGCGTGTGGCTGTCGTACGACCACCCGTTCCACGCGCCGGTGGAGCACGCGGTGAGCATCGACTTCGTCAACGAGGCGAACGCCGCCAGGCCCCGGGTCGCCGTGGAGCTGAGCCGGGAGTCCGCCCGGGAGCTGGCCACCCAGCTGCTCGCGATCGTCGAGCAGGCCGACGCGTACGAGACCTGAGTCGGCTGCGCGAGCACGAGGACGCCATCCTCGCCGGCGACCGCGCGCGGGCCGCGGAGTCCAGGCGGCAGCGGTCGTCGACCCGCGGCGGCTCCACCGACGGACGAGTCCCTAGGCTCGTGACCGCTCGGTCACGACGAAGGGAGCCGCGATGATCGCCCGCGTCTGGCCGGGCTGGGCGCCGGCCGAGACCGCCGACGACTCTTCTCCGACCTGGACGCCGTCCGGTCGTTCGCCGGGGCGGACTGTGAGCAGGCTGTGCTCGAGGAGCCGGCACGCCGGGCGCTGTCGAGATGGGACGAGCGGGTCTCCCACCACGAGGTGACCGTCGACCTGCATCCGTGACCGACCCGCACGGCTGATCCAGGGCCTTCACCTCGCTGGCGGGATCTCCGGGTCGCCGGCGGCGGGCCGCGCGGCCGAAGACCTGCCGGTCCCGGTCTCGACCGGTCGGTCTCAACGGAAGGCGGAGATGATCCTGGCGGTCCGTTCGAGCGGCGTCGCGTCGGTCAGGTCCGGCAACCGGACCATGACTTCCTGGACGCCGGCTTCGGCGAGCTGGCGGAATCGGCCGACGTGGTCGTCGACGGTGCCGGCGTTGACCGCGGCGGCGTACTGCCCCGGATCCTGCCGGCGCGGCCGCAGCCGCTCGACCAGGCCGGTCAGCTCCCGGTCGTCGGTGCCGACCAGCGCCGTCGACAGGTGTGTCAGCTCGACCTGCGCCGGATCTCGGCCGACCTCCGCGCAGTGCGCCTGCAGCACCTCGCGCTTCCGGCGGACGGTGGGCGCGTCGCCCAGTACGTTGGCGGCGTCGGCGTAGCGGGCCGCCAGCCGCAGTGTCCGCCGCTCGCCGCCGCCGCCGAGCACGACCGGCACCTGCTGGAGCGGCCGCGGGTAGCAGGTCGTGTCGGGAAGGGACAGCACCCGCCCCGCGAAGGCGGGGTTTCCCGGCCCCCACAGCAGCGGCAGGACCTGCAGGGCGTCCTCGAGCAGGGCGTACCGATCAGCCGTGGACGGGAACGGCCACCCGTACGCCAGGTGCTCCTGCTTGAACCAGGCCAGCCCGAGGCCGCACACCGCGCGGCCTCCGCTCACCACGTCGAGGGTGGCGATGATCTTGCCCAGATGACCGATGTTCCGGTACGTGACGCCCGTGACCAGCGCACCGATGCGTACTCGCTGCGTGCATGCGGCCAGGTAGCCGAGGGTCGTGTAGCTCTCCAGGAAGTCGTCCCAGGCCCGTCCGACCTGCGGGATCTGCCGGAAGTGGTCCATGACGTAGTTCGCGTCGAAGCCGGCCGACTCCGCCGCCGCGGCGATCTCCCTGAGCCGGTCCCGGGTCGCCGCCGTGCCGCCGTCGAAGCCGAAGGCGCCGAGGTGCAAGCCGAACCTCAGCCCGGTCGGGCGGTCCTCCTGGCGGCGGGCCGCGGCGGCGGCGTCCACGAAGGCCGACGGCACGACCCGGACCGGCTGCGGCGAGAGCACCGCGTCGTATCCCTCGGCGGGCAGCAGGTCACGCGTCGCCTTCCAGACCCGCAGCTGACCGGTGAGCACGTCGGTCGGGATCCGCTTGGACCGGCTCCGGTTGCGCTCCCGGCACTCCGCGGCCGGCGTGTCGAAGGCCACGGCGACGCACGGCAGGTCGTTCTGCCGCGCCAGCGCGAGCCAGGCCAGCCGGCGCCGCGGATCGAGCCCCAACGTGTCGATCACCGTCGTGAGGCGCCGGGCCTGCCGCCGCCGGACGATCTCCTCCAGCAGGGCGAACGCGTCGGAGCTGGCCGCGACGTCGTCCTCCCCGGTGCCGACGAGGGCACGCAGCCGGTCGCTGGACACGATGGCGTCCGGCGCGAAGTGGGCTGCCGCCCAGGTGGACTTCCCGGACGCCCCGGGGCCGACCAGCACCACGACGCACGGGGACGGCAGGTTCAGCGCCTCGGCCACCCGGTCAGTGTGCAGGGGCGGTCTCAGGTCCGTGGCCCGGCTCGCACCGGGAGGACCGGTCGGTCGAGCGGGCCCGGCGGCGGGTCAGTACGCGCCTCGGCCGCGGATCACGGCGGCGACGGTACGCGCCAGGAGCGACAGGTCCAGCGACGGCGACCAGTTCTCCACGTAGTAGAGGTCCAGCCGTACGGACTCCGCCCAGGACAGGTCCGACCGGCCGCTGACCTGCCAGAGGCCGGTCATGCCGGGCTTGGCGAAGAGCCGGCGCTGGACGTCGTCGCCGTACTCGGCGACCTCGCTGGGCAGCGGCGGGCGGGGGCCGACCATCGACATGGAGCCGCCGAGCACGTTGAGCAGCTGGGGCAGCTCGTCGAGGGAGTAGCGCCGCAGCACCCGGCCCACGGTGGTGACGCGCGGGTCAGCGCGGATCTTGAACAGCACCTCGTTGCGCTGCGACTGCTCGCGCAGGTCAGCGACCTCGCGGTCGGCGCCCTGACGCATCGTCCGCAGCTTGAGGCAGACGAAGGTGCGCCCGGCGAGGCCGACCCGCTGCTGCCGGTAGAGAGCCGGGCCGGGGGAGTCCAGGCGGATGAGCACCGCGCGGAGGACCAGCGCGGGTCCGAGCAGCAGGAGCGCGACGCGGGCGAGGAGACGGTCGAGCGCGGACTTCAGCAGCAGCCGCCCGCCCCCGAGGATGGGCGCCCCGACGTGCAGCAGGGACATGCCGCCCAGGGCCTGCAGGGTGATGCGCGGCATGGCGACGTCGCTGAGCGCCGAGCCGACGTAGAGCCGGACGGCCGTGCCCTCGAGCTGCCACGCCAGCCGGCGCAGGGCGTGCCGGCTCAGCACCCCCTGACCGGTCACCACCACGGTGTCGGCCTCGCTGGTCTGCACTGCGGTGAGGACCTCCCGGGGGGTGCCGAGCACCGGCACCCCCACGGCCTGCAGCTCGCCGACGTCCCCGCGCCGGTCGGAGTCCGCGCGGCGGTCGCCGTCCCGCTGCTGGTGGGTGGCCGGCGTCACGGAGCCGCGACGGCCGTGCGGCCGGCGGCGGTCCGCGGCGGCGTACCGCGGCACGCAGGCGCCGATGACCCGGAATCCCGCGCCCGGCCTGCGCCGGGCATGCTCGACCAGGTGCATGACGTCCCGGACGGTGCCGACCGCGAGCACGCGGCGCCCGCCGCGGCCCCGCCGGCGCACCCGGCCGGAGACGGCGCGCACCGCCAGCCGGCCCAGCACCAGCAGGGCCGCGCCGACGGGGAGCATCACCAGCACGAGCGTGCGGGCGCTCTCGGCACGGGCGAGGTAGGCGACGAGCACGACCGCGAGGGCGACGCGGACCGAGGCGTCGACGACCCGGGACAGCTCGCTGGTTCCGCTGCCCACCTGGTGGCCGTCGTACGCGCCCCGCGCGGCCAGGGTGAGCAGCCAGGCCGGCACCATGACCAGCGCGAGCACCGTCGGCCCGGCGGGGTCGGCCAGCCGGCCGAGCGCGACGCCGAGGAGCAAGGCGGCCAGGTCGGCGCCGAGCAGATGGGCCCGTTCTCGCCTTTCCCGCCGACGGATCCGCTGCGCGCTGGCCGTACGGGACAGGGCGGAGCGGACGTCCGCCGGAGACGGGCTTCCCCGGGACTTCTCCCGGGTCACCGGGGGCGTGCGAAGCGGTTCGTGAGCCACTGGGGGCGGCGTGGGATGCGGTTCGTGAGCCACTGGGAGCCAGGACACGTCGACCGACCCCCGTCACCTCGTCGTCCGTCGGCGGTCAGAGCCGGCGTCAC
>DATHTV010000059.1:0-17974 GCA_035462845.1 Jiangellales bacterium
CCGACGGCGGGCTGCTGACCCAGGCCCCGCCCAACCCCGGCGCGGGCTGGTACTCGCTGGCCACCGGCGCGTGGCCGGGCGTCCACGGCTCGACCAACAACACGTTCCACGTCAACGGCCAGCCCTTCGCCAACCGGACGGCCGCGTTCGACCCCGGGGTCGTGCAGGCGGAGACGATCGCGCAGTCGGCCGAGCGCGGCGGCACGAAGGTCGCCCAGGTCGAGTGGGCCGGTGGCCGGGTCGGCGTCATCGACGGGCCGACCATCGACTTCCGCACCTTCCACTCCGGCCGCGGAGTCGCCACGAACTACATCGCCCCCACTGACGACGCCGGCTTCACCGCCGCCTTCGGCCTCCAGTTCGACCACCCAGCCGGCTTCGCCGGTCAGCCGCCGTTCCCGGCCGCCGCTCCTGCACCCGCCACCGGGTGGACGGACGTGCCGGCCTCGTACAGCCCGGCGCAGGAGATGCGGCTGCGCGTGCTCGACGCGGGGGTCGACAAGTACGGGCTCAACGCCTACCTCTACGACAGCACGAACAACGCGACGGTCGACTACGACCGGGTGCTGCTCGCGCCCGGGAAGGACGGCTCGGCGAGGGTCGGAGACCTCGCCGCCGGCGAGTGGGCCGACGTCAAGGTGACGGTCAGCGGCGGGGCGCTGAACGGCCTGACCGCGGGGATGCTGGTCAAGGTCGAGACGCTCACCGGCGACCTGTCCCAGGTGCGGCTCTTCCACACGTCGGTCACGCGCGCCATCGCGACCTGGCCTGGCTGGAGCGAGCCCGGCTTCACGGGGGACTTCGCGGAGTACCTGGCGCAGACGTTCCCGACCTCGACAGCCGCCGACTTCGCCATCCTCGAGGCCGGCATCGTCAGCGAGGAGACCTACGTCGAGCAGGGCCTCTACTGGGAGACCGGCCACCGCCCGATGCTCGAGTACGTGGTGCGGAAGTACCAGCCCGACCTGCTGCTCGCGGGCTACCCCACGACCGACGAGTTCCAGCACCAGTTCCTCGGCCTGGTCACCCCGACCCTGCCCGGCGGCGCGCCGAACCCCGCGTACGACGACGTGCAGTCGAACGGGACGCCGGACGGGCGGGTCGCCCAGCGCCAGGCCTTCCTCGACACTGCCTACCGGGGCGCCGACGAGGTGCTGCGGGTGGCCCGGTCGCTGATGGGCAAGGACCCGGCGACGTTCGTGGCCTCGGACCACGGCTTCGCCCCGCAGTTCCTGGCGATCGACGCGAGCAAGGTGCTGGTCGACCTCGGCCTGCTCTCCCGGCCGCAGACCTCGAACTGCCGCCCCGCGACCGGCGAGACGATCGGCAAGGCCAAGGCGTGCTGGGCCGGCGGGACGGTGCAGGTCTACCTGAACCTGGTCGGGCGCGACCCGGCCGGCGGCGGCTTCCAGCAGGTGCCCGCGGCAGACGAGGCGGCCACGGTGGCGCAGATCCGGGCTGCGTTCGCAGCCCTCACCGACCCGAACGACTGGACCGGCGACGGCCAGCCGGAGGGCTGGAAGGTCGTCGACCGGACCTACACCAAGGCCGAGGCCCGCTACATCCCCAACGGCCCAGGCTCGACCGCCGACATGGCCCACCCCACCCGTACGGGCGACCTGGTCGTCTTCTCCTACCCGCCGTACCAGTTCGACGCGGCGACGCCGGGGACCCTGGTGGCCCGGTCGGCGTTCTTCGGCCAGCACGGGTACGTGCCGGACGTGCAGGACCTCGCCGCGAACGTCAACATGCGGGCGACGTTCCTCGCCGGCGGCAAGGGCATCGCCAAGGGCACGGTGGATGCCCGGACGATCGACCTGGCGTCGACCCTCGCCTACCTGATGCGAGTCCCGTCCCCGCAGCACTCGCAGGGCCGGGTGCTCCGGGAGGTTCTCGACGGGGGTCCGTCGGTGAAGGCGGTGTCGCTCGTCGGGCTCACCGACTTCCACGGCCAGCTCGAGCCCACCTCGTACACGCTGGACGGGCGCAACGTATCCGTCGGCGGCGCCGCGCAGCTGGGGACGCTGTTCGACGAGGAGCTCGCGGCGCTACCCGGACCCGGCCTGCTGCTCGCCTCCGGGGACAACGTCGGCGCCTCCCCGGCCAACTCCGGGCTGCTCCAGGACATGCCGGCGATCGACGTGGAGAACGCCTGGGGTCTGGACGCCACCTCGCTCGGAAACCACGAGTTCGACTACGGCGTGGACCGGCTCAAGGCCCACGTCGCACGGGCGGACTTCCCGTTCCTCGCCACGAACGTCGTCGAGACGGCGACCGGCCAGATCCCCGACTACCTCGAGCCGTCGAAGGTCTTCACCGTCGACGGGATCCGCGTGGGTGTCATCGGGGCCGAGCTCGAGAACACCCCGGAGCTGGTGAGCGCGGGGGCGACCGCCGGTCTGACCTTCCTGCCCGAGGCCCAGGGGATCAGGGCCGAGTCCGAGCGGCTCCGGAACCTGGGTGTCAAGGTCCAGGTCGTCGTCGTCCACCAGGGCGCCAACGTCGGCAACAACGCCGTCGCCGGCACGCCGCCCGCGCCGTGGGACGGACCGATCATCGACATCACCGAGCAGCTCCAGGACACGACCGTCGACCTCGTGCTGGCCGGGCACACGCACCGGATCGCCAACACCGTGGTCGGGCGCATCCCGGTGGCCGAAGGCCTCAACGCCGGGGCGAGCTACAGCGTCGCCCAGCTCATGGTGCAGGGCGGCGACGTCCAGTGGGTCGGCGCCGCCACCCGGGTGGCCAAGAACCTCGGCGTCGCCCAGCGCGCGGACGTCAAGGCGATCGTCGACGACGCCAACGCGCAGACCGCGGTGCTGCGCAACCAGGTGATCGGCACCCAGCAGTTCGACATCCGACGGGCGCCGACCCGGCTCTTCGAGTCGGCGATGGGCAACATGGTCGCCGACGCCATGCGGCTGAAGTACCCCGGCGTGGACGCCGCCTACACGAACTCCGGCGGCCTGCGAGCCGACCTGCTCTGTGCCCCGCCGGCGGCCGGCGAGCAGCCGTGCGAGATCACCTGGGGCGAGATGTTCTCGGTCCTGCCGTTCGGCAACCGGACGGTGATCGAGACGATCACGGGGGCTCAGCTCGAGCAGGCGTTCCTGAACGGCTTCACGCCGTTCTGCTTCCCAGGTTTCCCCGGCGGCACCGGCCGGTTCCCGCAGGTGTCCGGGCTGAGGGTGACCTTCGCCTGCAACGGCACCACTCCGGTAGTGACGGGAATGTGGAAGACGCCGCAGGGCATCGGCGGCCCGCAGACACCGATCGGGCCGGCCGACACCGTACGGCTCGTCACGAACGACTTCATGTACACCGGCGGCGACGGCTACACGGTGCTGACCCAGGGGACGAACGTGCTCCAGCCGGGTGACGACCTGCTCCAGGTGGCCATCGACTACGTGGCCGCCAGCTCGCCGGTCGGGCCGGTCGTCGAAGGGCGCATCGTCGGGCCGTAAGCCCGCCGAGCAGCCCGCACGGGCCGGACTTCCGCCCGTGGCCCCTCCCTGCGCACCTGCGGTAGGGAGGGGTCATGGGCGACGCGCCCGCGAACACCGGCCGGGGTCACGCGCCGCTGGCGCGGACCCTGGGGCGCGGCGCGCTGCTGCTGTTCGTCGTCGGCGACATCCTCGGCGCCGGCATCTACGCGCTCACCGGGAAGGTCGCCGCGGAGGTCGGGGGAGCGCTCTGGGCTCCGTTCCTGGGCGCCTTCGTCCTCGCCGGGCTCACCGCGACCGCCTACGCCGAGCTCGTCGGGAAGTACCCGCAGGCGGCCGGAGCGGCGCTGTACGCGAACAAGGCCTTCGACCGCCCGTTCGTCACGTTCCTCGTCGCCTTCGCGGTGATGATGTCCGGCGTCACCTCGGCGGCGGCCGCCGCGAGGGCGTTCGGGGGTGACTACCTCGAGGCCTTCGTCTCGGTCCCCACCGTGGTCGCCGCACTCGGCTTCCTCGCCGTGGTCAGCCTCGTCAACTTCGTCGGCATCTCCGAGTCGGTCAAGGTCAACGTCGTCCTGACGATCGTGGAGGTCGGCGGGCTGCTGGTCGTCATCGCGATCGGTACGTGGGCGCTCGTCCAGGGCGACGGGGACCCCGGCCGGGCGCTCGAGTTCTCCGGCGAGGGGGGCGTCCTGCTCGCGCTGCTCGGCGGCACGGCGCTGGCGTTCTACGCCCTCCTCGGCTTCGAGGACTCGGTCAACCTCGCGGAGGAGACCCGCGACCCCTCGCGGGCTTTCCCCCGCGCCCTCTTCGGCGGGCTGGCGATCACCGGCGTGATCTACCTGGCGGTCGCCTTCACCTCGACCATGCTCGTCGACACCGCCACGCTCGCCGCCTCGTCGGGACCGCTGCTCGAGGTGGTCCGGGTCGCGGGTCTCGCCTTCCCGCCGACGCTCTTCGCCTTCATCGCCTTGATGGCCGTCAGCAACACGGCCCTGATGAACATGATCATGGCGTCTCGACTGGTGTACGGGATGGCGCAGGAGCGGATCGTGCCGTCGGTGCTCGGTCGTGTGCACGAGCGCCGCCGCACCCCGTGGGTGGCGATCCTGCTCACGGCGGCGGTGGCGGCCGGGCTGGTGACGACCGGGGACCTGTCCGGGCTGGCCGACACGGCGGTCCTGCTCCTGCTGATCGTCTTCGCCGTCGTCAACGTCTCCGCGCTCGTGCTGCGGAGTGACCCGGTCGTCCACGAGCACTTCCGCGCGCCCACCTGGGCCCCCGTGCTGGGCGCGCTCGCGTGCCTCGTCCTGGCCAGCCCTCTCACCGGCCGGGACGCGTCCGTGTACGTGCGCGCCGGGGTCCTGCTGGGGATCGGGGCCCTGCTCTGGTCGCTCAACCGGCTGGCCGGTCGCCGCGAGGCGGCTGCGGTTGCCGAGCGGTAGTCCACGCGGCGATCTCGGCCCGCGAGCGGAACCCCAGCCGGGTGAGGATCTGCTGCACGTGGGACTCCGCGGTCCGGGGCGAGATGACCAGCCGGGCGGCGATCTCGCGGTCGGTCAGCCCCTGGGCGATCAACTCCGCCACCTGGCGTTGCCGGCCGGTCAACGTGTCGCCTGTCCCGGTGCCCGCCGGCTCACGCGGTGACGGCACGGCGGGGCGGTCGCCCAGGGCCAGCGACACGGCCGCCGTCCGGTCGAGCGCGCTCCCCTCCCCGTACCGGCTCGCCCAGCGCCGGTCGCCGAGGGCGCGGCGGGCACGGGCCTCGTACTCGTCGCGGTAGCCGGCCAGCGGCGCGGGCAGCTCCGCGGGGATCGACCGCCAGATCGCCTCGGCGGCGCCGCTCAGCAGTGCGGTGTGCTCCCACTCGCCGCGGGCCGCGGCCGCCCAGGCGAGCGCTCCGACGCAGAGCGCGCTCCCGCTCCGGTCGTCGACCGCGCGCATGAGCCGGAGCGCGTCGCGCGCGTGCTCGGACGCGCGCCGGGCGTCACCCCGGCGCAGCTGGGCCAGTCCCAGTCCCCACAGCGCGTGGGAGCGGGTCCACGGGTCACCACCCTCGTTGAGGGCGAGGCTCCGGTCGAACGCCTCGACGGCTGCCGCCAGGGAGCCCGCGAGGAGGGCGACCACACCGATGTCCGCCCAGCAGAACGCCGCGTACCGGGCGTCCAGCTCCTGGTGCAGCGCAGTGGCCTCACGCAGGCCACGGTCGGCGGCGTCGAGCTCCCCACGGAAGAGCGCCGCCTGCCCGAGGTACTGCGTGGCCATCGCGGTCACGAACTTCTGCCCGGTCTCGGTGCCCAGGTCGCGGGCTTCCTCGAGCAGCGGGACCGCTGCCCCGGGATCGGTGGCCGCCAGCGCGAGGTAGCCCGCCGCGGCCAGCCCGCGGGCCCGGACCGCAGGCGGCTGCGGCAGCCGGAGCAGCGCCTCGAGCCAGCGACGGCCCTCGCCGAGGTGCCCCCGGGCCTCCCAGTAGAGCCAGAGGTCGGCAGCCATGCCCAGGCCCGTCGGCTCCTCGCCTGGAGTGTCGAGGCAGTAGGCCAAGGCCGCGCTGATCTGCGGGTGGACGTCGGCGAGCCGGTCGAATGCGGCCACCTGGCCCGCCCCGATGAACTCGGGCACCGTCGACGCGGCGAGGTGGCTGCACCAGTCCCGGTGCCGGCGCCGCACGAGCGGTTCCTCCCCGGACGCCGCGAGGAGGTCCAGCCCGAAGGCGCGCACGGTCTCGAGCATCCGGAACCGTGCGCCGAGTGGGCCCGGTGAGGCCTCGAGCACCGAGGCGTCGACGAGACCCTCGAGCGCGTCGAGGACCTCGACCTGGGGCAGGTCCTCGTCGGCGCAGACCACCTCCGCGGGCTCCAGGCCGAAGTCGCCGGCGAACACCGCCGCCCGCCGCCAGAGGACGCGCTCCGGGCCGGCCAGCAGCTCGAGGCTCCACTCCATCGTGGCGCGGAGCGTGCGGTGCCGTTCCGGCGCGGTCGTCCCGCTGCGGCGCAGCAGCCGGAACCGGTCGTCGAGCCGGCTCACCACCTCGGCCGGGCTCAGGGTGCGCAGCCGGACGGCCGCGAGCTCGATGGCCAGCGGCAGCCCGTCCAGCCGCCGGCAGAGCTCGGCCAGGTCGCCGGCATGGGCGGAGGTCAGGTCAAGGCCTGGCGCGACCGCGCGAGCGCGCTGCTCCAGCAGCCGTACGGCGTCGGACGCGAGCAGCTCCTCCGGTGACCCGGTCGGGGGCGTCGACATGGGCGGCACCGCGAGCAGCACCTCGCCGTCGACGTCGAGCGGCCGGCGGCTGGTCGCCAGCACCCTCAGGCGGGGGCACGAGGTGAGCAACGAGTGCACGAGCACCGCGGAGGCGTCCCGGACCTGCTCGCAGTTGTCGAGCACGAGGAGGAGGTGGCGGTCGCCGACGACCTCCGACAGGCCGGCCGTCAGCCACCGTCCGGAGACGTCCGGGACGTCGAGCGCCGCGGCCACCTGCTGCACCACGAGCGCCGCCTCGCGGACGGCCGACAGGTCGGCCACCGCCGTTCCGTCGGGGAACAGTCGGCGCAGGTCGGCGGCGGCCCGCAGGGCGAGCCGCGTCTTGCCCACCCCACCGGGTCCGACCATCGTGACCAGTCGCGCCTCCGACAGCAGCCGCCGCACCGCCGCGAGCTCCTGTCGCCGGCCGACGAAGGAGCTGCGCTCCGCCGGCAGACCCGACCGCCCCTCGTCCACGCCGCGACCGGCCATGTGCCGACGGTACGGGGTCGGCCAGGACCCGTACCCGTCTCCGGAGGACTACGGATGTCCTGGTCGGCCCGCCGGACGACCGTGGAACCGTGAACGGACGACCACGACCGCCCGGACCGGCCGCGTCCGGGTCCTCGTTCTTCCTCGCCGAGCTCCGTGCCGGGGCAGGCGCGGCGAGGGACGTCCCGGCCATGCACCGCGCCCTCCACCACGCGGTCACCCGGTTGCGCGGCACCGGCGCCGCCATCGAGTGGGTCGGCGCCGTCGTCGTCCCCGCCGACGGGCGCTGCCTGTGCCTGATCACCGCCGCCGACGAGGCCGACGTGGCGCTCGCGCACGACTGTGCGGGCCTGCCCCCCACGTACCAGCACGTCCGGGCCGTTCCCGAGGAGGAGCCGAGCCCGGCCCAGCGCACCACCACGACCGGCACCACCACGACCAGCGAGGAGACCTGACGATGCACAGCACCCGTCCCGTCCACCCGACGGCACACGCCACCGCCCCGCCTCCGGCAGGTGACAAGCGCGAGCTGCGCCCCCTCGTGGTGTTCGCTGCGATCGCGCTGCCGGTCGGCTGGGCCCTGCTCTCCGTCCCGGTCCTGCTGGACCTGCCCCAGGAGCCGTTCGTCCTGGGGACCCTGGTGCTCGGGTTGATCCTGCCCGCCCTGGTCCTGACCGCTCGCGACTCCGGCGGCGTCGGCGTGCGTGCCCTGCTGCGCGACGCGGTACGGCTGCCGCACCCGCTCGGCTGGGGGGTGGCGGCTGCGCTCGCGCTCCCGACGCTCGTCTGGGCGGCGGCAGCGGCGCTGGGCGGCGCTCAGCCGCTGACCACGGATCTGCTGCTCGGCTTCGTGGTGCAGCTGGTGTCGGGCGCGATCATCGTCAACATCTGGGAGGAGATGGCCTGGACCGGCTTCGTGCAGCGCCGCGCCGCAGCGCGCTGGGGGGTCTCCCTGGGTGCGCTGGTGACGGCCGTCCTGTTCGCGGGGATCCACCTGCCGCTCGCCTTCGACGGCGCCGGCGACGCTGGGGACGTCGCGGTAGGCGTCACGGCGCTGCTCGCGACAGGCATCGGGCTCCGGCTGCTGATCGCCGGGGTGGACCGGTGGAGCGGCCGCAGCCTGCTCACGGTCGGGGTGCTGCATGCCTCGTTCAACGCCGCCGCGGACCTCGTCGACCAGGAGTACGACTGGGTGCGCTACGGCGTCACGGTCGTGCTGGGCGTCGTGGTGCTGGGCGTGCTCCGGGCCGGGCGGTCGATCCGGTAGACGACGTGAAGGCGGTCGTCCACCGGGTTGTCCGGCTCCATCTCACCCTCGGCGACCCGGGCCAGGCCGGCCTTCTCCAGGGCGCGCCACGAGGCCCGGTTGGCCGCGGACACGGCCACCAGGATGCAGTCGGTGTCGGGGTGGTCGTCCCAGGTGCTGCGTACGAGGGCGTCGATGACCTGCGGCCCGAGGCCGCGACCGACCTGACCCGGGTCGCCGATCAGGTAGTCGATGGTCATCGCACCCTCGGGCACGGGCAGCAGGGCCGCGAACGCGGCGAGCTCCTCGGGGTAGTCGGCGAGCCGGGAGCGCTGCACCAGGCCGATCGGCCGGCCGTCGGCCAGGGCCAGCAGGTCCTCGGCGGGCTCCTCCCCGCGCGCCGTCGGCCCGAAGTCGCGGGAAACCGCCTCGGGCGACGTCTCGTGGTTCCACCACCGCGCCACGTGCGGCTCGGCCAGCCAGCGGCCGAGGAGCGGGAAGTCGCCCTCCTCCACCCGGCGGAAGGTGATCATGGGCGCTGGTCCATCGCGGCTCCTGGGGCGGGCTCCTCCCGAGATCTCCGGAACGTACTCCTCCCAGCGGTTGCGCCCACGGCGGTCGCATCCAGGCAGTCCGGTCGTATGGAGCGAGTCGGGAGGTCCACGGTCCGTGGTGGGGCCGGGGCCCTGGGGTGGACTGGCGGAGGCGGATCGCGCCGACGATGCTTCCGCCCGGAGGCAGCCCGGATCCTGCCACGGGAGGTCGTCGTGGAGCCACCAGCGCGTCGGGAGACCAGCGCCGGCCGGACAGTCGGCCGGACAGTCGGCCGGACAGTCGGCCGGTCTGCTGCCGGCCGGACGGCGGTCGGCCTCGGGCTCGGCCTGGCCGCGGCGGTGGGAGGGTTCGCGGTGCCTGCCCGCCCGGCGGTGCCCGTACCGCAGCGGCCCCACGAGGACCGGACCGTCCCGCTGGACCCCGCCCTCCCGCCGCTGCTCCGCGAGCACCTGGACCCGACCGGGACCGGCCGGGTGCCGCTCGTGGAGACGTTCGCGCTCTGGGCACGGGGCCGCATGCGACTGGGCGGGGGGATCTCGCTGCCGCTGCGGTTCACCGCCATGCACAGGGTCGGCGAGGGGTTCCTGCACGACCTCGCGATCACGTGGTTCGGGCTTCCCGTGATCCCGGGCGCCGACCTGTTCGTGGACGGCCGCGGGGTCATGCGGGTCGGGCCCAAGGAGTGGTCCGGCCCGGAGATGGACCAGGGCGCGAACCTGGCCATGTGGGGCGAGGCCCTGATCGCGCCGTCGGTGTTCGCGGCCGGTAGCCCGCTGCGGGCGGTGCAGGAGGACGATGCCACCGTCCGCCTGACGATGCCGCTCGGCGGCGGCACGGACACGGCGTGGCTGTCCTTCGAGTACGGGCGGCCGGTCCGCTTCAGGGCACTGCGCCACCGGGGGCCCGGCGGCACGAAGGAGTGGTGGCACGGCCAGACCCGCGACTGGCAGGACGTCGAGGGCGGGGTCGTCGCCCCCCGCTACCTCGCCGCCACCTGGGAGGCGGACGGACGGCCCTGGCTCGAGCTGGACGTGCAGGGCGTGACGCTGCACGCGGACGTCGACACCCGCTTCGCCGAGCACGGCCGTCGCGGGAGCCGGTGAGGCGTCCCGCGCCGGCCGACGGTGTCAGGCCGCCGGGTGTCGGCGCCCGGCTCAGCGGAGGGTGATGACCGTCTCCAGGTACGTGGACGGCATCGCGACGGCGCCACCGTCCCGGTTGCGGTCCCACTCGCGGGCCAGGTCGGCGAGTCCCCGCGCCAGGCCCTGACGACCCTCGTCGTCCAGGGCCTCGAAGGCCTTGAGCGTCGGGCCGTACCAGTGCCGGAAGAAGGCGACGAAGTCCTCCGGCGAGCCCGCGCGGAACGTGCACACCCGCCGGACCGACCGGGTGCTCGCCACCGCGTCGCCGAAGAGCTCGGCCAGGTGCGCCTCGGTGCCCCACAGCATCGGTGACTGGATGCCCGGCGGCGGTGGCACGAAGCCGGAGATGACCTTGAACATCGCGCCGATGAAGCTGTCCGGCGTCCACGACGCGAGGCCGATGGTGCCCCCGGGCCGGGTGGCGCGGACCAGCTCGTCGGCGACCCGCTGGTGGTTCGGCGCGAACATGCTGCCGAAGACGCTCAGGGTGGCGTCGAAGGAACCGGTCTCCACCGGCAGGTCCTCGGCGTCGCCCTCGCGGAACTCGACGTCGAGCCCTTCGGCGGCCGCGCGGACCCGGGCGGTCTCGAGCAGCGTGGGGACGTAGTCGACGCCCATGACGTGGGTACCGGAGCGGGCGGCCGCGATGGCCGCGTTTCCGCTGCCGGTCGCGACGTCGAGCACGCGCCAGCCGGCGCGCAGGTCGGCGGAGTCGGCGAGCTGCTCGCTGACGAGCACGATGCGGCTGCCGACGACGGCGTAGTCGCCGCTCGCCCAGGTGCGCTGCTGGCGCGCCTTGACGACGGAGAGCTCGGGTGCGGTGACGGACACGGTGTCCTCCTGGGACGGTACGGCGCCGGCGGCGTGATCGGTCGGCGCTGGCGTCCTCGAGGTTCCGCCCAGCGGCGTACCACGACGAGTGCACGTCTCGTACCGGCGACACGTGGCCTGCATACCGGTACGAGACCGGACAAGGCAGGGCGAGGCGGTCCGCTGAGGGCGGCCGGCGACGCGGCGCCGGTACAGAATCGGTACTACCGTGCCCGCCGTCTCGGGGCCACAGTGATAGACGTGCATGGATACGCGGACTACTGCCCCATCGCCGTCGGCGTCGAGATCCTCGGGGACCGCTGGACCCCGCTGGTGATCCGAGAGCTCATGGTCGGCTCCTCCGGCTTCAACGAGATCCACCGGGGGGTGCCCAGGATGAGCCGCAGCCTGCTGTCGCAGCGGCTGCGGCTGCTCGAGAACCGGGGCCTCGTACGCCGGGAGTCGCTCGGACGCGGCCGGCCGAGCCGCTACGTCCTCACCCCCGCCGGCGAGAGCATCACGCCGATCGTGTGGGCGATAGGGCACTGGGCGGCCGAGTGGATCTTCCGCGACCCGCGGGAGGAGGAGCTCGACGGGCAGACGCTGATGTGGCGGATGCACCAGCTCACCATGCCGACCGCCCTGCCGGTGGAGCGCACCGTGATCCACCTGGTGCTCACCGGCCCGGGCGGCGCACGCGGGTGGCTCGACATCAAGGACCGCGAGGTGACCGTCTGCACCACCGACCCGGGGTACGACGTCGACCTCGTCGTCGAGGGCGAGACCCGGCAGATGCACCGCTGGCTCGTCGGCGTGGTGCCGTTCCGCCGGCTCCTCGCCGACGGCTCGGTGCGAGTGGTAGGGCCGAGCCGGCTGGCGCGCGCCTTCCCGACGTGGTTCAACACCTCGCTCTTCGCCGACGGGCTGCGTCGCGCGGACCAGCGTCGAGCCGGGATGGCCCTGGGCGGCGTGGACGAGGAGCCCGACGCCGTCCCCGCCTGACGTGGGCTGACGCCGACCGGACCTCGGCGTCGGTTGGCCTCGGCTCTGCGCGCTACGCCAGGTCTCGGGCGACCGGCAGCGGGGTGGTGCTCAGGCCCGGCTGCGCCGGGGGCTCGTCGGCGGCGAGCAGCGCGGCCCGGTACACCTCCTCGTACCCGCGCGTCGTGGCCTCGACGGTGAAGTGCTCCTCGACGTGGCGCCGGCACGCCGCCGGGTCGAGGCCGCGCACCTCGTCCAGCGCGGCCGGGAGCTGGTCGAGGTCCGAGCACAGGATCCCGGTCACGCCGTCCACGACGACCTCCGGCACGGCTCCGCGTGGCAGCGCGACCACGGGGGTGCCGCACACCATGGACTCGATGAGCACCATCCCGAACGGCTCGTCCCACTGGAGCGGGAAGAGCAGGCAGCGCGCCCGCTTCAGCAGGTCGGTCTTCTCGGCGAAGCCCACGGCGCCGGCCACCGTCACGTCGGGGCCGAGGCGCGGCTCGACCTCGGCGGCGAAGAACTCCTGCTCCGGCGGCTCGGAGCACTTGCCGGCCAGCACGATCGGCAGCCCTGCCGCGCGAGCGGCGTCGATGGCCAGGTGCGGGGCCTTGTCGGCGTTGTAGCGGCCGAGCCAGAGGGCGAAGTCCTCTTTCGCCTCTTGGTACGGGAACGCCTCAGGCACGACGCCGTTGTGCACCGTCCCTGCCCAGTGGAGGTCCGGGGCGAAGGCGCGCTGGGCGTCCGAGATGGCGACCAGATGGGCGTCCACCGAGATGTGCCGGTAGTACTGCTTCCAGGACCCGCGGACCGGCCCGTGCGCGGTCACGACCATGGGCGTCCGGCTCCAGCGCCGCGCGAGCAGGGGCCCCGCCGCGGTGTGGTCGTGGACGACGTCGACGCCTCCGCCGGCCACCAGCTCGTCGATGACGTGCGCGGCCGAGATGGCGTGCAGGACCTCGGGGATCACCTCGCCGACGACAGCACTGGCAGGCTCCTCGAGCGTGCCGATGAAGTCGGCGGTGGTCTTGCCCCGGCCGGCTCCGACGACCGTCACGTCGTGACCTCTGGCGACCAGCCCGTCGACCAGGTCTGCGACGACGGCCTCGATGCCGCCGTACCCCTCGGGCGGCAGCTCGAAGTACGGCGGGGCGATGACGGCGATGCGCAGCGGCGGGACGCTGCGCGCCCGGGACTGCTCGACCACTGGATCCTCCTGTGTCCGGGCGGGGAGACGCGGCTGGAGTCGCGGGACCGCCACCGGTGTTCGGAGATACCCCGCACGAGTGGCGGCAATCCCGGTGTGCGCACCGCGCCGTACCGGTCACGATGGGTGCATGCAGGTACTGGAGCACGACCAGACGCAGGTGGATCCCCAGTGGGTCGTCGCCGTGGACGAGCCGACCGGCCGCCCGGCCATCTCCACGGACGCGGCGGCCAGCGTGCTCAGCGTCGGTGACGGGTGGTTCGGCACCCGCGGGACGCTCGAGGGTGACGCCGCGGCCCGGGTGCTCGGCTGCGGCGTGCTCGCCAGCGGGGTGTACGACGACGGCACCTCCGGTGTGCCGCGGCTGCTCGAGGGGCCGGTGTGGACGGCCCTGACGCGCGAGGAACCGTCACCGGGTCGGCGGCGGCTCGACCTGCGGACCGGGGTCCTGCACCGGCAGGTGGACTCCGGTGAGTTCTCGAGCCTGCGCTTTGCCTCCATCGCGCGCCCTGGCGTCGCGGTCCTGCGCGCCGAGGGCTCCCCCGAGTCCTTCGAGGCCGGCGACGCCCTCCGCGTACTGCCTGGGGCCGAGGCCGGCCGAGAGGGCGACGTCCAGTGGGCGCGCGTGTCATCGGGTGCGGGCGGCGGCATCACCGCGGCGGCCCACCAGGTCGAGGTGGTCATCGACGGGCGCCGCACAGTCGACCGGGTCGTCGCGATGGTCGCCGACCAGGCTGCGACGCCTCCGGTCGAGGCCGCGCTGGCCCGGCTGGCGGAAGCGCGGGCTACCGGTATCGACGCGCTGCTCGACGAGCAGCGGCGGGCGTGGGCCTCGCGCTGGGCGACGTGCGACCTCGAGGTGCACGGCGACCCGGAGCTGACCCTCGGGGCGCGCTACGCCGTCTTCCAGCTGCTCAGCTCCACACCCGAGCGCGGGGAGGCTGCGGTGGGAGCGCGGGGGCTGTCCGGTCCCGACTACGCCGGGCACGTCTTCTGGGACTCCGACGTCTTCGTGCTCGGGGCGCTCGCGCCGCTGCGACCTGCGGCGGCCCGGGCGCAGCTCGAGTACCGGGTACGCCGCCTGGACGCCGCCCGGGAGCACGCCCGCCGTTTCGGGCACGCCGGGGCCCGCTTCCCGTGGGAGTCGGCCGGCGACGGCACGGAGGTCACCCCGGTGACCGTGCCCGGTCTCGACGGCGAGCCCGTCCCCGTCCGTACCGCCCTGGAGGAGGAGCACATCGTCGCGGACGTCGCGTGGGCGGCGTACGAGTACGTGCGGTGGACGGGGGACGAGGCGTTCCTGGACGGGCCGGGGCGCGATCTCGTCTCCGAGGGCGCGAGGTACTGGGCGAGCCGCGTGGAGCGGGACGCGACGGGTGCCGGCCACCTCCGGCGCGTGATGGGTCCGGACGAGTACCACGAGGACGTCGACGACAACGCGTACACGAACGTCATGGCCCGCTGGCACCTCCGGCTGGCCGCCCGGCTGGCCGAGGCCGACGGGGCCGGCGCCACCCGGGCGGAGGTCCGGCGCTGGCGGGAGGTCGCGGACAGCCTGGTCGACGGCTACGACCCCGCGCTCGGGCGGCACGAGCAGTTCGCCGGCTTCTCCGACCTGGAGTCGCTGCCGCTCGCGGAGCTCATGGAGGTCCCGGGATCGGCGGACCGCGTGCTCGGCCACGAGACGGTGGTCGGCGCGCAGGTGATCAAGCAGGCCGACGTGCTCATGCTGCACCTGCTGGTCCCCGGCGAGGTGCCGGCGGGGTCGCTGGCGGCCGACCTGGACCACTACGGGCCGCTGACCAGCCACGGCAGCTCGCTCTCCCCCGCGGTCCACGCGACGCTGCTGGCCCGGGCCGGCCGGCCGGACGAGGCGCTGCCGCTGCTCCGCTGGGCCGCGATGATCGACCTGCACGGCCTCAACGGGACGACCGGCGGCGGCCTGCACGTGGCCACCATGGGCGGTCTGTGGCGGGCGCTCACGCTCGGCTTCGCAGGGCTCGACGTGCAGGGCGACGCGCTGGTCGTGGATCCCCGGCTGCCTTCGACCTGGGAGGGCTTGACGCTGCGGCTCACGTTCCGGGGTGCGCACGTCGCCGTACGGGCGGGGCACGGGTGGGTGGAGGTGGGCACCGACCGGCCGGTGACGCTGACGCTGCCGGACGGCAGCCGCCACGAGCTGCGTGAGGGCTCCGTCCGATCCGAGACGCCCCGCAGTCGTTAGGCGGCGTCGGCGGCCCGGCGCAGGGCGGCGAGGTCGAGCTTGCGCATCTCGAGCATGGCGGACATGACCCGCTCGGACCGCTTCGGGTCGGGGTCGTCGAAGAGCTCGTTCAAGCCGGCCGGCACCACCTGCCAGGACAGCCCGTACCGGTCCTTGAGCCAGCCGCACTGGCTCTCCTCGCCGCCGTCGGTGAGCGCCGCCCAGTAGCGGTCGACCTCCTCCTGGTCCCGGCACGCGATCTCCAGCGAGACGGCCTCCGTGAAGTGGAACTGCGGGCCGCCGTTGATGGCCACGAAGGGCTGACCGTCCAGCTCGAAGGCCACGGTCATCACCGTCCCGGTGGGCCCCGGGGCAGTCTCGCCGTACCTCGTCACCTGCGTGATCCGCGAGTTCGGGAAGAGCGAGACGTAGAACTCCGCCGCCTGCTCGCTCTCGGTGTCGAACCAGAGGTTCGGGATGATCCTGGGCATCGTCGTCGGCCTCCTCGGTGCGGGCTCGTCGCCGTCCTGGGGTAGACGCGACTGCGCCGACGGAATCATCGGTACGGGTGCCCTGCGTCTGGTCCGTCTCGGCCGGACGCGGCGGGGCGCCGGGCAGGCCATCCGCCCGGCGCCCCGCCCGCCCGTCACATCCCGTTGTCGAGCAGGCCCTGCTGCCACTCGGCCAGGTCGCCGACCTTGGCCTTGAGCACCTGCGCCGTGTACCGGTCCGACACCATCGCGCCGGCCAGCGTCCCGGCGACGCGCAGCTCCTTCAGCGCCTGCTCCCGGTCACCGGCCTCGGCGGCAGCCTCGGCCCGGTCGAGCCGGCTCGAGATCAGCCGCACCGCCACCTCGGTACGAGTCGAGTCGATCTCCAGGCCCTCGATGATCCGGTCGACCTCGCCGAACGTCACGCAGTTGCCGCCGCCGTTCGCCACCCCCGCAGTCCACTCGATGCCGCCGAGCACGTGCTGCAGGAAGACCGGGTCGGCGAAGGACGCCTCGGTGTGGCCCGCCCCCTCGTACCAGGAACGGCCGCCCTCGAAGTTGTGGCACCAGGCGAGCGGGTGGTCGTCGCCCATCGCGCCGCTGCCCGGGTTGTACGTCGACTCGTCGAGGGTCACGAGGACGTGGACGTCCGCCCGCGGGTTGGTGGTGAAGTTGTACCACTCGTCGAAGCGCGTCCACTCCAGCGGCAGGTGCTCGGTGGACGGGTGCTCGGGGCTCTCGACCAGCATGGTCGCCGTCTGCTGGGCCGGGTGGTTGCGGAAGCGCGCGCCGCCGCCGGTGAGCTGGCTGTACCAGGGCACCGTGTGCATGGTGTCGGTGGCCGCGTGCAGGCCGACGAAGCCGCCGCCGTCGCGGATGTAGCCCTGGAAGGCCGCGAGCTCGCTGTCGTTCAGCAGCCGCTCGCGGTTCGGGTTCAGGTCGTTGGTGTTGTCCACCGGCGAGACGAAGACGATCGTCTCGTACTTCGCGAGGTCGGCGGTGGTGAACGGGGTCGAGGCCAGCGTGAGGTCGGGCTGGCCCGGCGAGCCGGGGCCCCACCAGCCCCCGACGTTGTTCGGCGGGTCCCAGACGTCGACGGTGAAGCCGTTCTGCCCGCCGAGCGCGATGATCGCCCGAGTGGCCTCGTCGATGTTGGAGTGACGGAAGCCGAGCGTCTTGCCGACGACGAGCACGTCGTAGGTGTCATCCGTCTGGGCGGCCGCTGGGGCCATGCCGAAGGCCACCGCAGCGGCCACGGCGCAGGTGAAGAGCTGGCGGGCGCGACTCATCGCTGACACTCCCGGTGGATCCGGCATTCGGAATGGACATCACAACTCACCACATCGGACACGTAGTGTCAATACCTGGCACGTTGTGCAGATGTTTCGTTGCTGGCCGCCGTAACAGCGCCACGCAGCGCGACACCTTCGAAGTCCGCTCTGAGCAGTTCCGGCGGTCGCTGGATACCGCTCGGTCGCGATCGTGTCCGTCGGTCCTCCCGGTACGGTGTCGTGGCGCCGTCACACCTCCCGGGCGCCCCTGCTCCACCGGGAGCGTCCATGCCCGTCCGACCAGCGAGTCGCCGGTACTCGTGGGCCCCGGCGACCCTCGCCCTGTACGTCGTGCTGGGTACCGCGTACACCGTGCTGCGCGCGCTCGACGTGGGCGGACCGGCGGTCCTGCTCAAGGCCCTGCTCATGCCCACGCTGCTGCTCTGGGTGGTGCTGTCGCTGGGACGGCGGACGCCTCGGCTCGTCGTCGCCGCGCTGGCACTCGC
Organism: Jiangellales bacterium; assembly: GCA_035462845.1. GTDB lineage: Bacteria > Actinomycetota > Actinomycetes > Jiangellales > Jiangellaceae > DASTQL01. Next base: position 17,591 of record DATHTV010000059.1, read on the forward strand.
GACCGTCGGGGACGTGGGTCTTGAGTTCGAGGCGGGCTTCCTGATCGGGATGGCCGGCTTCCTCGGCATGCAGGTGTGCTACGTGGTCGGCTTCCTACGGCTCGGCGCCTGGACTCGGGTGCGCGACCGGTGGTGGGTCGGTGCGGCGTACCTCGTGGTCTGGCTGGGCGCCAACCTGGTGCTGGGCCCGCGCCTGGACGACCTGCGGATCCCGATCCTGGTCTACAGCTTGGCGCTGACCGTCATGGCCACGGTGGCGGCCGGCGTGGACCGTCGCGTCGGGCTGGGCGGACTGCTGTTCCTCGTCTCCGACCTGCTCATCGGGTTCGACCTGGCCGAGCTCGACTTCGCCGGTCGCGGCTCGGTCGTGATGGTCACGTACCT
>DATHTV010000060.1:0-7524 GCA_035462845.1 Jiangellales bacterium
CGACCCCGGCGGCCACGTACCCGGCTTCCCAGTCGGGGTCCACCGCCGGGCCGGTGAAGAACCGGTCGTCGACCACGACCCGTACCGGCCCGGCACCGGCGGCCGCGAGCGCGTCGGCGGTGCCGGCGGCGAGGTCGGCGAGCCGGGTCGGCGCCGGGACGCCCGACCCCTCGGGGTCGGCGGTGAGCATCGGGTCGCCCCCGCCGACGAGCACCACCGTGGAGCCGTCGGGGGCGAGCAGCGCACGGGTGCTGAACCGGGTCTGCGGACCCACCGCCTCGAGTGCAGCGACCACGGTGAGCACCTTGAGCGTGCTGGCCGGCGTCTGGCCGCGGTCGGCCTCCAGCCCGTACGCCGGCGTCCCGGTGTCGAGGTCGACGACCGCGACGCCCACCCGGGAGCCGAGGCGCGGGTCTGCGGCCGGTGGCCCGACGACGTCGCCGACGGCCGGAGCTGCCGGGTCGGCCGCCCCGGCTCGGGCGGGGGCGAGGACGAGCGGCTGGGTCGGCGTGGGGGTCGGCGTCGCGCTCGGCGTCGGTGACGGCGTTCGTGCAGGGGCGGCGTCGCCGCCCGGCCGGTCCACCAGCAGGACGGCGAGCCCCGCGGCCAGCGCCACGGCGACCGCCACCAGGACCGCGACCCCGCGGCGAGACATCATCTACCCCCACGCGGTTCCGGTCGCGGCCACCGTACGGGAGACTGCCCCCAGCCGAGACCTGGAGGGTGACTGTGGCCGCGCCACTGGAGTTCGACGTCACGATCGAGATCCCGGGAGGGAGCCGCAACAAGTACGAGCTCGACCACCACACGGGTCGGATCAGGCTCGACCGCCGGCTGTTCACCTCCACCCGCTACCCGTCGGACTACGGCTTCATCGAGGACACCCTCGGTGAGGACAGCGACCCGCTCGACGCGCTCGTCCTCATCGACGAGCCGACCTTCCCCGGCTGCCTGATCCGTTGCCGGGCGATCGGCATGTTCCGGATGACCGACGAGATGGGCGGCGACGACAAGGTGATGTGCGTGCCCGTCGACGACCCGCGCAAGGAGCACCTGCGCGACATCCACCACATGCCGGAGTTCGAGAGGCTGGAGATCCAGCACTTCTTCGAGGTGTACAAGGACCTGGAGCCCGGCAAGTCCGTCGAGGGCGCCACCTGGGTGGGTCGCAGCGAGGCCGAGGCCGAGATCCATCGCTCGTACGAGCGGGAGCGCAAGCGCAAGGAGTCCGCCGACGCCGACGGGGGCCACTGACCGCGGACGGGGGCACTGACCGCTCGGCTGCCCGCCGTCTCGGCGCCCGCGTTGGAGCAAGGCCACCCTCCTCCAAGCCGCGGTTGGAGCAGGGCCACCCTCCTACGACGGGATTGGAGCAGGGCCACCCTCCTCCAAGCCGCGGTTGGAGGAGGGCCGCCCTCCTCCAACGCTGCCAGTGGGGGGACGCGTCAGACGCGGCCGTAGAAGGCGGGCGTCACCCAGTAGAAGACGTTCTGGATCTCGACCGGCTTACCCGCGCGCGGGGCATGGATCATCTTGCCGCCGCCGATGTACATCGCCACGTGGTGCACCCCTGACGCCTGGCCGTTGCTGGACCAGAAGATGAGGTCCCCGGGGAGCAGCTGCGCGTACGAGACACGGGTGACCGCCCGGGCCTGCGCGACGCTCCAGTGCTGCAGCGAGACGCCGCCACGCTGCCACGCCCGCATGGTCAGCCCCGAGCAGTCGTACGCGTTCGGCCCGGCCTGTCCCCAGCCGTACGGCTTGCCGAGCTGGGTACGGGCCCAGGCGACGGCTGCAGCAGCACCGGCGGCCGTGTAACGCGTGCCGCCCGGACTCGCCGGGGCGGGCGCAGGGGCAGGGGCCGGAGCAGGGACAGGGGCCGGGGCAGGGGCCTGTGCGGGAGCCGAGGCGGGGGCCGGAGCAGGGGCAGAGGCCGGTGCCGCGGCCGGCGCGGAAGGCGGCACCGGCGCGGAAGCAGGCGTCGGAGCAGGCGCGGGGGCGGGCGCGGCTGCCGGAGCCGGAGACGCACCAGGCGCCGCCGGCGCACCAGGCGCCGCCGGCCCACCAGGCGCCGCCGGGGCAGGCGTCGAGCGGGTCTGCACGCCGGCGCCGGACCCCGGCGAGACAGGGACGGTGGAACCGGAACCGGCAGCAGCGGCCCCGGGGGGAGGCAGCCAGCCGGCGGCCGAGCCGACAGCCGGCGAAGCCTTCGCCTCCGCCTCGCGGGCCGCGGTGGCGGCCGCGACCTGGGCGTCGTACCGCTCGCGCTCGGCCTCCGCCGTCGTGCCCCGGGCGGCAGCGAGTCGGAGCAGCAGCGCGTCGCGCTCGGCCTCGGCCGAGGAGATCGAGGCGAGCTGGTCGGCGACCGCGCGTTCGGCGGCCGCGGCAGCCTCCTGCGCGGAGGTCGCAGCAGCGGCGCTGCGTTCGGCCGCCCGGCGGGCGGTGGCGGCCAGCTGCCCGGCCGCGATCCGCGAGGCCCACCAGCGCTGGTAGACCGAGCCCTGCGCCGACGTGACCGACCGCAGCACGGTCGCCACGTCGACGACGTCGCGCTCCCCCTCCGCCTCGAGCACCAGGGCCACGGTCGAGAGCTGACCGCCGGCGCGGTAGGACCCCGCGGCCAGCCGGCCCAGGTCGACCCTGGCTCGCTCGGCGGTCGCGGCGGCCTCGTCCGCAGCGGCGGCGGTTCGTGCTCGCTCGGCCTCGGCGTCCGCAAGGGCGATCCGCGCCGCGTTGGCGGACTCGACGGCGCGGCTCGCGCCCAGCTCCAGCTCGGCCAGCCGCTCCCCCACCGCGGCCAGGCGCCCCTCGGCGGCGGCGATCGCCTCCGCAGTGCGCGTCTCGGCGGCGCGCGCGGCGGCCAGCGCCCCGACCTCAGCCGCCGTGGAGACACCCACGGGATCAGCCGGAGCCGCGGTGGCCGGCCCAGGGAGGCCGCCGACGACCAGGACCCCGAGCGTGACGCCCACCGCGACGCGGCGGGAACGCGGTCCGGGGGTCACGGGTCTCCTCGTAGATCATCGCGAGGCCCGTTCGGCCGGCCTCGCGGGGACGTACCTGCCCGACGCTAGTGACCACCCGTCCCGTTGGGAACACCTGTCACACAGTTTTCTTCCGTCACGCCGCGTGTCGCCTTGACTCGGCGCCCGCGAAGTGTCGGCACCACGCCCTCCTGCGCTCGCTGAAGGTCACCGGCGTCGCCGTCGCCACCCCCGCGATCGCAACGGGCGACGTCGGCAGTTGTCCGCGACCGGCTCGGCGCGCCAGGCTTGCCGACCGTGGACGGGCTGCTCGGCCGTACGGTGGTGGGCAGGGACGCTGAGCTGGCGCTGCTCGGCCGGGCCGTGCGGGCTGCTCGAGGCGGCTCCGGCGCCGCCGTCGCGCTCGTGGGCGACGGGGGAGCCGGCAAGTCCCGGCTGCGAGCGGAGACCGAGCGGGCGGCAGCTGACCAGGGCGTCGTCGTGCTGTCCGGACGCGCGGTCCAGGGTGCCGGCGCCCGGCCCTTCCGAGCGCTCGCAGAGGCGGTCGCCGCGGGCCTCCGTGACCCCGCAGTCCGAGCCTCCGGCACGGTCGGCCTGCTCCGACCCACTCTCGCGCTCCTCGACGACGCTGCTTCTCGGCCGCGCGACTCGGCGATGCCGGTCGGGCTCGTCGGCGTCGCGGAGGCGGTGCTCGACCTGCTCGCCGTCGCCGGGGCCGGCCGCGGAGCCCTGCTGAGCATCGACGACGTCCACTGGTCCGACCCTGACGAGCTCGCTGTCCTCGAGTACCTCGTCGACGCCACCACGGCGCACCGGGCAGCGATACTGCTGACGAGCCGTCCACACGGGGACGCGGCGGGCCTGGTCGACCAGCTTCACCGCCGCCGCTCGCTGACGGTGGTCGAGCTGGCGCCACTGGCGCCGTCGGACGTCGACCAGCTCGTGCTCTCCTGCCTGCAGCAGGACGCGTGCCCGGCAGAGCTGTCGGCCTTCGTCCGTGACCGGGCCGATGGCAACCCGTTCCACGTCGAGGAGCTCCTGGCGGGACTGCGTCGCTCGGGCGCGCTGCTCCACGGACCGGACGGCTGGTACGTCGTCGGGCACCGCCTGCGCACGACCGCGCCGACCACCTGGACCCGGTCGTTGCAGGCGCGCCTCCGGGAGCTCTCGCCGGGGACCCGACGGCTGCTGGGAGGACTCGCGGTCCTCGGCCACCAGGCAGAGTGGTCGCTGCTGGAACGCGTGCTCGACGAGAGCCGCGACCACGTCCAGGCCGCCGTGCGCGAAGCGGGCTTCGCCCAGCTGACGGTGGTGGCCGGGACATCCGTACGCTTCCGGCACGCACTCGTCCGCGACGAGGTGGTGGCCGCTCTGCTGCCTCCGGAGCGGGAGCAGCTCGCCCGGGCGGCGCTCGCCGCCGTTCGGGAGGAGCACCCAGGCCTCCCCGGTCGCTGGTGCGACGTCGCGGCCGGGCTCGCCGAGCTCGCGGGGGAGTCGGGCGCGGCGGCGGACCTTCTGGAGCGAGCCGCCGAGAACGCCCGGACGCGAGGCGCCCTCGCGAGCGCCGAGGGCATGCTCCGGCGTGCCATGGATCTGGATCCGGCGTCCGCGCCGCGGGTCGAGATCGGGCTGGCGCGGGTCTACGCCCTCGCCGGCGACGTCGACCGGGCGTTGGCGACGGGGACGCAGGCCCTCGGCCGGCGGCGCTCCACCGGAGGCAGCTCCCGCGCTCCGACCGCGGAGGATGCAGGCCTGGAGCTCACCCTGGCCCGTGCCCTCGCGGCTGGAGGCCGCGGCCGAGACGCCCTCATCCACGTGGCGGCTGCGCGTCGCGGTGCGGTGGGAGAAGGCAGGGCCGAGCTCGCCGACCGCGTGGACGTCACGACCGCGGTGGTCCTGCTGGCGGCCGGCGACGCACCGGCAGCGGAGGAGCTGGCGGCCGCCGTCGCTGCCCGGACCCAGGCCGCCCCCGACGTACGGTGCGAAGCCCTCGAGGTGCAGGGCCGCTGCGTTCGGCTGCGTGACGTCAGCGCAGCGGAATCGTGCTTCTCGGCCGCGCTGGACGTCGCGGTCCGGCACGACCTGCCGGGCTGGCGGGCACGCGCCCTGCACGAGCTCGGCACCGTGGACCTGTTGGACACGATGCGGCTGGACCGGTTGCAGGAGGCGCGCGGCGCAGCCGTCGCGGCCGGCTCTCCGGCCACCGTCGTCGCGGTGGACTTCCACCTCGGCGAGGCCCTCGTGGCCCGCGGGGAGACGGCCGCCGCCAGGGAGACCTCACTGCGGGCCGCGGAGCTCGCGCGCCGCCTCGGCTCGGGCATCCTCCCGTACGCGCTCGTCACGGCCGCCCGCTCGTACGCGCACGAGCGGCGGGGCGAGGAGATGGAAGCGCTCCTCGACCAGGCGGTGGGCCATGCCCCCGGGGATGTCGAGGTCGAGGCGAGCACGTGGGACCGGGCCCGCGCCATGCTTGCTCTCCACCAGGCCGAGCCCGAGGAGGCCCTCGCAGCACTGGACCGGGCAGCTGCACTGCTGGCCGACCGACCGGCGCACCACACCCCCCATCGCGGCCTGTGGGCGCTGCTGTCGACCCTGCACGGCCCGGACGGCGGCCTCGCCGCCCGCGAGGCGACCCGGGAGGGCCCCGGCGCCGGGACCCGGTTCAACCGCGGCCTGCTCGCGGCAGCGGACGCAGTCGTCTCCGGGCGCGAAGGCAATCCGTCCGAGGCGGACACCGGCTTCCGGGCGGCGTTGGACGACGTGGCCTGCTACGAACGTGGCGACTGGATACCGCACCTGGTCGGTTGGCTGGTGGCCCCAGCCGCGCACTCGGCCGACTGGGGCGAGCCGGTGACCTGGCTGCAGCAGGCGGTCCGGTGGTTCGCCGACCACGACCAGCCGGCGCTGGCCACCTCAGCCCGCGTCCGGCTGCGGCAGCTCGGCGCGCCGGTCCCACGCCAGGGGCGCGGGGAGTCCCGGGTCCCTCCGACGCTGGGAGAGCTCGGCGTGACCAGCCGCGAGGTCGACGTGCTCTCTCTGCTGCCCGAGCGCCTGACCAACCGCGAGGTCGCCGACCGTCTCGTGCTCTCGCCGAGGACGGTGGAGAAGCACGTCGCGGCCCTGCTCGCGAAGACCGGCCGCACAGACCGTCGCTCGCTCGCCGCGCTGGCCGAGGAGCTCGGCCTGACCGGGTAGCTCCGCCCGTTAACCGGGTGCTCAGCACCCATCCGCCGCCGGCCTCCCGGGCGCAGCCTGACTCGCAGCCGGACATCACCAGCTGCGAGGAGGCAGGACGTGCAGCCCACCGTGGGAGACCCGTTCGCCGTCGGGACGGACACGCACGTGATCCCGACGTACTGGCCGGTGCCCGGCGCCGGCGTGCTGCCGATGAACGCATTCGTCGTCGGGGCCGAGGAGCCGGTCCTCGTCGACACCGGCATCGGCGTGCTCGGGGACGACTTCATGGCGGCCCTGTCGTCGGTCGTCGACCCGGCGCGGCTGCGCTGGATCTGGCTCACGCACGAGGACCGGGACCACACCGGAAGCCTGATGCGGCTGCTGGACCTGGCCCCACGGGCGACCGTCGTGTCGAGCTTCCTGGCGATCGGCCGGTTGATGCCCGAGACGCCGTTCCCGCTCGAGCGCCTGCGGGTGGTCAACCCGGGCGACGTGGTGAACGCCGGGGACCGCAACCTGCTGGCGCTGCGTCCACCGGTCTTCGACTCCCCGGGGACGGTGGGCTTCCTGGACGACCGGAGCGGGATGGTCTTCAGCTCGGACTGCTTCGGTGCCCCGCTCCCGACAGCGGAGGAGGCCGCCGCATCCACCGTCGACGACGTCGACGAGGGCGTGCTCGAGGCGGCCCAGCTCGCCTGGGCGACCGTCGACAGCCCCTGGGTCACCCTGGCGGACGAGGCGGCTCTCGCCCGCTCCCTGGACGGCGTGCGCCGGCTGCGGCCCCGAGCCCTGCTGTCCTCCCACCTCCCCCCGGTCCACCGAGCGGTGGACCGGGTGCTCACGAACCTGCAGGGCGCGCCCTCGGCCGACCCGGTGCCCGGGACGACCCACGCCGAGCTGCGTGCCCTGCTGGACCAGCTCGACCCCGGGCGCCACCTGGCGTCCGGGCCGCACCAGACAGAGGAGATCGCATGACCGGCAGCACCCAACGCAGGGAGACCTACTACCGGCTCGAGGGCCGGATGGAGCGGATGGTCCCGATCGGGCCCGTCGCGGAAGGGCTCCGGATGGACGGGCACTTCAGCGGCACGATCGTCGCGGGCGAGGGACGCGGGGCCCACGTCGACATCGTCGACTACTTCCGGATCCGTACGGACGGGGTCGGCGTCGTCGACGCCCGCGAGGTGGTCAGCCTGGAGGGCCAGACCGTGTCCGTCGAGGTCCACGGCTACGTCCTGCCTCCCGCGGGGGTGGCCGCCCCCACGATCGAGGAGATCACCTCTCCGGGCTTCACGTGGTCGGACCTGCCGTGGACCATCGAGTGCTTCGCCACCTTCCGTACGGCGGCGCCGGCGCTCGCCCACCT
>DATHTV010000061.1:0-26164 GCA_035462845.1 Jiangellales bacterium
AGCGGCTGATGCCGGTCCAGCTCCGCGGCCCGCGCCCGGAGCCGGACGCCATCATCCGCCTCGGCGAGCGGGAGGCCGGCGAGATGCGCTCCAGCGTCGACGGCATGGGCCTCGCGCTGCTGCGCTTGGAGCAGGTCGAGCGGGCGAGGACCGAGGGCCGCCCGCTCACGGTCGGCGAGACCGAGGTGGTGCCCACCGTGAACACGTCGCGGTGAGAGGGGTAGCGGGCCACCGCCGTGACAGTGGCGCCGTTGGCCGCGACGCCGCCCAACAGGTGGACCCAGGAGGCCCATCCCGTACGGACGTCCCACCAGGTCGACATGACCCGGCCGTCCGACGCCGTGGTGAACAGGTCGAGGTGGTCCGCGTACCGCGCCACGGCGTTGACGGTGGAGCCGGGGCGGCAGACCAGGTCACCGATCCGGAACCATCCCGACCAGCCGCTCGCCGGGTTCCACCAGGCGCTGTAGACCCGGTTGTCCGTGCCCACCGTGAACACGTCGAGGTGCCCCGCGTAGCGGGCGACGGCCGTCACCGGTGAGCCCGCGCCGCCCGGCGACGCGATGCCGCCGGAGAGGTGGAACCACCCGGCCCATCCGCTGGACTGGTCCCACCAGTTGCTCATGGTGCGCCCGGTGTCGCCGACCGCGAACACGTCGAGGTGCTCCGGGTAGCGGGCCAGCACGGTGATCGGCGTGCGTGCTCGCGCGGGCAGCGAGCCCAGCGGCGCGATCCGGTTCCAGATGACCTGGCGGCAGACCCGGCAGAAGGGCACGCCGAGGTTGCGCATCTTGCAGTCGAACTCGGGCCGGAACGCGTCGCAGTGGAAGTAGTGCGCACCCTCGAACAGGCCGACGGTGCCGGCCGGCACCGGGCTGGGACGGGTGTCGACCTGGGCGCAGTTCGGGTTGCGCATCGTCGGGACCGCGGTGCCCGCGGCGACGGCCCAGCCCCACTTGAGCGTGGCCCGGTCGGTGTTGGTCGTGACGTTGGGCTCCGTGCACTCCCCCGCGGGGTGCCGGTCGCGGCCGGTCTCGCCGGCGGCGCACGTGTAGCAGGAGTACTCGTCGGCCAGCCCGAACGCCGTGTGCCCCATCTCGTGGATGGCGATCTCGGTGGCACCCTGGGCGAGCGAGTACGTGCCCACGGAGCCGCCGGCCCCGCCGTACACCGTCGAGTTGACCACGACGAGGACGGTGGTGAACTCGGGCACCTGGGCGGCCGCCACCTGCAGTGCGGTCGACGAGTTGCACAGGAGCAGCCGGCGGATGCCGTTGCCGCCGAAGGTGGCGTCGAAGTACGTCCGGGCGGTGGCACCGGTCCCACCTGCCGAGGCCGGGTCGTCGGCACCGGAGTCGGTCGAGCGCACGTTGACCCGGAAGACGTTCACCGCGGGGGCGAGCTCGTCGAGAGGTGGGGTGCCGCGGAAGGCCGTGACGAAGGCCGCGGCCGCGCTGTCGAAGGCGCCCTGCTGCGCGGCGGTGAACCCCTCCGCCAGCAGGACGACGTTGAAGGCCCGGTTGCGCGGCGCGCTGCCGAAGATCTGGGTCGTGCCGATGACGGCACCGTCGGCGGTGGTCATCCCCGCTCACCCCCACCCGCCGGCTCGAGGCGGAAGCTGGCGATCTCCACGACCTCCGCGGCTCCCGGGGCGGGGCTCGTGGAGCCGCCCTCGGGCCCGGGCGCCTCCGGAGCGGCCCGGCCGACCTCGACGACCGCGACGTGGTCGGCGACCTCGGACGCCGGCACGACGACCGTGAACGCACCGCTCGGACGGTCCACGGCGACCCGGGTGATCGGCTCACCCAGCTGCTCGGGGAAGACCTCGGCGCTGGTCTCGAAGCCCGCCCTGATCGGGACCCGGGCGAGCGGCTCGTCGCCCTCGGTCCGTGCCTCGACGTAGCGGCCGGGCGGGGGCGCGTCCGGCGCCAGGTCCACCCCGGGCACGGCCACGTCCACCCACTGCTGGGCGACCAGCCTGACGTCGTCGCCCTCGTACTCGAAGATCAGCCGGACTGCGCGGGAGGCAGCAGGCTCGCCGGACTCGGTCATCGGACCGCCCCCTAGGAGGCCAGCGGCCCGGGGTCTCCCGCCGGCCGGGACGCGGCTCGGGACCTGGCGGCCGTCACGCTACTCCGCGTGACCGCCGGCGCAAGGGCCCGCGTCAGTCCCGCTCGCGCTCACGGGACCCGCCCCCGCGGGCCTCGGCGATGGACGCCAGCCGGTAGAGGCTCTCCACGTTGCGCTTGGCGAGGACCCAGTGGTTCACCGGGTTGTCGACGACCAGGCCGGGCCCGGCCGACGGGGTCTCCGCGATCGTCACCAGGGTCCCGCCGTCGCGCGGCTCCAGCGTGATGTCCACCAGTGCCTCACCGAGCGGCCACCCTCTCGCTCGCAGCCGCAGCCGGCGCTCCGGTTCGCTCTCCAGGACCTCCGTACGGTCGTCGATGAGGGCGGGCCAGAGGCCCACCGAGTGGTGGATGCTGGCCCCCGTCTGCGGCCAGCCGCCCTCGACGGCCCGCAGCCGCGAGGCCCCGACCACCCAGGAGGGGTAGAGCCAGCCGTCGGCGAGGACGGCCCAGACGTCGTCGGGCCCCGCGTGCACCAGCCTGCTCACCGTCGCCATGACCCCAGCATCTCCCACCGGTCGTCCGAGCACTCCTGCGATCCCCGCGTCGGCCCGCGGGCCGTGCACGCCCGCCAGGTCCGGCCGCGGGCCGTCGAGGTTGCCGCGCGAGGGCCGCGCCGGGGCGGCCGTCAGGCCGGTACGGCGGAGCAACGGGCCCACCAGCGCGTCATAGACGGCCGGCGCGCCGCGGAAGCCGGCCTCCATCACCCAGTTCGCCGGGCCCACCGAGCGCGAACGCCGGGGCCGGTCGAGGCTGGCGAGCACGGCACGTGCCACCCGTTCCGGCTGCACCACGGGCGGCGGAGGCCACGGGGTCCGGCCGGTGAGGTTGGCGGCCTGCTCGTAGATGGGGGTGTTCACGCCGCCCGGGGACACGATGCACACGTGCACGCCGGGATGGTCCCGCTGCTCGAGGGCGAGCACCCGGGTGAGCCCCTCGACCGCCCACTTGGCCGTGACGTATGTCCCCATCGACGGCGCCGCGATCCGCCCGAGCAAGGAGCCGACGACGACGAGCACACCCGTCCCCTGCCGCTGCATCACCGGGAGCACCGCCTTGGCCACGTGCAGGGTGCCCGCCACCGACACGTCCACCGTGCGGCGGAAGTCCTCGGCCGCGAGGTCGAGCACGGTCCCGTACGCCATCAGCGCGGCGGCGTGCACGCAGCCGTCGACCCGTCCGTGGCGCTCGAGAGCGGTGTCGACGACCCGCTGGACCGCAGCTGCATCGGTCACGTCGGCAGCCACGGCCACGACGTCGGCCGCACCGAGCTCGCGGCACTCCTTCTCGGCGGCCTCGAGGGCGTCGCCGCCGCGGGAGCAGAGGACGAGCCGGTCGCCCCGCTCGGCCAGGGCCCGGGCGGTGGCCAGGCCGATCCCGCTCGACGCCCCGGTCACGACGACGACACGGCCGTCCGCGGCCGCGGTCACGGCTGCAGGACCACCTTGACGCAGTCGTCGGCCTTGTCCTGGAACATCCGGTACGCCGCGGGGGCGTCCTCGAGCGGGCGGAGGTGCGTGGCGAGCGACTCCGTCCCGAGCGGGTCGGAGTCGTCGAGCACCAGCGGCAGCAGGTCGTCCACCCAGCGGCGCACGTGCGCCTGACCCATCCGGATCGTCACGCCCCGGTCGAACATCTCCATCAGGGGCATCGGGTCCACCTCGCCGCCGTACACGCCGACGACCGAGACCGTGCCGCCGCGCCGCACGCCCTTCATGGCGGTGTGCAGCGCGTCCAGGCGGTCGACGGCGAACCGGTCGGTCAGCGGCCTGGCGACGGCGTCGGGGAGCAGGCCGACGGCGGTCTGCGCGGCCTTGGCGGCGGGCGCCCCGTGCGCCTCCATGCCGACCGCCTCCACGATCGAGTCGGGACCGCGCCCGGCGGTCATCTGCACGAGCGCCTCGGCCACGTCGTCCACGTCGGAGAGGTCGACGACCTCGGCCCCGTGCGCCTTGGCCATCGCGAGCCGCGCCGGCTCGCGGTCGACGCCGATGACGCGGCCGGCGCCGAGGTGCACGGCCACCCGGACCGCCATCTGCCCGATCGGGCCGAGACCGAGCACCGCGACGCTGCCGCCGTCGGGCACGTCGGCGAACCGCACCGCCTGCCACGCCGTGGGCAGAACGTCGGAGAGGTACAGGAAGCGCAGGTCGCTCGGTCCCTCCGGCACCGGGATGGGCCCGAAGTGGGCCTGCGGCACCCGGAGGTACTCCGCCTGCCCGCCCGGCACCGACCCGTACAGGGAGGTGTAGCCGAACAGCGCCGCCCCCTTCCCCTGCGAGCGCACCTGGGTGGTCTCGCACTGCGCGAACAGCATCCGGTCGCACATGAAGCAGGACCCGCAGGAGATGTTGAACGGCACCACGACCCGGTCGCCGGGCCGGATGTGCGTGACCTCGGGGCCGACCTCCTCCACGATGCCCATCGGCTCGTGGCCGAGGATGTCGCCCGGCGACAGGAAGGGGCCCAGCACCTCGTAGAGGTGCAGGTCGGAGCCGCAGATCGCGCTCGACGTGACCCGGATGACGGCGTCGGTGGGCTGCTCGATGCGGGGGTCGGGGACGTCGTCCACGCGGACGTCACGCTTTCCGTGCCACGTCACTGCTCTCATGCGGGGCGAGTACCCCTCGGCCGGCCGGCCGAACCGCTGCCGCGCGTCCGTCCCTGGCGCGGCCTGGACGGCTACCGGGCGGGCCGGGCACGCTGGGGCTGCCCCGCCGGCACGCACGGGAGGTGCGCCCGTGGACCTGCTGAGCACCAAGATCCACGCTCCCCGGCCACGCCGGTCCCTGGTGACCCGCGACCGGCTGGTTGAGCGTCTGGCCGGCGGGGCCGGCGGCCGGCTGACCCTGGTGAGCGCCCCCGCCGGGTGGGGCAAGACCACCGCCGTCCTCGAGTGGCAGCGGTGCGCCCCCGGTACGAGGCGCTTCGCCTGGGTGTCGCTGGACGTCGAGGACTCAGACCCCACCCGCTTCTGGTCCTATGTCGTCCGGTCGCTCGCCACCGCCCTCCCCCACGGCCTGGAGGAGCCGCTCCGGCTCGCGCGGGCCGGGGCCGACCCCGCGCACGTCCTCCTCCCGACCCTGGTCAACGCGCTCAGCGAGACCGTGGCGGACCGGGTCGTGCTCGTGCTCGACGACTACCACGAGGTGGCCTCCGCCACGGTCGACCGCCAGCTCGGCTTCCTGGTCGACCACCTGCCGCCCACGCTGCACGTGGTCGTGATCTCGCGGACCCGGCCCGCCCTCCCGCTCGCCCGGCTGCGGTCGAGGGGTGAGCTCGCCGAGGTCAGGGCAGCCGACCTCCGGTTCTCGCGCGCGGAGACGGCGGCGCTGCTCGTCGACGTGCTGGGGCTCGGGCTCTCCACGCAGGACGTCGCGGCGCTCCAGCGGCGTACGGAGGGATGGGTGGCGGCCCTCCAGCTCGCCGCCCTGTCGATCAGCACGAGGGCGACCCCCAGCGCACCGCTCGAGGCGTTCAGCGGACCGCACGACCACCTGGTGGACTACCTGGCCGCGGAGGTGCTGGGCGGCCTGCCACCCGAGCTGCGCTCCTTCGTCGTCCGCACCTCGGTCCTGGAACGGCTGACCGCCCCCCTGTGCGACGCCGTGACCGGGCGAGACGACTCCGCCCTGCTCCTCGACGAGGCCGACCGGCGCAACCTCTTCCTGGTCGCCCTGGACGACCGCCGGGAGTGGTACCGGTACCACCACCTGTTCGCCGACGCGCTGCGCGACGTCCTCCGCCGCGAGTCGCCCGACGACGTGCCCCGGCTGCACCGCCGGGCCGCCCGGTGGTACGAGGCGCGGGGCGCCGCGTCGGAGGCGGTCCGGCACGCCGTGGCCGGGGGCGACCGCGCCGGACTCCGGCGGGTCGTCTCCCAGCATTGGAACGCCACGTACAACCACGGGCGGCTCGCCACCGTCGGCGGGTGGCTCGACGCCCTCGGCGAGGCGGACGTCAGGGCGGACGCGTGGCTGGCCGCTGCCCGGGTCATGGTGTGGGCGGACGAGGGGCGGCTGGACGAGCTCGACGCCTGGATCGACGACGACCACGGCCGCACCGTCGACGGCTACCCGTACGCCCTGGTGCGGGCCCTGCACCGGTTCAAGTCCGGCGACCTCGCCCGGGCGTCCGACGAGCTCGTGGCCGCAGCCCGGCTCCGCGACGACGCCAAGCCGTTCTGGCCCACCGTCGAGCGGTGCCTCCGGGCGGCGGTCGCGTGCTGGCTCGGTGACTACCAGTCCTGCCGCCGGGAGGCCGCCGCGGCGGCCACGCTGGCCGGGTCGTACGGCAACGTCGCGGGCCGGACGTACGCCCTCGGCTACCTGGCGCTCGCCTGCCTCGACGAGGGGGACGCCCCTGCAGCCCGGCGTCGGCTGGACCAGGTCGGCGACCAGCTGCGCCCCGGCAGCGACCTGTCGGCGCACTTCGCGCTCACCCTGCCCCTCCTGGTCGCCGGCCGCCTACACCGGCTGGCCGGGCGTCCGGACGCCGCCGTCGCGGACCTGGAGCGGGCCGTGTCCATCTCCCGGCTCGGGGCCGGCCGGCTGGAGCGGGTGGCGGCGCTCTCCGGCCTGGTCCGGGCCCTGGAGGAGAGCGGTCGGAGGGCCGACGCGGCGACGCTGCGGGACGAGGCCGCCGCCCTCGTCCGCGCCTGCGCCGTGCCGGGACGCGTCGCCACCCTGCTGGCCGACGACCCGCGGGTGCCCCGACCGCGGCTGCCAGGAACCGGGGAGAAGCTCACGGCCCGCGAGGCGGCGGTGCTTCGGCTGCTGCCGACGCGGAAGTCCCTGCGGGACATCGCGGCGGACCTGTTCGTGTCACACAACACGGTCAAGACGCACACCCGGTCGCTGTACCGCAAGCTCGCGGTCTCGACCCGCGAGGAGGCGGTGGGCCGCGCGCGCGATGCCGGGCTGCTCTGAGCCGCGGCCAGGTCGGCCCCGGGCCGGTCGTGGGACTTCCGGCCGTCGCCGCCGCCGGGCAGCCGCGACAGCCTGGTCCCGTGCGAGTCCGCACCGACCGGGCCACCTCCCGGCTCCCGGCCACGCTCGCCCTCGTGGCCGCGACCGCCGTGTGGGGGTCCACGTTCCTCGTCACCAAGTCGGCCCTCCCGGAGACGTCGCCGTCCTCGTTCCTCGCCTGGCGCTTCGGGCTCGCGGCCGCGGTCCTCCTGCTCGTCGGCCCGGACCGGGTGCGGGCGCTGCCGGGTCCGGCCCGGCGCCACGGCGTGTTCCTCGGGGTCGCGCTCGGTGCGGGGTTCCTGCTGCAGACCCGCGGCCTCGTCACCACCCCGGCCGGCCTGTCCGGCTTCCTGACCGGGACCGCGGTGGTGCTGACCCCGCTGGTGGCCGCCCTCGCCTTCCGCGAGGTGGTGGGGAGGGCGGGCTGGGCCGCCGCCGGGCTGGCCACCGCCGGGCTCGCCCTGATCGGCCTGCGCGGCGGAGGGGTCACGACCGGAGCCGTCCTCACCCTCGCCGGTGCAGCGTGCTTCGCGGTCCACATCGCCGGGCTGAGCCGGTGGGCCACTGCCTTCAACGCGTACGGGCTGACGGCGTGGTCGGTGGCGGTCGCCGCCGCGCTCTGCGCGGGCATCGCGATCCTGCAGGGCGATCTCGGCGTGCCGGCCACCGTGGAGGCCCTGCGGGCGGTGGTCTACCTGGCCCTGGCAGCCACGTGCGTCGGGTTCGTCGTCCAGGCCTGGGCGCAGTCGGCGCTGAGCGCGACCACGGCGGCGGTCGTCATGACCAGCGAGCCGCTGTTCGCGGCCGGGATCGCCGTCGCCGTCGGCGGGGAGGCACTCGCTGCGACGGCGTGGCTCGGTGGCGCGCTCGTGGTCGGCTCCATGGTCCTCGCCGAGGTGGGGGCCCGGGACTGCTGCGACGCCCTGTCGCCGCGGGTCGAGTGCTGCTGAGGCTCACCGGCCGTCGGCCGGCCCGGCGGCGTGGAAGTCGCGGAACGCCGCGAGCAGGTCGGTCCGCGCCTGCTGCGAGAGCGTGTCCACGGGGACCCGGCCGAGCAGGTTCACCGTGGTGCGCATCTGCTCCAGGTACTCCTGGCAGCCGTCGCAGTCGGCGAGGTGGGCCTCGACCCTGGACCGCAGGTCGGCGTCGAGGGCGTCCTCGAGGTAGTCGGTCACCAGCTCGACGACCTGCTGGCAGCGGACGTCCCCGCCCTGTGGGGAAGCCGTCCCGGTCATGACGTCACCACGCTCTCGACTCCGCGGTAGTAGTCCTCGAGCTCGGCCCGGAGCCGCGCCCGGGCCCGGTGCAGGAGCACCCGCTGGTTCGCGTCGCTGATGCCCAGGGCGACGCACACCTCCTCGGCGGGGAAACCGTGGACGTCCCGGAGCGTCACGACCACACGTTGCCGGTCGGGCAGGAGGGCCAGTGCCTGCACCAGCCGGACCCGGATCTCGCCCGCCACGCTCGAGTCCTCGGGCGAGGGCTGCCACCGGCGGGGGGAGCCGAGACTCGTCCAGTGCTCGCCGGCCGGCTGCCCGGGCGCGACGAAGCGGTCCGGGTCCACCGTCGGGACCTCGTCGTCGGCCGACCCGAGGGAGGACCAGGGCACCGTGCGCGCCTCCCGGACGCCGCGCGTCTTCGCCACGTTGGTGAGGATGCGGAAGACCCAGGTGCGCAGGGACGACCGACCCTCGAACCGGTCGAGGCCGCGCACCACCGCCATCCAGGTGTCCTGGACGACCTCCTGGGCCGAGGCGTCGGTCGAGACGTGCGAGCGGGCCACCCGCACCATCATGGGCGACCACCGGTCCACCACCTCGCCGAACGCGTCGGCGTCTCCCCGCCGCAGGCGCGTCACGAGCTCCTCGTCCTCGGGGGAGCCGTGCTGCCTCGGCAGCGCCACCCGGTCCTCCACACCCACCATGGTGCTCCGTCCTCCGGCCGCGCGCCGCGTTACACCGGCACCCGAGTCCGCTGCTGCGCCTCGGTGATCGCCCAGGCCGCGTTGACCAGGCCGATGTGGCTGAAGGCCTGCGGGAAGTTGCCCAGCATCTCCCCTGTCGCCGGGTCGACCTCCTCGGCCAGCAGCCCGACGTCGTTCACGAGGGCCACCGCGCGCTCGAACACCGTCCGGGCACGGTCCACCTGACCGGACATCGCCAGCGCCTGGGCCAGCCAGAAGGTGCACAGCAGGAAGGTGCCCTCCTCCCCGGCCAAGCCGTCCACGCCGCCCTCGGTGCGGTACCGGTACACGAGCCCGCGGTCGTCGGTGAGCCGCTCGGCCACCGCGTCGATCGTCGCCAGCATCCGCGGGTCGTCGGCGGGGAGGAAACCCACGATCGGCATCATCAGGGTGGACGCGTCGAGGTCGGTGGAGCCGACGTACTGGGTGAACGCGCCGGCCGCCTCGCTCCAGCCGTCCCGGACCACCATCTCCCAGATCTCGTCGCGGGTCCGCTTCCAGTCGTCGACCCGGTGCGCGGCGTCGAGCAGGTCGGCCATCGCGACGGCGCGGTCCAGCGCGACCCAGCACATGACCTTGGAGTAGAGGAAGTGCTGCGGATCGCCCCGCACCTCCCAGATCCCCTGGTCCTTCTCGGTCCAGTGCTCGGCCGCCGCATCGGCGCACGCGACCAGGAACGCCCGGGTGTCGGCGTCGATCCCGGACAGCTGGCCGGCGAGCCGGTGGGCGGCGCCGAGCAGCTCCCCGTAGACGTCGATCTGGCGCTGGTCCCAGGCGCCGTTGCCGACCCGGACCGGCCGGCTGTCCCGCCAGCCCGGCAGGTGCGGCAGCGTCCGCTCGGTCAGGTCGTGCTCACCGCCGACACCGAACATGATCTGCAGGCCCTGGCCGGGCCCCACCCCGGATGCCGCCGCCGTGGTCATGAAGGCGAAGAAGTCGTCGGCCTCGTCCGGGCACGCGGCGACCCAGAGGGCCTCCATGGTGAAGCTCGAGTCCCGCACCCACGAGTAGCGGTAGTCCCAGTTGCGCTCCCCGCCGACACCTTCCGGCAACGACGTCGTCGCAGCGGCGACGATCGCACCGCTGGGCTGGAAGGACAGGCCCTGGAGCACGCGGCCGCTGTGGTGCACGAGATCCGCCCACGGCCCTTCGTACGCCTGGTGCAGCTCCGACCACGACCGCCAGGCGGCCACGGTCGCGTCCAGCACGTCGCGGAGCTCGTCCTGCTCCCACACCCGCGCCGGCACCTGCTCGAGGGTCGACCACTGCAGGCCGAAGTGGACCGTCTCGCCGGCGCTCAGGACAGCCGTGCCGCGTGCGGTTCCGTGGTCCAGGGCGAGCGGGACGGGTGTGGTGAGGACGAGCCAGTCAGCGCCGCCGCGTGCCGTCAGGCCACCGTCGACCGCGGACAGGAGCGGCACCAGCAGCCCGTACTCCGGGCGCGGGGCGTAGTCGACCCGGACCTCGACCTCGCCGTCGGCGCAGGACACCCGGCGCACGAGCAGGTGCGGCACGTCGGTGCCCAGGCGGTGGCCGCCGTTGTCGGGCCCGGTCGCGAGGGCGTCGGTGACCACCACCGTTCCGGTCGGCGTCGTGAAGGTCGTCTCGAGCACCAGGGTGCGGTCCACGTAGCGGCGCGAGCTGCGCCACTCACCCGTCGGCGCCACCTGCCAGTGACCTGCCGACGGACCCAGCAGCCGGCCCAGCACCGACGGGCTGTCGAAGCGGGGGAACGCCAGCCACTCCACCGACCCGGACGTGTCCACCAGCGCGCTGGAGTGGCGGTCGGAGAGCAGGGCGTGGTCTCCGATGGGTGTGCTGGACATGGCGGCTCCGATCAGGTCGTCGACGCTGCCCTGTCGCCGGTCGGCGCCCGACGTTACGCGACCGGCCTGATGCGCCTCCCGCCGTAACGCGCCGGGCCGTGGACGGACGGTGCCCGGCGTGGACTCCATCCCGGGCCGCTCGCGCGGTCGTCGCCTGCCCCTGCCCGTCGCCTCCCTCGTGGTCCCGGCCGTCGCGGGCCTGGGCGCTCTCCTCTTCCTGCTCTGGCGACCCGGCGTGGCGCGGTCGCTGGCCGGCAGCCCCCGGGCGGCTGCCTTCACCCTGGTCGTGGGCGGACTCGTGCTCGGCGCCGGCTGGCTGCTCCCCCGCCTCGGCTGGGGAACCCGGTCGACCGCCGCGGCGCAGACCGTGCCCGTCGTCCTCGCCTTCAGCCTCACCGTGCTCCCCGCTTTCGGCGACTCCGTCGTCCGTGAGGCCTTCCCGGTCCCGTCGGCAGCCGGCGCGGACGGCGTCCGGGACCCGGGGCCCGGCGCACCGGAACCCGCGCCCCGTCCGGTGCTCGCCCGAGGGTCCCTCAGCGGGATCGACCACCGGGCCGACGGGGACGTGCTGCTCGTCGGCGCGGACGGCGGGTCGGCCGTGGTCAGGCTGGAGTCCCTCGATGTCGAGCCCGGCCCCGACTACCACCTCCACGTGGTCCCCGGCGCCGGGGCCACGGCCCCGGACGGCGGCGTACGGCTCGACCGGCTGCGTGCGAACCGGGGCGACCAGAACTACCCCGTCCCGACCGGGACGACGCTGGACCGGCCGCTCACCGTCCTGATCTGGTGCCGCGCATTCGCGGTCCCCGTCGCCGCCGCCACCCTGTCCTGACCCGCCCTCACCGCGAACCCCTGCCCCCTGACCGAGGAGACGCCGTGCACCCCGACCTCGTACCCGGCGCGCAGCTGCCCGACCTCGCCCTGCCCGACCACCACGGGATCCCGCGGACGCTGTGCGAGCTCGCCGAGGGCGATCCCCTCGTGGTCACCTTCTTCCGCGGTCACTGGTGCCCGAAGGAGCAGGCGTTCTTCCGCGGGCTGGCCCGGTTCCAGGAGGAGGTGGAGGTCGCCTACTCCCGACTCGTCTCGGTGTCGGTCGACCCGCCGGGCGAGCTCGCCGCGTTCCGCAACGGCCTGGGAGCCCGCTGGACCTTCCTCTCCGACGCCGAGCGCACCTGGATCGAGCGCCTGGGGCTGCGCGAGACCACCGACACCGTCTACCGCCCGTACGTGCCGACGACCTTCACGCTCCGGCCCGACCTGACCATCCACCGGGTGTACAACGGCTACTGGTTCTGGGGCCGGCCGACGCACGAGGACCTGCGCCAGGACCTCCGGGAGATCACCCGCGCCGTCCGACCGGACTGGGAGGTGCCGGCATGACCTGGTGCTGGTTCGCGCACCTCCCTCCGGGCCAGGGCGGTGGCGACCGCGCACCGGCGCACCACGCCCGTGCCCCGGTCTGGCGGCTCGACGGCGAGCCGGCCGGCGAGCTCGTCGCCTGGCCGGCGGGGCGCAAGCCGGTTGCCGCTGCGGTCCGGGTGGCGGCCGCGGTGGTGGACCCGGCTGGCCCTGAGGCGTGGGCCTCCGTCGTCCTGCTGCCCAGGGACCGATCACCGCTGTTCGACGACCCGGCCGTCTCGGGCGCCCTGCGGGCGGTGCTGGCCGGCCCACCCCCCGACGCCGTGAGCACCCTGGTCCGCGACGCCTCGCACTTCGCCGGGTCGGTCACGGTACGGCGCGGAGACCCGCGTCGGATTGGTGACGACCCCTTCGCGCGGTTGGGAGCGGCGCGCGTGCTGCGGGTGGGACCCGGGCTGTTCGGGTCGGTCCCACTGCCCGCCGGGCCGGTCATCCAGCGGTATTCGGGTCAGCCGTGGCCCGCGGCCGGGTTCTGACCACCTGTCGACGGCCGGGCGATGAGGGCGATCCTGGGCGGTCTCGGGGCGGCGGCCTTCTTCGCGACGGCGACACTGTGCTCGTCCAGGTCCAGCCGCATGATCCCGGCCGGGTGAGTGCCACCCTGCCGGTCCCCTGGGTCCTGCTGCCCGCCCGGCTCGTCGGCGTGGCGGTGATCGCCCTCCCGCTCCTGCTCACCGGGCGGCTGCGCCTCACCCGTCGGGCCCTGCCGCTCGTCGTGGTGGCCGGCCTCTGCGAGGTGCTCGGCTTCGGCTCGTTCGCGCTTGGTGCGCGCGCCGACGTCGCGGTCGCCGCGGTCCTGGCGTCGCAGTTCGCCGCGATCGCCGGGGTGGTCGCGTACGTGCTCTTCCGCGAGCGGCTGAGCCGGCTCCAGGTCTGCGGCGTCACCGTCGTGGTCATCGGCGTGGCCGCGCTCACCGCCGTCCAGGTCTGAGGCGTAACGGACCCGGCCCCCGGGCGACCGAGAGGTGGCCGTGGCGCGCGGGTGTCGCGGGCCTGGACCCGTCCCGAGGAGCTGCCGTGATGGAGGAGTTCGACGTCGTCGTCGTCGGCGGAGGGCCGGCGGGCGAGACGGTCGCCGGCCGGTGCGCCGACGGCGGTCTGTCCGTCGCACTGGTCGAGCGCGAGCTCGTGGGCGGCGAGTGCTCGTACTGGGGGTGCGTCCCGAGCAAGACCTTGATCCGACCCGGCGACGTGGTCGCCGCGGCCCGGCGCGTACCCGGAGCTGCCGAAGCCGTGACCGGGTCCGTGGACCCGGCAGCGGCCTTCGCCCAGCGCGACTACATGACCAGCGGCTGGGACGACAGCGGCCAGGTGCCCTGGCTGGAGGAGCACGGCATCCAGCTCGTCCGGGGGGTCGGTCGGCTCGACGGGGAGCGCCGGGTGCTCGTCTCCCCCACCGAGCGCGAGCTCTCCGCCCGCCGGGCGGTCGTGCTCGCGACCGGGACCCGGCCGAGCCTGCCGCCCGTCCCCGGCCTGGCAGAGGCGCTGCCCTGGGACAACCGCGACGTCACCACTGCCAAGGAGGTTCCCCGGCGGCTTCTGGTGCTCGGGGGTGGTGCCGTCGGCGTCGAGATGGCGCAGGCCTTCCGCCGGCTCGGCGCCGAGGAGGTCGCGGTCATCGAGGTCGCGCCCCGCCTGCTGGCTCGCGAGGAGCCGTTCGCCGGCCAGGAGGTCCGGGCGGCGCTGGAGGCCGACGGCGTGAAGGTCACGGTCGGCGCCGGGGTGACGCGGGTGAGCCGGCCTTCTGCGGACGGCCCGGTCACCGTCGAACTCGCGGACGGCACGGCGCTGACCGGTGACGAGCTGCTCGTCGCCGCGGGGCGGCGCCCGGCCACGGAGGGTCTCGGCCTGGAGACGGTGGGGCTGGCCCCCGGCCGCCCCGTCGAGGTGGACGACGCCCTCCGGGCCGTCGGCGTCGAGGGTGGCTGGCTGCACGCCGTCGGCGACTGCACCGGCCTGGCCGCGCTGACGCACATGGGCAAGTACCAGGGGCGCGTGGCCGGTGACGTGATCCTCGGCCGGGACACCAGGGACAGGGCCAGCCGCGACGTGGTCCCCAGGGTCACCTTCACCGACCCCCAGGTCTGCGCCGTCGGGCTCACCGAGGCGGACGCCCTGGCTCGCGGGATCGCAGTCCGCACCGTCTCCTACGGCACCGGAGAGGTGGCCGGTGCCTACACGCAGGGGAACGGCATCTCCGGGACCAGCAAGCTCGTGGTCGACACCGACCGGGATGTCGTCGTGGGTGCCACCTTCACCGGCCCGGGAGTGCAGGAGCTCCTGCACTCGGCGACGGTCGCCATCGCCGCGGAGGTGCCGCTCGCCGACCTGCGGCACGCCGTGCCGTCCTTCCCGACGATCAGCGAGGTGTGGCTGCGCCTGCTCGAGACGTACGGGTTGTGAGGTGGCGCCGTGATGCCTGACGTGTCCTTCGACAACCTGCTCGTCATCTGCCTGGTGGCGGCCGCCGCCCCTCTGGCGCTGGGCGTCGCGCCGCGCCTGCGCCTCCCGGCCGTGGTCCTGGAGATCCTCGCCGGCGTGGTGCTGGGCCCGTCCGTGCTCGGCTGGGTCGAGGTCGACCTGCCGGTCCAGGTCATGGCCCTGGTGGGCCTCGCCTTCCTCCTCTTCCTCTCCGGCCTGGAGATCGACGTCCACCGGATGCGCGGCCCGCTGCTGCGCCTGGCTGTGCTCGGCTACCTGCTGTCACTGCTGATCGGCCTGCCCATCGGGCTGGGCCTCGCGGGAGCCGGGTGGGTCCAGGACCCGATCCTGCTGGTCATCGCGCTCTCCGCAACCTCGCTGGGGCTGGTCGTGCCGGTGCTCAAGGACGCCGGGCGCGTCGAGGGGCAGGTCGGTCAGACCGTCGTCGTCGCCGCCACCGTCGCCGACTTCGCGGCCATCGTCCTGCTGTCGCTGCTGTTCTCCGCCTCCGACGGGGACACCGGGAGCCGGCTCGTCCTGGCCGCCGGCTTCGCGGTCCTCGTGGCCGCAACGGCTGTACTGGCATCGCGTGCCGGTCGCTCGATGCGGCTGGGCGACGTGCTCCTGCGCCTGCAGGACACCACGGCCGAGATCCGGGTCCGGCTGGCGGTCGTCCTGCTCGTGGCGTTCACCGCGCTCGCCGAGCACGTGGGGCTGGAGAGTATCCTCGGCGCCTTCCTGGCCGGGGTCGTCGTCAGCGCGGTCGACCGGGAATCGACCAGCCACCCGCACTTCCGGACCAAGCTCGAGGCGATCGGCTACGGCTTTCTCGTCCCTGTCTTCTTCGTGACCAGCGGGGTGCGGCTCGACCTGGCCGGACTGCTGGCGAGCCCGTCGGCGCTGCTGCGCGTGCCGGTCCTGCTGGTGGCTCTGCTGCTCGTCCGTGGACTGCCCGCCCTGCTGTACGTGCGCACGATGGGCCGCCGGTCGGCGGCGGCGGCGAGCCTGCTCCAGGCCACGTCGCTGCCGTTCGTCGTCGCTGCCACCATGATCGGCACCGAGCTGGGCGTGCTGTCGGCGGTCACGGCCGCCGCCCTCGTCAGCGCGGGGTTGCTGTCCGTCCTGGTGTTCCCCGCGGCTGCCCTCACCCTGCTCCGCGGTGCGGGGGCGCCGGCCGGCGACTCAGCCGCGAGGGAGGGCGCCCTCGGTCAGAGGACCGCCCCACGCGGACCGACCTCGACCGCCGCGACGCCACGCCCGTAGAGCACGAACAGCCGGTTCCCGTGCGAGGCCCGCAGGACGCCGGACCCATCGGCCAGCACGGCGATGGCGTGCTCGGTGACCTCGGCGTCGTCGTCGGTCCCCGGCTCCTCGTACGTCACGTCGATCTGCTCGCCGGCGACGAGCCGGACCCTGAGGACGATCTCCGCCATGTCGCGAACCCTACGGGACCGGCCCTCAGCAGCACGGCGAGGCGGACCGCAGCGGCCGCCAGGAGCAGCCCCGCCAGGACCGTCACGACGACCGCGAGGTCCGGCGCCCACACCGGCAGGCTGCTCCAGCCGTACCCCGCCGCTCCCGGCAGGGCGAGGAGCACCCCCACCCCCACCAGACGCAGGCCGATCCCGCCGCCCGTGAGGAGCGGCCGTCGCACCGGACGACCGCCTCGGAGAGCCGCGACCGCCCGGGCCAGGCCCCAGGCCGCCGCGGCGACCAGTGCCAGGAACACCAGGTCCAGGAGGGCGTAGAAGGTGCGCACCGACGGCCCGGTGTCCACCGGCTCACCGAGGATGGCGTCGACCACGTTGCGGGAGACCCGGTCGGTCGCGGACGGGTTCCCCGGAACGGGGATCTCGTTGCTCAGGTTCATCAGGGTGGCGATCGCGATCGCTCGCTCGGGGAGCAGCGTGATCATGGCACTGGAGTCGGGCGTGTTGCCGGGGTGCAGCAGAGCCGGCTCCTGCCAGGGGCCGCCCACGAACCACCCCATGGCGTAGCGCACGTCTGCCCCGTCGGCCCAGGCCCCCAGCCGCGCCTCCGGCCCGGGGGCCGTCATGGTGCGCAGTCCCTCCGCCGACACCACGCGCGTGCCGTCGTCGCCGACGCCGCCGCGCAGGTGCATGCGCAGGTACCGGCCCATGTCCTCGGCCGTCGACACGATGAAGCCGGCGGCCAGGATGCCTTCCCGGACGGTCGGACCGGTCGCCAGGGTCGCGCCGAACCAGAGCCGGTGCCCGGTGCTGACCCCGAGCTCCGCCGCGCCCTCCGCCGTCGTCGCGCTGCGGTCCATGCCGAGCGGTTCGAGGATCCTCCGCTCGACGTGCTCCGCGTACGGGACGCCCGC
Organism: Jiangellales bacterium; assembly: GCA_035462845.1. GTDB lineage: Bacteria > Actinomycetota > Actinomycetes > Jiangellales > Jiangellaceae > DASTQL01. The sequence continues at coordinate 17,073 of DATHTV010000061.1, forward strand.
GGCGCGCTCGACGACCAGCCCCGCGAGCACGTAGTTGGCGTTGGAGTACTGCCAGGTCGCCCCCGGCTCGGCGGTCGGTGCCGTGCCGCGCAGCTCGCGGACGGCCTCGAGCACCGAGCCCTCGCGGGCGCTCTTGAGCACCGGGCCGCCAGCGGTTCCAGGCAGGCCGCTCGTCTGCTGCAGCAGGTGCCGGACCGTGATCCGGTCGACGTCCCCCGCGCCGGCCAGCTCGAGCTCCGGCACGTACCGACGGACCGGCTGGTCGATGTCGACCAGGCCGTCGTCCACCAGCTGCATTACGGCCAGGGCGGTGAAGCTCTTGGACGTCGAGCCGATGACGAAGGGGGTGTCCGAGGCCACGGGGCGGTCCTCGCCCGCCTCCCCCAGCGCCTCGACAGCGGTCGGGCCGCCTGCGGACGTCACCACCAAGGCCGCACCCGGGATCCCGACGGCGGCCATCCGGTCCTCGAGGACACGCCTCGCCCGCTCGACCTCCACCTCGCCGGCGGCCACCGCCGGCAGCGTCCAGCCGACCAGCAGTAGGGCGACCAGGAGGGCCAGGATGCCGGCCGGCCGTGGACGCCACCGCTCCTCGGTCCGCCGTCCGGCGTTCACGCCCATGACGTCCTCACCTCCGCGGTGCCGGCAGGCCGGTCCCGGGCCGACGTCCCCGACGTTGCCGGGCCCTCCGGTCGCGGACGAGAGGCGAACGTCCCCTGCGGCATGTGCTAGACATCGTCGACCGCCTGCCCCAGAGCGGACGCGGAGGTCGCGGTGCTGGACGTGCTGGCCGACAACCCGGTGCTCGCGCTCTTCCTCGTCATCGCCCTGGGGTCGCTCGTGGGCCTGATCCCCTTCGGCCCGGTGCGGTTCGGCGCGGCGGGAGCGCTGTTCGTGGGGCTGGCTCTGGGCGCGCTCGACGACCGGCTGGGCGAGGGACTGGGCCTCGTGCGCACGATCGGGCTGTCCCTCTTCGTCTACACCATCGGACTCGCCTCGGGGCCGGCGTTCTTCCGCACGCTTCGCCGCCAGGCCCCCGTGATGGGTGGCTCGGTGGGCGTCCTCGTGCTGGTAGCGGTGGCGGTCGTGGCCACCGGCCGGGCGCTCGGGGTGGGAGCGGACCACCTCGCCGGCGTGTTCGCCGGCGCCGGCACCAGCACTCCCGCGCTCGAGGCGGCGACGCGGGCCGCCGGGGGCAGCGAGGACCCGGCGGTCGGCTACGCCCTCTCGTACCCGGTGGCGGTCCTGGTCGGCATCCTCGCCGTGCAGGTGGTGCTGGGCCGCCGGCGCGAGGGCGGCAGCCGGGACCGTCCCTCCGCCGCCGCGACGGGCCTGACCGACCTCACGGTGGTGGTGTCCCGGCGGACCCGGCTGCTGGACGTGCCGGGGGCGGCCGAGGGGGAGGTCCGCTTCTCGTACTGGCAGCGCGGTGACGACGTCGAGGTCGTCTCCGACCGCGACGTGCTCGAGCCCGGCGACCGCGTCGTGATCATCGGACCCGTCGACGCGGTCGCACCCGCCGTGCGGTGGCTGGGCAGCCGCGCCCAGGACCACCTGGCCCACGACCGGCGTGACGTCGACTACCGGAGGGTGCTGCTGTCGAACCCGGACCTGTCCGGCCGGAGCATCGCCGAGCTGGGCATCGGGGAGCGGTTCGGCGGCGTGGTGACGCGGGTGCGCCGGGGGGACCTCGACCTGCTCGCCCGGGACGACCTGCACGTGCAGCTGGGCGACCGGCTCCGGGTGGTGGTGCCGCGGGGACGGATCCGCGAGGTGAGCCGGTTCCTCGGTGACACCGAGCGCAAGGTCAGTGAGGTCGACGCCGTCAGCCTGGCGCTCGGGCTGTCCCTCGGCTTCCTCGTCGGCCTGGTCACGGTGACGGTGGGCCCGGTGTCGCTGTCGCTCGGCGTCGCTGCGGGTCCGTTGGTGGTGGGCATCGTCCTCGGGCGCCTGGAGCGCACCGGGCCCATCGTGTGGAGCCTTCCCACCGGGGCGGCCCTGACCCTGCGCCAGACCGGTCTGCTCCTCTTCCTCGCGTCGGTCGGGCTGTCGTCCGGCCCCGCACTGGCTGAGTCGATCACCCAGCCGATCGGCAGCCAGCTCGTGCTGCTGGGCCTCGGCGCGGCTGCGGCCGGCGTGATCGCGATGGTCGTCCTGACCAGCCGGCTGGACCTCAGCTCCGCGCGGTCGGCGGGACTGGTGGCCGGCTTCGTCGGCAACCCCAGCATCCTGGCCTTCGCGAACTCCAAGGTCGCCGACGAGCGGGTGGACGACGGCTACGCCACGCTGCTGGCCGTCGACCAGGTCACGAAGGTGCTGCTCGTCCAGCTGATCGTCGCGCTCGCCGGGTAGCGCGCACCGCGACCGGGTCCTAGGCGCCGAGCAGGTACCCCAGGGCAGACCGAGGGCCAGGGACTCGGGAACGCCGTCGACGACGATCCCCGCGGCGATGGCGCGCCCTCGGGCCCTCTCGGTGGGGTTCCCGACCCCGTAGGCCATCGCGTGCCGCGCCCGGCGCGGCGGCCATCTCCTCGTCGCGGGCCAGCCGGGCGTCCGCGGCCACGTAGGCCAGCGCGCCGGCTAGGTTGCGCACCGCGGGCATGAGCGGTCAAGCTCCCTTCGTGTCGAGCACGGCCGCCCAGACGGCAGTGTCCGTGGTGATGAACAGGACGTCCTGATCGGGACCGCCGAACGTGAAGTTGACCGCCCCCGGCCACCTGGGGGTCCACACCCGGCCGGGGTGCCGGTGGGGAACGCTGGTGAAGTACAGCGCGTCCTCGTCGCCCACGTAGACCGGTCCTTCGTGGGCCTCGGCGTCGACGACCCTGACCAGCTGAGGTGCCGGGCCGGTCACGCCCGCGAAGGCGGCGTCGTAGGAGGTGAAGCCGGCCGCCGACCGCAGGGCCGAGGCCGTCACGGGGACACCGGCCGAGCGGACGGGATCCCGACGAGGGGGAGATGACCCGGTTGCGACGGAACTCGTGCCGACGCGGTCCCCTCCGAGAGGGTCGTGGTGCCCAGCCGCCCGGCGACCCGCTCGGCGACTCGCAGGGAGTTGGCGACGATGGTCAGCGTGGGGTTCACCGCGGTGCTGGACACGAAGAAGCTGGAGTCCGCGACGTAGAGGTTGTCGACCTCGTGCATGCGGCAGTCGAGGTCCAGCGCCGACGTCGCCGGGTCAGTGCCGAAGCGCACCGTTCCGTTCTGGTGGGCCACCCCCGAGACACCCAGCCGGCCCCCGACGTAGGACAGGTTCTCGTACACGTCGTCGCGGCACTGCATCGCCGACAGCAGGCTCTCGAACCTGGCCCGGAGACGGCGGTGCGCCTCCAGGTTCGTGGGCGTGTAACGGAGGCCGATCCTCCCCTCGCGGTCGACGGTGACCCGGTTCCCGGGCAGGGGAAGATCCTCGGTCGTCAGCCAGAAGTCGAGCGCGTGCCTGGCGACCTCGGCCGGGTCCTCCGCGTCGGGGACGTCGAAGCCGATGAGCACGGCGTCGCTCTTGCCGAGCATCTGCATCGCGCCGAGCGGGTAGGGCCAGTCGCTGTCGGGGTCCCCGAAGTAGAAGTCGTTGATGCCCAGCGTCTTCTGGAACTTCGTGGGGTTGGGCAGCCGGGAGAAGGCGATCAAGGACGAGTTGTTGTGCAGCATGAGGTGCCGGCCCACCACGCCGGAGCCGTTGCCGAGGCCGTCCGGGTGCCGGTCGTTCGCCGAACGCAGCAGCAGGGCGGCTGAGTTGATTGCCCCGGCGGCAAGGACGACGACGTCTGCGGAGTACTCCTCGACCGTGCCGTCGCGCTCGACGACGACCCGCTCCACGCTGCGACCCGTGGGGTCTGTCTCCAACCGGGTCACCAGCGCGCGGGTCAGCAGCGTGACGTTGGGGTACCGGAGGGAGGGCTCGACGGCGACGACCGCCGCGTCGGCCTTGCCGTTGGTGATGCAGGCGTAGCCGTCGCAGGTGGCGCACCGGATGCACGCAGACTGCCAGGGCGCCGACTCGTCGATGAGGATGCCGTTCGGCAGCGGGAACGGCTGCAGCCCCGCGGCCCGCAGGTCGGCGTCGAGCTGCGCGATACGCGGCTCGTGGCTGATCGCCGGGTACGGGTACGGCACGTCCGCCGGGGGCTCGGTGGGGTCGGTGCCCCGCTCCCCGTGCACCTGGTAGAGCCGCTCGGCGCGGGTGTACCAGGGTTCGAGGTCGGCGTAGTCGATCGGCCAGGCCGGGGAGACACCGTCGACGTGCCGGATCTCGCCGAAGTCCCGCTCGCGGAAGCGGAAGAGGATCGCTCCGTAGACCTTGGTGTTCCCGCCCACGTAGTAGTGCTGCTTGGGGGTGAAGGTGCTGCCGTCGGCCAGGTTGCGCCACGTCCCGGCGTTGGCGTACCGCTTGTCCAGCCACACCGACCGAGAGTCCCAGTTCTCGATCTCCCGCGGGAAGAAGTCACCGCGCTCGAGGAGCAGCACCCGCGTGCCGGTGGGGGCCAGCGCGTGGGTGAGCGTGCCGCCCCCGGCACCCGAGCCGATGACGATGACGTCGTAGTGATCGGTCATGACAGGTGCTCCTCGGACGATGGCCGGCTCGAACGATGGCCGGCTCGGACGATGGCCGGCTCAGACGATGGCGAGCGGCGCGACCCACGCACCCGTGGCACCGCGCAGCTTGGCGTGGGAGACGACGAGCAGGAACTCGCGCAGCCCTTGGCGGGCGACCTCGGTGAGCCGGAGGTTCTCCACGACGACGACGCCGTGGCGGACGTTGAGCGTCTGCGGCACCACGAACGGCGCGTCCGGGTCCTCCGGGGGGTAGGCGCCGAAGCTCCAGGTGTCGCAGCCGGTGAGCGCAACCCGACGCTCGGCGATCCACTCGCCCAGCTCGACGCCGGGCCCCGGCTCCCCCGCCGAGTACCGCGCGGCGTCGCCGTCCCAGAGCCGGCCCCAGCCGGTGTGGAAAAGGACGGCGTCCCCCGGCCGTACGGACAGCCCCGCCGCAGCGAGGGCGGCCTCGGTCTCGGCGACCGTGACCACGTCCCCCGGCTCGAGGTGCTCGACTCCGCGGCCGGCCGCCACGTCGACGAGCAAGCCGCGCGTGACCACCTGCGGGAGCGTGTCGACGCCGAGCCGGGTGGTCCCGTGGTCCTCGACGATGTCCGCAAGGGAGAAGCCGTTGTACGTCCGGTCGCCGACCTGCAGGTGGTTGAGCGCGTCCAGGTGCGTGCCCATCTGCTGCGTGGCGTGGATCTGCTCGACCACCCAGTTCACGCTGTTGCGGCCGAGCCCTGCGGGTCCGGCGTCCGGCCGCCGCCGGTTGATGTGGTGGTAGTTGGTGGTGAGGTACTGCCGGAACGTCCGGCCGGGGAAGGCGGGGACGTCGGCGTGCAGCACGTGCGCCAGGTCGTGGACCTCGCCACGACGGACGAGCCGCACGGCGTCCAGCACCCTGGTCGGCGTGATCTCGTTGAGTGCTCCGGCCTCGTCCTGCGGACCGTACCGCGACGGGAACCACCCGTCGGTCGACCGGCTCTCGGTGCCGGGCCGTGTCTGCGTGGACATCGAGCTCACTCGCTGGACCAGGTCGTCTCGAAGGACGGGTAGAGGGTGAGGCCACCGTCCACGAAGATCGTCTGGCCGGTGATGTAGGCGGCCTCGTCCGAGCACAGGAACGCGACCACGGCCGCCATCTCCGCGGCGTCGCCGGCCCGTCGCATCGGGATGTGGCTCTCGACCGCCCGCCGTTTCACCGGGTCGTCGATCCAGGACCGGTTGATCGGTGTCACCGTCGCCCCGGGCCCGATCGCGTTGACGCGGATACCTCGGGAGGCGTACTCGAGCGCCAGCGTGTGCGTGAGGTTCTGCATCCCGCCCTTGGAGACCGAGTACCCCACGAAGCGCGGCTTGGGGATCACCTGGTGGACGCTCGACACGTTGACGACCACCCCCGGCCGACCCTCGTCGAGCAGGTGTCGGATGACCTGCTGGGCGCACAGGAAGGAACCCCGGAGGTTGACCGCCAGCACCCGGTCGAAGTCCGCAGGCTTGAGCAGCTCGCTGTCCTCGGCCACCTGGATGCCAGCGTTGTTCACGAGGACGTCGAGCCGGCCGTACCGCTCGACCACGGCACCGACCATCGCGGCCACCTCGTCCTCGTCGGACACGTCCGCCTCGACCAGCATCGGTCGCGTGCCGCCGGCGGCCATGGTCCGCATGCACTCGCCGACGCCGTGCTCGATGACCTCCTTCGTCTCCTCGGCGCCCTCCGGTCGACCGACGTAGTTGATCGCGACGTCGACACCCTCCTGGGCCAGCCGGATCGCGATGGCCTGGCCGATACCCGAGCTGCCGCCCGTGACGAGGGCGACCTTGCCGTGCAGACCCTTGAGACCGTTCACGGCACCCTCCCGACGCCGGCAGCGATGTGGTTCCGCTCAGTCCCGGGTCCCGGCGCCGCGTTACACCCTGCCGGCGCCCACGAGCCGGCGGTCGAGGTCCCGGCGGACAGCCGCGCGGCCGCCCTGGAGCAGGACCCTGGTGCGCTCCGGGGACACCGCCAGCACCCGGGCCACCTCCCGGGTGTCGCACCCGGCGACGTCGCGCAGTCCCACGGCGAGCCGGTATGGCTCGGGCAGCTCGGCAAGTGCGGCCAGCGCGGCGCCGCGGTCCGGCTCCCCGGTCTCGTCGTCCGGGACGTCCCGCGCCCAGGGCTGCGGCGGCCGGGCCCAGTGCCCGGGCCACTGCGGGTGGTCGTCGGCCAGGAAGCGGTCGCCCTCCACCGACGGCGCCGGATCCGCGTGCCGGTACTCCGCCGCGGTACCCGTGAGCCATCCCCGGCTTCGGCTCTCCTCCAGCGCCGCCCGGCACAGCCAGGCACGGGCGCCCGGTGGGGTGCGGAAGGCGGAGGCCTCACGCAGGACACGCAGCCACGTGCTCCGGACCGCGTCCTCCACCTCGGCCGCCGGCCGCCCCGACCAGCAGGCCGTCAGGTCGCGGAGCAGGGGCGTCCACCGCTCGGCGAGGGCGAGGAAAGCCGCCTCGTCGCCGTGGGCGACGGCGCGCAGCAGCCCGGCGTCCGCCGCCTCGGGACCCGGGCCACCGTGGTCGAGCACGTCCATGCGCCCACCTCTCCCGCTAGTCCTGCCCTCCCGCACCGTAGGCCGCCGCCGACGCCCCGTGCGGCCCTCCGGGCACGGGCGCGGGGTTTCTCACCCGGGTGAGAAACCCACCCGTCATCCCCGGGTGACACGACACATCCGCTGCGCCGACCAGTGCCTTGTCAGCGCCCCTCTCCCAGGGGATGGTGGTGGTGGCGGGGCCTGGAGTGCCTCGACGTACGGGCGGGGTGACGAGGGGGGACGACGGGTGGCCGAGCGACGCACGAACCGCCAGCAGGTCGAGGACGCCCGGGCGACGACCCGGCGACTGTACGGGGCGGAGCTGGAGTCCAAGTCCACCGACGAGTTCTGCCTGGCTGTGCAGCGCAGCCGTGGCGAGGCGCGCGGCCCTCGCGCCTCCGTGGGGCTCGAGACCGCCGGCGGTGGCGGCGCACCCGGAGTTGCGGTCGCCTCCGTCGTGGAGTTCTCGCCCGAGGACGCAGCCCCGGTGACGCCGGCCGGCGGGATCTCGACCGGGGCCGAGCGGCACCGCATGGTGCACGAGACCCGGACGGCGGCCTACCAGGTGCTCAGCCCCGTCTACGACGAGATCGAGCGGCTCTCGGCGACACCGCTGGTCCCCGCGATGGAGGTCGAGGGTGCGCCCCGGCTGCCGACGCTCGTCACCCAGGTCTGCTGGCTCAACCGGACCGTCCGGACCTGGGCCGGGCCGGCGGTCCTCGCCGACGTGGCCGCCGACCCCGCGGTGACGGGTGTCGACGTCCCTCGGCTGCTCACGGCGGACGCGGCCGACACGGGGCCGACCGCGCCCGCGGGGACGCTCAACCACCGCAGCATCCTGCTCCCGGAATTCGTCCGGGCGACGTCGCTGACCGGCAAGGGGGTGACCGTGGCGGTCATCGACTCGGAGGTCGCGCTCCGCCACCCGGCCCTCGCCGGCCGGGTCGTGCACCGGCGGAACTACACGGCCGAGCCCTGGGGGACGCCGCACTCCCACGGCACCGCCGTGGCGGGCATCATCGGGGGCGCTGACGTCGCCGACGGCGGGATCGCGCCGGACGTGACCCTCTACAACTACAAGGTCCTGGCCAGCAGTCGGCTGCTCAACGGCGACAGCTTCAGCGGCGCGATCGCGATCCAGCAGGCGCTGGAGGACGGTGCGCAGATCGCCAACTGCTCGTGGGGCGCGGGGCCGGTGGGGCCGACGAAGAGCCGGGAGGCCATCGCCGCGGAGACGGCCTGGGCCCTCGGCATGGCCGTCGTCAAGAGCGCCGGCAACGCCGGACCGAATGCCCGCACGATGACCACGCCCGCTGACGCGGACGGCATCGTGGTGGTCGGAGCGACCGGCCTCGACGGCCGGAAGGTGCCGGACTACAGCAGCCGCGGACCTGCGGGGGCGAACCCGGGCCCCCACCTGGTCGCCCCCGGCGGTGACGACGCCGGCAAGATCGCCTGCGTCCTGGTGACGGGCGGCTTCGGCGACGCCGGCGCCGGGACGAGCTACGCAGCCCCGCACGTGAGTGGTGCGCTGGCGCTCCTGCTCGAGCAGGACCCCACCCTCACGCCGGACCAGCTCAGGGACCGGCTGCGGTCCACCGCCCGCAGCGTGGGCCGGACCGCGGTCGCCGCCCAGGGGGCGGGGTTGCTGCAGCTCGTCGATCCGACGGAGCGGAAGCCGCCGCGGCGGCGCCGGTCCACCGGGCACACGGGAAGCTGAGACCTCGAGCTCAGGACTCCGGCTCGATCGGCGCGGGGAGGTCCACCGCCTCGACCAGGCTGTCCCCGGCCAGCTCGGCCACACCCTCGACAGGCAACCGGCCGCGGACGGTGGAGCTGATCCAGGCGGTGTCGAGCACGACGCCACCGACGGAGTCCAGCCTCCCGGCGACGCTGCGGACCTCACCGTCGAACCGCTGTCGGAGGGCGGCCATCCGCTCGGCGCGCGACCCCTCGTCGGGGACGACGGGAGCGGCCAGCTCG
>DATHTV010000062.1:0-10500 GCA_035462845.1 Jiangellales bacterium
AGCGGCGGCCCAGCGGCGAGATCTGGGACAGCGCCCCGGTGTCCGGGTCCAGCCGGTGCCGCCAGATCCGGTCCGTCTTCGGCTGGTGATGCGACCCGTGCCGCAGCACCATGTTGCCGGCCGAGGTCGGCCCGTGCGGCCACGGCGTGTCGTGGTCGATCTGCAGGCCGTGCCGGGCGGTGCAGCCGCGGGCCGCGCACACCCCCCCGCGGGCCCGCACGAACGCCGCGATCGCCGCGTCCGGCCGGTAGCACCGGATCGCCTGGGTGACCAGGTGCCCGTCCACCGGATCGGTCAGCAGCCGCTGCCACACCCTCGCCGAGGCGGCCAGCTCCCGGGCCACCGCCGCCGGCACCGCACCGTGCCCGACCAGCTCCCCCGGCGCGTCGTCCAGCCCGATCAGCGTGGACAACGGCACCAACACCTGCGCCGTCACCGTCACCCGAGGCCGCCCGCAGCCACAGCCGCCCGGCCGGCTGGTACTCCACCCGCCGCTCCGCCACCGCGTCCACCCGCCGCTCCTGCGCCCCGCCCGGGTCCAGCACCGCCACGATCCGCCCCAGCAACCGGGACAGCTGCGCCCGCGTCAACCCCCCCGGGGTCGCCGCGTGCGCCGCCAGCAGCCGGGCCACCGCCTCCGCCCGGGCATCGCGGGCCAGCGGCAGGATCCGCTCCAAGATCCCCAACACCGCCGGCACGTCCAGCGACCCCGCCCGCAGCGCCGCCGCCAACCCCGGATGCCCGGCCAGGTACAGCGCCAGCCCCACCCGGTTCCCCGCACTGCGCTGCGACACCCCCAGCGCCGCCATCAGCTCCAGCACCACCGCCCGCTCCCGCTCCCCCTCGCCCACCGCCCGGGCCGGATGCTCCGGGTAGACCGCCACCATCCGGGCCAGCCCGTCCAGCTCCACCGCGAACGCCGCCGCCTGCGCCCGCCGCGCCGCCAGCACCACCCCCAGCGCCGCATCCGCATCCAACCCGGCCAACCCGGCCGCCCCCAGCGCGGCCGCCGCAGCGGCCACCGACCCGCCACCACCACCGTCGGCGCAGCAGCGCCCAGCGGCGCCGCCCGGGTCCCCGGCGGCGCCCGCGCTGCCCGCCCCCACATCCATCCCGGCATCGTACAAGTGTTCGAACCGGCGCGGAAGGCCAGCCGACCGGCTGTGGAGAACCAGCAACCCGCGTCCGCACCCGGCCGCCCCCCCTGCACGTTCCTGCGCGCGGACGGCGCGCCTGAGCACCACCGCCGACTCCCTCATGGTGAGGACACCGCGATCTACCCGGCGGGCACATCGGACCGTCGACCTCGTGGCTGTGCGCGCGGTGGACGCGGAGAGGCCCAGAGCACCGCACCCACGCGAGACGCGGCCCGTCCACCCGCCCCCGGAGACGAGCAGGGCTGGCAGGGTGGCCGCTGTGAGCTTCCTGCAGCGCCTTCGCGAGCAGTTCTGGTTCGTCCCGGCTGTACTCTGCCTCGTCGGCTTCCTGGTGGCCGAGGCCCTGATCGCACTCGAGGAGTCCCTGGACGACTCGACGGCACCGGGGTGGGTCGGCACGGTTCTCTACCGCGTCGGGGAGAGTGGCAGCCGCGACGTCCTGAGCGCCATCGCCACGTCCAGCCTGGCGGTCGCAGGGACGACGTTCTCGATCACGATCGCAGTCCTCGCGCTCACGTCGTCGAGCTACGGACCGAGGCTGGTCCGCAACTTCATGGCCGACCGCGGCAACCAGGTCGTGCTCGGCGTGTACGTCGCGACGTTCCTCTACAGCCTGCTGGTGCTCCGCTCGATCCGTGTGATCGGGGACCCGGGCGCCCAGGATGCCGAGGTCTTCGTGCCCCATCTGGCCGTCAACCTCGCCGTGCTGCTCGCGGTCGCCAACGTGGCCGTGCTCGTCTACTTCATCCACCACATCAGCGACTCGATCCAGATCTGGACCATCGCCAGCGGGGTCCGTACTCAGCTCCGCGCAACCGTCGACCGGCTCTACCCCGAGCAGATCGGCCGGGACGTGGAGCAGACCGGCCAGGATGGCGCCGGACTGCCGACCCAACTCGAGGCGGACGGTGTGCCGGTGACGGCGTCACGCCCCGGGTACGTCCAGTTCGTCGATGACGACAAGCTGATGTCCGCGGCCCGCCGCCACGACGTGCTGGTGGCCCTGCGCGTGCGCCCCGGGCAGTACGTGCTCGACGACACGATCCTGGCCCTCGCGTACCCGCCGGAACGGGTCCACGACGCGCTGGCGAAGGCGGTGCGCGCGGCATGCAAGGTGGCCGACGCACGCAGTCCCTACCAGGACGTCGAGTTCGCCGTGCAACAGCTGAGCGAGATGGCTGTCCGCGCACTCTCTCCCGGGACCAACGACCCCAACACCGCGGTGAACGCCCTCGACGACCTGTCGGCCGGCCTGGCGCCGCTGGCGTCCCGGGAGCCGCCCTCCCCCGCGCGGTTCGACAGCGATGGACGCCTGCGCGTCCATGCTCCGGGCCCGGACGTCGTCGGACTGGTGAGCGCAGTGATCGACACGATGCGCTGGTACGCGGCGTCGGCGCCGTCGGTGATGCACGCGACGCTCGTGCTGGTGGCCCGGGTCGGACGCCACACAGGCGACCAGGTCCTGCGCGCCCGCCTGGTGACTCAGGTCGACCTGCTCCGGGACGCCTTCGCCGTCGCCGGCCACCACCGACACGACGTCGAGGCGTTCTCCGAGCACGCCGCCGACGTCCGGCACGGGCTGCTCCGCGCCTGACAGGGGCCCCCGGTGGGCGCAGCCGGATTCGAACCGACGACCGCCTGTGTGTAAGACAGGAGCTCTACCGCTGAGCTATGCGCCCTCGTGAGAGGAGTGATCAGGCTACCGACGGCCTCCGCCCAGCTCGTCGAGAGCCGCGCGCACGTCCGCGAGGTCCCGGGCCCGCCCCATCGGCGTCACGTCCGACCAGCGCAGCACGCCGGCACCGTCCACGACGAACGTCCCGCGTTGCGCGCACCCCCGCCGCTCGTCCAGCACGCCGTACGCGGAGGCCACGGCGCCGTGCGGCCAGTAGTCCGACAGCAGCGGGAAGCCCAGTCCGGCCTGCTGGTCGTAGACCCGCAGCGCGTACGGGCTGTCGCAGGAGACGGCGAGCACCTGCACCGCGTCGTTCTGGAAGCGGCCGAGGTCGGCGGCCACCTCCCCCAGCTCGCTGGAGCAGACGTCGGTGAAGGCCCACGGGAAGAACAGCACGACCACCGTCATGCCGCTCATGTCCGCGAGCCGCCAGGGCACACCGTGCTGGTCGCCGAGCACGAACGCCGGGGCGGGCCGCCCGATCTCGGGGGGGCCGGGACCGCTCGTCACCGCCGGCTCAGCGGCGGCCGGCGCGGGCGGCCTTGGGGGCGACCAGCTTGGTCCCGGACCAGTCGGCCGCGGCGGAGAGGCTCGTGGTGGTGCTCAGCCCGGCGGTGGGCGAGGCGTCGGTGATCTCGCTGGGGTCGACGTGGCCGGGTCGACCCACCTTGGGGGTCAGCAGCCAGATCGTCCCGCCTGCGGCGAGGTCGGTCTTGGCGTCGACGAGGGCGTCGACGAGGTCACCGTCGCCGTCCCGCCACCAGAGCAGCACCACGTCGGCCACGTCGGCGAGGTCCTCGTCGGCCAGCTCGGTGCCGGTGACGTCCTCGATCGCGGCGCGCAGGGTGTCGTCGCAGTCCTCGTCCCAGCCGAGCTCCTGCACGACCTGCCCGCGCTGCAGGTGCAGCCGCGCAGCCGGCCCGCCCTGCTCGTCGCGGTCGTCGGTCTGACCCACCGGCTCGCCCTCCCTCGTCGTGACCGCTCCCCTCGGAGCCGTCCGTGTGCGCCGTAGTCCACCCAAGGCCCGGCCCCGAGCGCAAGTAGACGCCCCGAGCCGTCAGCCCTGGATGAACGACAGCCGGACCTGCCTGACCGGGTTGTCGACGTTGGTGTCCACCAGGCACACCGACTGCCACGTGCCCAGCTCGAGCTTGCCTCGGACGACGGGCAGTGTCGCGTACGGGGCCACGAGCGCGGGCATCACATGGTCGCGCCCGTGGCCCGGCGACCCGTGCCGGTGCACCCACCGGTCGTCGGCGGGGAGCACGGAGCGCAGCGCGCCCAGGAGGTCGGTGTCCGAGCCGTCGCCGGACTCCATCACGGCGATGCCGGCCGTGGCGTGCGGCACGAAGACGTGCAGCAGCCCGTCGCCCCCGGCCGACGCCGCCGCGGCGAAGCGCGCGCAGTCCGGCGTCAGGTCGTGGACCGTCTCGGTCGACCCCGTACGCACCTCGAGGAGCGTCGTCTGCACCCGCTCAGGTTGCCACGCCGCGCTCAGCCGCCCGAGGGCGACCCGGCATTCTCCACGGTGGCGTCCGGCCCGGGGTACACGAGCCCCTCGTGACCGTCCTCGAACCGGACGAGGTACGGCGGGCCGCCGCCCTCGCCGCGTACCTCGACGATCTCGCCCACCCGGTCGTGCTCGCCCACCGTGCGGCCGTGGACGTGCAACCGGTCACCGACCTTCGCGTGCACGGTCGCTCCACCTCCCTGGTTCCGACTCCGCGACTAGGACCGACTCCCAGCCTGCCAAGTCGGCAGCGCCGGATGGAAGGGCCTGGACGGCCCTGGACACCGGACGGGGCACGACTCCGGACACCACCTGGACCCGTAGGTGACGCGGTGGCGTGACTAGCGCGAGGATGGGGCAAGGCAGTGACAGTGAAGTCGACGCCGACGCCGGCGTCCCGACCGAAGGACCGCCGTGGCAGAAGACCGCACCTCGATCATCAGCAACGGCCTGCCCACCCAGCTCCCCGACATCGACGCCGAGGAGACCCAGGAGTGGCTGGACTCCCTGGACGCGGTCGTCGACGAGCGGGGCCGCAACCGGGCGCGCTACCTCATGCTGGCGATGCTGCAGCGGGCGCGGGAGCGCCAGGTGGGCGTGCCCAGCCTGCGCAGCACCGACTACATCAACACCATCCCGCCGGAGGCCGAGCCGTGGTTCCCCGGCGACGAGCACGTCGAGCGGCGGCTGCGCCGCTTCATGCGCTGGAACGCGGCGATGATGGTCCACCGCGCGCAACGGCCCGGCGTCGGTGTGGGCGGGCACATCTCCACGTACGCCTCGAGCGCCTCGCTGTACGAGGTGGGCTTCAACCACTTCTTCCGCGGCAAGGACCACCCCGGCGGTGGCGACCAGATCTACTACCAGGGCCACGCCTCGCCCGGCATGTACGCGCGCGCCTACCTCGAGGGCCGGCTCACCGAGCAGCAGCTCGACGGCTTCCGGCAGGAGCTGAGCCACGCCGGGCTCGGCGGCGGGCTGCCCTCCTACCCGCACCCCCGGCTGATGCCGGACTTCTGGGAGTTCCCGACCGTGTCGATGGGCCTCGGCCCGCTCAACGCGATCTACCAGGCGCGGTTCAACCGCTACCTGCACCACCGCGGGATCAAGGACACCAGCGACCAGCGGGTGTGGGCGTTCCTCGGCGACGGCGAGATGGACGAGCCGGAGACGATCGGGGCGATCGGCCTCGCCGCCCGCGAGGAGCTGGACAACCTCACGTTCGTCGTGAACTGCAACCTGCAGCGGCTGGACGGCCCCGTCCGCGGCAACGGCAAGATCATCCAGGAGCTGGAGGGGCTCTTCCGGGGAGCCGGGTGGAGCGTCATCAAGGTGATCTGGGGCCGCGAGTGGGACCCGCTGCTGGCCGCCGACACCGACGGTGCGCTGGTCAACCTCATGAACGTCACTCCGGACGGTGACTACCAGACGTACAAGGCCGAGAACGGCGCCTATGTCCGCGAGCACTTCTTCGGGCGTGACCCGCGGACCCGCCGGATGGTCGAGCACATGACCGACGACGAGGTCTGGGCGCTCAAGCGCGGCGGGCACGACTACCGCAAGCTCTACGCCGCGTACAAGGCGGCCACGGAGCACACCGGTCAGCCCACCGTCATCCTGGCCAAGACGATCAAGGGCTGGACCCTCGGGTCGCACTTCGAGGCGCGCAACGCGACGCACCAGATGAAGAAGATGACCCTGGACGACCTCAAGGGCTTCCGCGACCGCCTGCACCTCGACATCCCGGACGAGGCGCTGGACGCGAAGCTGCCGCCGTACTTCCACCCCGGCAAGGACTCCGAGGAGTACGAGTACCTGGTGGAGGCGCGGCGCAAGCTCGGCGGCTTCCTCCCCGACCGGCGCGCCAAGGCGACCCCGCTCGTGCTGCCGGGGGACAAGGTCTACGAGGTGGTCAAGCGCGGCTCCGGCAAGCAGCCGGTGGCCACCACGATGGCCTTCGTCCGGCTGCTCAAGGACGTCATCAAGGACAAGGAGATCGGCCACCGCGTGGTGCCGATCATCCCGGACGAGGCCCGCACCTTCGGGATGGACTCGCTGTTCCCGACGCTCAAGATCTACTCGCCGCACGGCCAGCGCTACACCGCGGTCGACCGCGAGCTGTTCCTCTCGTACAAGGAGGACACGAAAGGCCAGATCCTGCACGAGGGGATCAACGAGGCCGGGTCGGTGGCCTCCTGGACGGCGGTGGGCTCGTCGTACGCGACGCACGGCGAGCCGATGATCCCGGTCTACATCTTCTACTCGATGTTCGGCTTCCAGCGGACCGGCGACGGCTTCTGGGCGGCGGCCGACCAGATGGCCCGCGGCTTCGTGCTCGGTGCCACCGCCGGTCGTACGACGCTCAACGGCGAGGGCCTGCAGCACGAGGACGGGCACTCGGTGCTGCTCGCCTCGACCAACCCCGCGGTCGTGCACTACGACCCGGCGTACGGCTTCGAGATCGGCCACATCGTCCGTGACGGCGTGCGGCGCATGTTCGGCGAGGAGCCGGAGAACGTCTTCTACTACCTCACCGTCTACAACGAGCCGTACGTGCAGCCGGCCGAGCCGGAGGGCCTCGACGTCGAGGGGCTGCTCAAGGGCCTCTACCTCTACCGGCCCGCCGACGGCGGCGGCGAGGACGCCCCGCGCGCGCAGGTGCTCGCCAGCGGCGTCGCGATGAACTGGGCCCTCGAGGCGCAGCAGCGGCTGGCCGAGGAGTGGCAGGTGGCCGCGGACGTGTGGTCGGCGACCTCGTGGAACGAGCTGCGCCGCGAGGCGATGACCGCCGACGAGTGGAACCTCATGCACCCACAGGAGGAACCGCGCCTCCCGTACGTCCGGCAGCGGCTCTCGCAGGCCGACGGGCCGGTCGTCGCGGTGTCCGACTACATGCGCGCGGTGCCGGACCAGATCGCCCCCTACGTCGAGCAGGACTGGATGTCGCTGGGCACCGACGGCTTCGGGCTGTCGGACACGAGGGCCGCACTGCGGCGGCACTTCAAGGTCGATGCCCAGTCCATCGTGATCGCGGTGCTCACGCTGCTCGCCCGTCGCGGCGAGGTCTCGTGGGACGTCGTCACCCAGGCGCACGAGAAGTACCGCCTCGACGACGTCAACGCCACCACGGCGGCGGAGGCCGGCGGGGAGAGCTGAGCCCTCGGTCCCTCGGTCCCCAGCCGGCGGTCAGCCGTCGTCGGGCGTCCCCAGCCCCGCGGTGACGGCCCCGAGGAGCCGCACCAGTGTGGCGCGCTCCTCGGGGCCGAGCCGCGCGGTGGAGCGCCGTTCGAGCTCGCCCCAGCTCTCGCGGACCTTGCCGCGCAGACCCTCGCCGGCCCTGGTCAGCTCGACCAGCACGGCCCGGCGGTCGCCCGGGTCCGGGGTTCGGCGGACGAGGCCGGCGGTCTCGAGGCGCCCCACCATCCGGGTCACCGTGGGCGGCTCCACGGCACAGGTCGCGGCCAGTTCCGAGGGTGAGCGTGGCGACCGCTCCCACAGGGCGGTGAGCAGGAACTCCTGCCCCGGGTGCAGCCCGTACGGCGCGAGGAGTGCTGCGGCGACCGCACGGTGGGTGCGCGCCGCCCGGATGAGCGCAGCGCCCACGGACTCCCCTCGAGGGCAGCCGCCCGGGTCCGCCCCCTGGTCGACGTCGCCGGGCACGATCACGACCGCTGGGCTCGACGCCCGAGCACCGCGACCGCGACCAGCGCCACGACCACGTGCATCGCCACGAGCCACGGCACCGACTCTGCCGGGACGCGGGGCATCGGCGCCAGGGACAGCACCAGCCCGACGGCGACGAGCCCGAGCCAGACCGTCCGCGCGCGGAGTGGCAGCACCCGTTGGACGACGCGGAGGGCAACGGCGGCAGCCATCGTCCCGAGGACGCTCACCAGGACGACTGCCACGACGGGCAGATCGGTGAGCTCGCCGCTCTGCCCCATCGGTGCCCGCAGCCCGCCCGACACAGACTCGCCCACCACGTAGACGGCGACGTTGACGGCGGCCGCGCCGAGCGCGGCAAGGCCCGCCACCGTCCACGGGACGCGAGCGGTCCCGGTGGCCGCCGGCGACGTGGCTCGGCCGGCTCCCCCGGCAACGGAGGTCTGGACCCTGGCGGGCCGGCTCTCCGACATGGAGTCCTCCTAGTTAGTCGGCTTACACTTGTCCGGCTCAATAGTTCCTGAGCCGGCTAGCCGAGTCAAGGGTGCGTACGCTTCCGGCTCATGCCGCTGCAGTGGGGCGTCGTCGCCACCGGGTCCATCTCCATCACCTTCGCCGAGGAGCTCCAGCGCGCCCGCGGGAGCGAGCTCGCGGCGGTCGCGTCCCGCTCGGCCGAGCGGGCGGCCGAGTTCGCCGGGCGGCACGGCGCCCGACGCGCGTACGGGTCGGTGGAGGAGCTGGTCGCCGACGACGACGTGCACGCGGTCTACGTGGGCTCCACCCACCAGCACCATGCGCAGGCGACGAAGCTCGCCCTCGAGGCCGGCAAGGCCGTCCTGTGCGAGAAGCCGTTCACCATCAATGCGGTCGAGGCCGAGTCGGTCATCGCGCTGGCCCGCTACCGGGGGGTCTTCCTCATGGAGGCCATGTGGATGCGGTGCCTGCCGGCGGTCCAGCGGCTGCTCGCGACCGTGGCCGACGGCGCGATCGGGCCGGTGCGGCACGTCGCCGCTTCCCTGGGCAACGTCCCCGCGACCGGGCGCACGTACCGGATGAACGACCCTGCGCTCGGCGGCGGCGCGCTGCTGGACATGGGCGTCTACCCCCTGACCTTCGCCACGCTCGTCCTCGGGCAGCCGGACGAGGTGGCGGCCACGGCTGTCGTCCAGGACGGTGTCGACCACGCGATGTCGGTGGCGATGTCGTGGCGGGGCCGGGACGGCTCGGCACCGGCCACCGCGTCCGTGGCCACCTCGATGGTGGCGACGCTGACGGGCGACGCGGTCGTCATCGGCGAGGAGGCGCGCATCCACGTGCCCACGCCGTTCCACCACCCGGCCGGCTTCGCGATCGTCCGGCCGGGCGAGGACCCCGAGTGGGTGGAGGCGCCCTACCGCGGCAAGGGGTACGTGCACGAGATCGAGGAGGTCGAGCGGTGCGTGGCCGCCGGGCTCACCGAGAGCCCGCTGGTGCCCCTCGACGACACGCTCGCCGTCATGTCCCTGCTGGACACGATCCGCGACGCCGTCGGCCTGACCTATCCCACGGAGAGCTGATCACCCGTACGCTGCGGCCATGGCGAAGGCGGGCAGGCCGGCGAAGGCGGACAGGGCGGCGAAGCCGGACAAGGCTGGGAAGCCCGCGAAGAAGAGCCCCAAGACCACGGTGGTCGACCGGTTCCCCAAGAAGCTGTACGAGAAGGAACTGTTCCGCCTCCAGGCGGAGCTGGTCACCCTCCAGGAGTGGGTGCGCACCGAGGGCCACCGTGTCGTCATCGTCTTCGAGGGCCGGGACGCGGCGGGCAAGGGCAGCACCATCAAGCGGGTCAACCAGTACCTCAACCCCCGCGTCGCCCGGATCGCCGCGCTGCCCGCACCGAGCGACCGCGAGCAGACCCAGTGGTACTTCCAGCGCTACATCGCCCAGCTCCCTGCGGCCGGCGAGATCGTCATGTTCGACCGCTCCTGGTACAACCGGGCCGGCGTCGAGCGGGTGATGGGCTTCTGCACCAACGACGACTACCACCGCTTCCTGCACCAGTGCCCGATCTTCGAGCGCATGCTCGGCGAGGACGGGATCCTGCTGCGCAAGTACTGGTTCTCCGTGAGCGACGCCGAGCAGGAGGCCCGCTTCCGGTCCCGGCTCGAGGACCCGATGCGCCGCTGGAAGCTCTCGCCGATGGACCTCGAGTCGATCACCCGGTGGGAGGAGTACTCGCGGGCCAAGGACCAGATGCTCATCCACACCGACATCCCCGAGGCGCCCTGGTTCGTCGTCGACAGCGACGACAAGCGGCGGGCCCGGCTCAACATGATCCACCACCTGCTCAGCACCGTGCCCTACGAGGAGGTGCAGCGCCCGCCGCTCGAGCTGCCGCACCGGCCGCCCTCGGCCGGCTACCGGCGGCCGCCGCGGGACACCCAGCAGTACGTCCCCGACCACGCCCAGACGCTGCTGGACGGCTGACCGCCCGGGTCACCCCCCCGGGGACATCT
>DATHTV010000063.1:0-9373 GCA_035462845.1 Jiangellales bacterium
GACGTCGCCGTACCGCTCCGTGACAGCGATGGAGTCGGGTACCCGACCCCCGGTCTGCGCCGACGGATCACGGCTGGCGGCGAACCACCGGATGAGCGGGTGGTAGTCCAGCATCTCCGGCGGCAGGTCCAGCCAGCTCGCGACTGCGCGGTCCAGCGGCAGTCCCGGACGGACATCGGGCTGGTCCGCCAACGCCGTCACGCCCCACCCACCGTCCGCTGACCTCCAGTTGAAGGACACGACATCGGTCTCCCGCTCGACGTACGCATCAATGCGTATGGCCGAGGCCGGCGCCCGCGTGGATGCTGCTGGCCGGGGGTGGCCTCTCCCGGACCGGCACGATCGGGAGAGGCCACGGCGGTCCCCTTCCCATGCCCACGTCACGGTCAGGTTTCAGGGCCGGAGGGCCCGCGACACGGCCCGAGCCGGGGCCGCACCATGTGTGCCGTGACCCTCCGCCGTGCCGTCGCCGCCCTCCTCGTGGCCGCCGTCATCGTGGCTGGGCAGGCTGCCTCCGCGCAGGACGGGACGCCGGGCCAGGTGGCGGTGGCTGACGACCTGCCTCCCGGGGTCGAGCAGGTCGTCGTCGGTGATCGGGCGTACCTGCTGGCCGAGCCCTCGGCGGGCGGTGCCGGGCTCCCGGTCGTCGTGCTGCTGCACGGCCGGACCGACTCGGCCTCGCGCTTCCTCGGCGCGTCGGGCCTGCTCGAGTGGGCGACCGACGGCGCCGCCGTCGTGACCGCCCCGCTGACCGCGGCCGGCCTCTCGCCGACGTCCTGGAACGCCGGCACCTGCTGTGACGGCGCCGCCGCGGATGGCGTCGACGACGTCGACGCGGTGGCTCGGGTGATCGCCGACGTCGCGGCACGTACGGGGGCTGACCCCGCGCGAACGTCGGTCGTCGGGTTCTCGAACGGCGCCATGCTCGGCTACCGCGTCGCCTGCGAGCGGCCCGGACTGCTTGCCGGCCTCGTCGCCGTGGCCGGCGCCCGGCTGGTCCCCTGTCCGGACACCGGCGGCACGTGGCTGCTGCACGTGCACGGCGACGGTGACACGGCGGTGCCGCTGGCCGGGACGGCCGAGTCCCGCTTCACGTCGGCACGCCTCCCCGCCGCGGCGGAGTCCGTCGCCGGCGTCGCGGGTGGCCGGCTGGACGTGGTGCCCGGACTCGAGCACCGGTTCACGCCAGACGTGGCGGAGCGCGCCGGCGCCTTCCTCGCCGGGACTGGGCTCCTCGCGGTCAGGGACCGATCAGGTACTCCAGGCTCCTCCGCATCACCGCTTCGCGCTGGTCCGCGCCCGTGATGCCCTCGAGCCCGAAACCGAAGAACAGGGTTCGGGCAGTCGCCACCGCGGCGCCCTCCTCGAGCCCGACCGACTGCGTCCGGTTCCAGTCGTTCGCATTGGCCGAGCTGCCCTCCGGCGGACCCGGGACGGTCCATGCGCCCAGGCCCGTCTCGAACGACTCGACACCGGGCTCGGTGGACACCTGGACGTAGTCGACGAAGGCACCGAGGCCCTGCACCGCCCAGTCGCTGGCGTAGCTGATGGCCACCTCGACCTGGCTGCCCGCGTAATCGGACAGGTCGATCGACCACTCCTCCCAGCCGGCGGATCGGCCACTGGCGGCGTTCCACTCACCACCGGTCTCCTGGTTGGATCCCGAGCAGTCGGCCCCCTGGTACCGCTCCAGCCATGGGTGCAGGGAGAACCAGCCTCCGGGACAGCTGTCGCCTGTGTCGGTGCCGGTGTGGCCATTCGCATCAGGCAGCGTGGTCCAGTCCGCCTGACCAACGGTGTGGGCCTCGACGAACACGTAGTCCCAGTCCGGTTCGGTGTCGTACGAGAACCGGAAGGTCAGCGTCGGGGCGTCGGTCGCGGTGACCCCGGTGAGGTCGATGGTGCGCATCAGCCGCTTGTAGCTCACGTTCGCCGTGTCGGAGTACACGTACCAGTCGCCGTCGTACGGGTCGAAGCCCCCTCCGGCATTCGTGTCCCACACCGCCGGCGCGTGACTGGCGAACTGCGGGTACTCGTCGGCAGGCAGGATGCTGCTGGTCGTGATCATCGACGCGGTGTGGACCTGGTTCTGCGCGCTGTCCGTGTCGTTGAACCCCCATGACATCCCGCCGTACGGATCGCTGACCCCCACGACGTCGTACGGCTCGCCGGTCTCCGGGTCGGTGCCCGCGTCGCTGTTGTAGATGTAGGCGCCGAGCCAGTACTGGAGGAAGTCGTCCTTGTCCGACAGCACCTGGCAGCGGGCCAGGACGAGCTGACCGCCCACGACGCAAACCTCGCCCGCGACGGGGTCGTAGAACTGGGTCCCTGCCAGGCCGTTCTCGAGGGCACCGGCCCACTGCCCGGTGTAGAGGAGCCTGCCGCCCTCGTTGAGGTACGCGCGCATCTGCAGGGTCATCTCGTTGTGCAGCCGGTCGACGTTCCCTGCGGTACGGCCCTGGGCGCGGGTGACGAAGTTGTTGCCCGTGTACCAGACGACCGCGTCGTAGTGGGACAGCACACCGAGGTGGTCGGGAGCCTGCCGGCCCTCGGCGTCGACGTCCCACACGTTCGCCGTGTACCCGGCGCCGGCCACGGCCTTCTCGTAGTAGTCGAGGTAGTTGGGCGTTCCCGGCGACGTGCTGGCGTAGCCGGGGACGTTGACCAGTCCGGTGCGGTCCTCCTGGGCCACGATCAGCACGTCGGCGTCGGCACTCGCGACCACGCCGAAGGTCACGTGCTCGGTCGATTCGCCGCGGCCGGTGAACCAGTACTCGACGGAGTCGCCCACGGCGATCCCGGGGATCTCGGCGCGCATGTACTGGTAGTAGGTGGTGTAGGCGTTGTTGCCGCCGAACACGTCGCCGTCCGGCGACGGCGTAACCGGCAGCGTGCTCGTCCGCCCGCCGTTGACCCGGTAGTGCAGCCTGAGGTTGGGGACGGACTTCTTGGCCAGCACCTCGACGGGTTGCGTCGAGCCGCCGCCGTGGGAGACCTCGACCTTGAGGTCGGACGAGGGGTGGTTGGTCTTCCACGGGTCGATCTCGGCCAGGTCGAGGTACAGGTTCTTCGTGGTGATCCCCATGTGCGACACGGGATCGTCAGGCGTCCGCGCCGAGCGCGCGACGTTCAGCGCGAACTGGAGGTTCCGCTCGAACTCCGCCTGCACCAGGTGCTCGTCGTCGGGGAAGACGAAGCCGCAGCCCGGGCAACCCTCGGACAGCTCGGGCGTCCAGGCGAGGACGTCCTGGGTGGCGTGCGCCCAGTCGGTGAACTCACCGTTGGTGATGTAGAGGTCGGCGGCGGGCCCCGGGTCGAAGCCCTCGACGGCCGGGTCAGCGTCCGTGCCCGTCAGTGCCACGTAGATGGGGTCGTCGGCAGACGGCGTCTGCACCTGCCAGCCCTGCGGGTAGAGCAGCAGCTGGCCGAACGAGTGCCAGCTGATCGCGAAGCGGAAGTTCGCGAGACCGAACAGCGCGATGTTGGCCTGCGTCTCGGGTTCGGACTCCGGTGCCGGGCCACGGTAGGTGTCACTCGACTGCTCCGAAGACGAGCCCTCTTCGTCGTACTTCCAGTGCTCGGCGAAGTTGCGGTTGAGGTCGACGCCGTCGCCGCCGTCGACCACGCCGTTCTCGTTGTTGTCGCGCAGGTTCTTCCGCCAGAGGCGCTCCTCCTCGAACGTGTACTGGTAGCCGTCGGGGTTCACCACCAGCACGAACCACAGCTCGCTCGTCGCGAGCAGGTTCCGGATCTCCGAGTCGCCGGAGTTCTCGAGGTAGTGGAGCAGCAGACGCCGGTTGACCTCGGTGGATATCCACTCCCTCGCGTGCGCGGTGGACTGGTACAGCACCGCCGGCCGGACGCCGAGCGGCACGTTGCGCGCGTTGGACGTCACGCGGAGCGCGAGGATGTCACGACCCTGGTGGGTCGTACCGATGGTGTGCAGCTGGGTGAGCTTCGGGTACTGCGCGGCGATGTCACGGATCTGTTCCTCGAGCCCGCCGTCGCCGTCCCACGGCCGCCACACCGTGAAGCCGTTCTGTTGCTGCTGCAGGGCCGCCTCCACAGATGTCTGCCCGTCCGAGTTGCGTACGACCTCGAAGTCGAAGCCCTCGCGTCGCAGCTTGTTGCGCTCGTTCGGTCGCAGCACCACCTGGACGACGATGCCGTCCGGCGTCTCCTCGACGGAGGCCACGTCGTAGCCGCCGCCGAGGAGCTGCCGATACTGCTCGGTGTCGACCGCCGCCTGATAGAGCTCCAGGCTCGCGCCTCTCGGACCTCCCGGTTGCGCGGTCGCCGTCCCCATCAGGGCGGCTGATGCGATGAGCCCGGCCGCGGCGACAGCAGCGACGAAGCCCTTGCGACGAGTGCCCATCGGTCCCTCCTCCTGCGCCCAGCCGCGCCGGAGCCGACGTGCCCTCCCCCGAGATCGGCGCCGCGAAGGACCGGAGGGCGTCAGGGACGCAGCGACCGCCCCTCACGATTCTCGCGACTCGCCCACAAATCAACCGTCACTTTTCGGGCAGGGTCGCCGTCATCGAGCCCGCTGCAGCAGCTGAGCCGCCTCGGTCGCCCAGTAGGTGAGCACGACGTCCGCGCCCGCCCGCCGGATCGAGGTCAGGGTCTCCAGGACGGCCCGCTCACGCTCGATCCAGCCGTGCGCCGCGGCCGCCTCGACCATCGCGTACTCGCCGGAGACCTGGTAGGCCGCCACCGGGACGTCGACCGCCGCCCGCGCCGCGGCCACCAGGTCGAGGTAGGACATCGCCGGCTTGACCATGACGACGTCGGCACCCTCCTCGACGTCCAGCCGGATCTCGCGCAGCGCCTCGACGGCATTGGCCGGGTCCTGCTGGTACGTGCGGCGGTCGCCGACCAGGGAGGACTCGACTGCCTCGCGGAAGGGCCCGTAGAACGCCGAGGCGTACTTGGCCGCGTACGCGAGGACGGCGACGTCGTGATGCCCTGAGTCGTCGAGAGCCACCCGTACCGCCGCCACCTGGCCGTCCATCATCCCGCTCGGGCCCACCATGTGGACGCCGGCCGCGGCCTGCGACAGCGCCATCCGCGCGTACGACCGGAGCGTGGCGTCGTTGTCCACGCTGCCGTCGTCGGCGAGCACGCCGCAGTGCCCGTGGTCGGTGAACTCGTCGAGGCAGAGGTCCGCCATGATCACCGTGGCGTCGCCGACCTCCGCCACGACGTCGCGGATCGCCGCGTTGAGCGCCCCCTCCGGGTCGTAGGCCCCGGTGCCCTCGGCGTCCTTGACCACCGGGACCGCGAAGAGCATCAGCGCGCCCACGCCGGCCTCGACCGCCTCGACCGCCGCCCGCCGCAGCGAGTCGCGGGTGTGCTGCACGACCCCCGGCATCGACGTGATCGGCGTCGGCTCGGCGGCCCCCTCTTTGGCGAACAGCGGGAGCACCAGGTGCCGCGGCTCGAGCGAGGTCTCGGCCACCAGGCGGCGGATCGCCGGCGTACGGCGCAGGCGGCGGGGCCGCTCGGCGGGAAAGGACATGCCGCCATCCTGCCGCCACCCTGCCGACCCGGTGACAAACGGGTCCGTCGAGGTCTACCGTGACGACATCCATGACATCCAGTCATGGCAGGAGTGATCACTGGCCACCGCGGTCTCACTCGCCGTCCCACCCTCGGGGGTGCTCGTGTCCGAGCCGGTCTCCCACCCGTCCGTCCAGCACCGCGCCCGCAGGCGACCCGTCCGGCGCCGTTGGGCCGCGCCTGCACTGGCCGCGGCGGTCACCCTGGCCGTGGCCGCCACGCTGCCCGCCACCGCCGGCGCCACGGGCACCCCGGACGCGCTCGCGCCGCTGATAGGCGCCGACGCCTCCACCGTGGTCACCGACCGCTACATCGTCGTCATGGAGCAGTCGACCACCCCCTCCCGCGCCGCTGCCGCCCTCGAGCGGGCCCGGCAGCGCGGAGCCCGCGTCGACCACACGTACGGCGCCGCACTCAAGGGCTTCTCCGCCTCCCTCGACGCCGGGGCGCTCCGGGCCGTCCGCGCCGACCCGGCCGTCGCATACGTCGAGGCCGACCAGGTCGTCTCTCTCTCCGTCGACCAGTCCCCGGCCACCTGGGGTCTCGACCGCATCGACCAGCGCGACCTGCCCCTGAACAACGTGTACGGCTACACGCCGACCGGGGCGGGCGTCCGGGCGTACGTCATCGACACCGGCATCCTCTCCACGCACCAGCAGTTCTCCGGCCGTACGGCGGCGGGCTACACCGCCATCAGCGACGGGCGCGGCACGACCGACTGCAACGGACACGGCACCCACGTCGCGGGGACCATCGGTGGCACGGTCCACGGCGTGGCCAAGGCGGTGACCCTGGTTCCCGTCCGGGTGCTCGGGTGCAACGGCTCGGGCACCAACTCCGGCGTCATCGCCGGCGTCGACTGGGTCAGGGCCACAGCGGTGAAGCCCGCCGTCGCCAACATGAGCCTGGGCGGCGGCGCGTCGAGCGCCCTCGACACCGCCGTGAACAACTCGATCAACAGCGGCGTGACGTTCGTGGTCGCGGCGGGGAACTCCAACGCCAACGCGTGCAGTTACTCCCCGGCGCGGGCCGCGGCGGCGATCACCGTCGGCTCGACCACGTCGACCGACGCGCGGTCGTCCTTCTCCAACTACGGCTCCTGCCTGGACGTCTTCGCGCCGGGCTCCTCGATCACCTCGGCCTGGTACACCTCGTCGACGGCCACCAACACGATCAGCGGGACGTCGATGGCCAGCCCGCACGTCGCCGGCGTGGCGGCGCTCTACCTCCAGGGGAACACGTCGGCCTCCGCGCAGACCGTCCGCGATGCCATCGTGAGCAACGGCACGAGCGGCAAGGTCACGAGCGCCGGGTCCGGGTCACCGAATGTCCTGCTCTTCTCCCGCCTCACCACGGGCGGCGGTGGCGGGACCCCGCCCCCGAGCGGCTGCTCGGCCCTGCCCCAGGGCTACACCGGTTCGCTGGGCTCCGGCCAGTCCGCGTACCAGCCGGGCACCTCGGGCTACGCCAGCTCGGCGTCCGGCACCCACCGCGGCTGCCTCACGGGACCGAGCGGCAGCGACTTCGACCTGTACCTCCAGCGCTGGAACGGCTGGTCGTGGGTCAGCGTCGCGAGCGGGACGACGGCGGCGCCGAACGAGGACGTCAGCTACACCGGCGGCGCCGGCACCTACCGGTGGCGGGTCCACGCCTACAGCGGCTCCGGCGCGTACACGCTGCGGACCCAGCGCCCCTGACGGACTGACGACCGACCACGGGACGACCCCAGGAACGCACGAGCGGCCGTACCACCACGGGGGAGGTACGGCCGCTCGTGCCGTCCGGCCGCGAGGGTCGCGGCAGCCGGACGGACTGCTCAGGTCGCCTTGCGCTTGGCCGGCGCCCGGCGGCGCTGCGACGGGCGGGTCACCGGCTCGCCGGCCTCCAGCATGGCGACGCGACGGGCGGCGCCGAACTCCGCCAGCGCCCCGGCCAGCGCCTCGACCGAGGGCTCCGGGGACAGCACGTCGACCCGCAGGCCGTGCTCCTCAGCGGTCTTGGCCGTCTGCGGCCCGATGCAGGCAACGACGGTCGAGGAGTGCGGCTTGCCGGCGATACCGACCAGGTTGCGCACCGTGCTCGAGGAGGTGAAGACCACGGCGTCGAACTTGCCGGACTTGATCGCCTCCCGGGTGTCGGCGGGCGGCGGCGCGGCGCGCACGGTGCGGTAGGCCGTGACGTCGTCGACCTCCCAGCCGAGCTCGACGAGCCCCGCTGCCAGCGTCTCGGTCGCGATGTCCGCGCGCGGCAGGAACACCCGGTTGATGGGGTCGAGGACCTCGTCGTAGGGCGGCCAGTCCTCCAGCAGGCCCCGGGCGGACTGCTCGCCGCTGGGCACGAGGTCGGGCTGGATCCCCCACGCGCGCAGCGACTGGGCGGTCTTGTCGCCGACCGCGGCCACCTTGAGGCCGGACAGGGCCCGGGAGTCCAGACCGTACTCGGTGAACTTCTCCTTCACGGCC
The DNA here is from genome assembly GCA_035462845.1 of Jiangellales bacterium. GTDB lineage: Bacteria > Actinomycetota > Actinomycetes > Jiangellales > Jiangellaceae > DASTQL01. The sequence continues at coordinate 8,022 of DATHTV010000063.1, forward strand.
CGCAGGGCGTTGACAGAGGTGAAGGCGATCCACTCGTACCGGCCCTCGACCAGGCCGCGTACGGCCTTCTCCATCTGCTGCGGGTTGCGCGGCGGCTCCACCGAGATCGTCGGGACCTCGGCCGGCACCGCACCGGCGGAGCGCAGCACGGCCGACAGCGCCCCGGCCTGCTCCCTGGTCCGCGGGACGAGCACCCGCCACCCGAACAGTGGCCGGGTCTCGAACCACGAGAGCGACTCCCGGTGGTTCACGACGTCACCGACGACCACGACGGCCGGCGGCGAGAGCCGCGCGGTACGCACGTCGGAGCCGACCCGGGCGAGGGTGGAGACGAGGGTCTCCTGCTCGACGGTGCCGCCGGCCCTGGTGACCGCCACCGGGGTGTCCGGCTTGCGTCCGGCGTCGACCAGCGCCGCCGCGACGTCGCCCACGGTGCTCACCGCGGAGAGCAGCACGAGCGTCTCGGTCGCGGCGCACGATGCCCAGTCCACCTTGCCGGCGGCGACGTCCACGACGCGCACGTCCCGACGGCGGCCGGTGGTGAGCGGGACACCGGCGTACGCTGGCACGGCCGTCGCCACCGGGACGCCCGGGACCATCTCGAAGGGCACACCGGCCCGGGCGCAGGCCAGCGCCTCGTCGCTGCCGGTGGAGTGGACGAACGGGTCCCCGCTGAGCAGCCGGACGACGCGGCGGCCGCCCTTCGCCGCCGCCAGCACGAGCTTGGCGCGGGCTGCCGCGGTCAGCGGGAGGCCGTCGGCGTCCACGCCGCCCTCGACGACCTCGACCTCGACGTCGGGCCGCTCGGCCCGGCCGGCGAGCACGTCGCGCAGCAGCTCGCGGTGGCCGGGCTCCTCGACGACGACGACGTCGGCCTCGGCGAGGAGCTCGGTAGCCCGAACGGTCAGCAGTCCGGGGTCACCCGGGCCGGCGCCGACGAAGGCGACGCTGCCGGCGCGGCTGCCGGGCTGCTTGGCGGGGCGCTTCCTCATGGTCACGGGACGGTCTCCTCCTGTGGTGCCCGCGGCGGGGCACCGACGACAGCCGCGGCCCCGTCGGCGAGCAGCTCGGCCGCGAGGTCACGGCCCAGGTCGCTCGCCCGCGTCAGCGGGCCGGTGGCGGACTTGCGGATGCACACCGATCCGTCGGGCGAGGCCACGACGGCTCGGAGATAGAGCTCGAGGCCGGTGTCGCCCTCCGCCACCTCGGCGCACGCCCCGACGGGGGCGGTGCAGCCGGCCTCGAGCGCGGCGAGGAGGGAGCGTTCGGCCACGACGGCAGCCCGGGTGGGAGCGTCGTCGAGGACGGACAGCAGGGGTGCCAGGTCGGGCCGGCACTCGACCGCGAGCGCG
>DATHTV010000064.1:0-6528 GCA_035462845.1 Jiangellales bacterium
GCCTCGAGGATCGTCGGCCCGATGTCGATGCAGTGCGTGAACTGCGTGCGGACCGCCCCGCGGTGGCGGATGCGCTCCGGCCACGCGACGACCATCGGATTCCTCGTCCCGCCGAGGTGGCTGCCGACCTGCTTGCCCCACTGGAACGGGGTGTTGCCCGCCCAGGCCCACGCGGCGGCGTAGTGCGGCGCGGTGTCGACGCCACCCAGCGCCTCGATGCCACCGTGCCGCTCGATGAGCTCGAGCTGCTGCTCGGGGGTGAGCGGGATGCCGTTGAGGAAGGTCAGCTCGTTGAAGGACCCGGTGATCGTCCCCTCCATGCTGGCGCCGTTGTCACCCCAGATGTAGAAGATCAGCGTGTTGTCGAGGTCCCCCATCTCCTCGATGGAGTCCAGCAGCCGGCCGACGTTCCAGTCCGCGTTCTCGGAGTACCCGGCGAACACCTCCATCTGCCGGGCGTACAGCTTCTTCTCGCCTTCGGACAGCGTGTCCCAGGCGGGGAAGAGGTCGGGACGCCCGGTCAGCTCGGCGTCCGCCGGGACGAGTCCCAGCCGCTTCTGCCGCTCGAGCACCTCCTGGCGGTAGACGTCCCAGCCCGCGTCGAAGCGCCCCTCGTACTTGTCGGCCCACTCCCGGAAGACGTGGTGCGGGGCGTGGGCGCAGCCGGTCGAGTAGTACATGAACCACGGCTTCGCCGCGTCCTGCGCGCGGACCGCGTGCAGCCACTCGACCGCCTTGTCGGTGATGTCGTCGGGGAAGTAGTACTGGCCGCCGTCCTCGCGTCGCGGCACGCCGAGGGTGCTGTTGTCCTGCGTGATGATCGGGTCGTACTGGCCCGCCGCCCCGCTCAGGAACCCCCACCAGTGGTCGAAGCCCCACCCGGTCGGCCAGCGGTCGAAGGGACCGGCGGCGCCCTGGACGTTGTCCGGGGTCAGGTGCCACTTGCCGAAGGCGCCGGTGACGTAGCCGTTGTCCCGCAGCACCCGCGCGACCGGCGCGCAGCTCCTCGGCACCGCCGCCGTGTAGCCCGGGAAGGGCCCGGGGTACTCCGCGATCGAGCCGAACCCGACCCGGTGCTGGTTGCGGCCGGTCAGCAGCGCCGAGCGGGTCGGCGAGCAGACCGCGGTCACGTGGAACCGGTTGTAGGTCAGGCCCATCTGCTGCACCCTCGTCATGCTCGGGGTGGAGATGGGGCCGCCGAACGTGTCGGGGTTGCCGAACCCGGCGTCGTCGATGAGGACCACCAGGACGTTGGGGGCACCGTCCGGCGGCTTCGGCGTCATGACCACGGTCCAGTCGGCCACCGACCGGTCCAGGGTCCGCCCGGCGGTCCCGCCGAACGAGGGGTCGCGCAGCGGCAGCACGGTGCGGTCCGGGGCGAACTTGCCCATCGCCTCGCCCAGCGCGGACTTCAGCTCGGCGAAGCCGCGCTCGTCGGACTCCACGACGGACTTCGCCGGGGAACCGGGGAGCGCCTGCTCCACCGCCAGCCGGTCCGTCGCAGGGAACACCCCGATGAACACGGCGGTGCCCGGCTTCAGCGCGTCGCCGACGTTGTCCCCGATGCTCGACCGGAGCTTGTGACCGGCGAACCGCCCCACGACGGATCCGACCCCCGCGCCCACCGCGACGGAGGCCAGCAGGGGCGGGGCGAAGAGCCCGACGAGCACCCCGACTCCCCCACCCCAGCCGGCGCCCTTGCGCCCGAGCCGGTCGCCGGTGTCCTCGACGACCACCTGGCCCTGCGCGTCCTTGCGGACGAGGATCATGCCCTCGGTCGCCACCTCCTTGCCGCGTACGAGGCCCGCCACGGCGTCGAAGTCACGGCGGCCCGCGTCCACGTCGGGGTAGCCGGCGACGACCAGCATCATCGCGTGCTCACTCATGACGTCTCCTCGGTCGTGGAAGGAACGGGCTCGAGCTCGTCGCCGGCCGGGCCGGCCGAGGACGCCGCCCGGGTGTCGGCGCGGGCGACCCACGCCCGGACGCCGCTCGCGTCCTGGCCGCGCCGCACCAGGTCGGCCATCACCCGCATCGGGCGGTCGACGTGCCGGAAGAAGGCCTGGTAGCCGGCGCACAGGTAGTGCAGCCCCGGATCCCCGTCGGGCGTCGTGCGGAAGCGGTCCTTCGGGCAGCCGCCGTTGCACGCGAAGCGCACGTCGCAGGACCTGCAGTACGGCGGCAGCGAGTCGAGCTTCGCCTGACCGAAGGCCCGCTGCCGGGGGCTGTCGACGAGCTGGAGGAGGGTGCGGCCCTCCGTGATGTTGCCCAGGAGGTACTCGGGCTCCACGAAGTGGTCGCACGAGTAGAGGTCGCCGTTGTGCTCGAGGGCGACCGCGTCGCCGCACGTACGTGCGTGCACGCACAGCCCGACCTGGTCCAGGCCCATCCAGTGGGCCAGCGCGGTGTCGAAGGCCTGGACGAACACGTCGCCGACATCGTGGCGGACCCACTCGTCGAACACCTCGACCATGAACCGGCCGTACTGCTCCGGTCCCACGCTGCGGTGGGTGACGCGGTCCCCGGCCTGCCGGTACAGCGGCCGGTCACCCGACCGCGGGCCCCACCCCGCCTCCGCCAGCGGCAGCAGCTGCCCGGTCACCCGCTCGACGATCGGGATGAGCTGGACGAAGGTGGCGCCGAGCTCGTCCCGGAGGAACGTGTAGACCTCCCGGCCGTGGTCGCCGTTGGCGGCGTTGACCGTCGTCAGGGCGTTCCACGCCACTTCGTGCCGCTGCAGCGCCCGCAGCCCGCGGACCACCCGGTCGTACGTGGGCTTGCCGCCCTTGTCGACCCGGTAGGCGTCGTGCATCTCCCGCGGCCCGTCGATCGAGAGTCCGACCAGGACGTCGTGCTCGCGCAGGAACGCGGCCCACTCGTCGTCGATCAGGGTGCCGTTGGTCTGCACGGTCGTCAGGACATGCTGGCCCGGAGCGGCGTACCGGTGCGCCAGCTGGACGGTCCGGCGGAAGAAGTCCAGCCCCATCAGGGTCGGCTCGCCGCCCTGGAAGGCCACCACGACCTCCGCGGCCCCGCGGTGCGCCTCGATGAGCTGGCGCACGTACGCCTCGTGCACGCCGTCGGCCATCCGGAACGTGCTCCCGGGATAGAGCTGGTCCTTCGAGAGGAAGAAGCAGTACTCGCAGTCGAGGTTGCAGATCGCCCCGGCCGGCTTGGCCATGACGTGGAACGCACGCGCCGACGCCGCCTGGTCCACGGTCGTCCCACCTCCGTCAGGCGCCGCAGGGGTCGACCCGGACGACGACCACACCGCGACACCATCGTCGGGGGCGCCGAGGGCGGCAGGCATCACCCGGCCCGGGTGACGCCCCCTCCGCAGGCTCGGCCTCGAGCGCTCGACCTGGGTGGTGGTCCACCACGGCTGTCCACAGGGCGTGCGGTCGTCGCCCGTCGTCCACAGCGTCCCGCTGCCGTCCGGCGCCGAGCACTCCTGCGCGGCACGGTGTCCGCCATGACCAGTACACCGAGCACCAGCCCCCGCCGAGTCACCGGCCTGGGGCTGACCCTCGTCCTCGTGGCGACCTCGCTCCTGCTCGGCTCGCCCTCGGCACGGGCGGCGCCCGCGTCCGCACCCGAGGGGTGGGTCTGGCCGGTCGGCACGGGCGATCAGCCACCCCGAGTGGCCCGGGGGTTCGCACCGCCGGCGCAGCGGTGGGAGGCCGGGCACCGCGGGGTGGACCTGGTCGCCGAAGCCGGGACTCCCGTGCGGGCTGCCGGAGCCGGGCGGGTCGTCTACGCCGGCCTGCTGGCCGGTCGCGGCGTCGTCTCGGTCGTGCACGGCGAGCTGCGCACGACGTACGAGCCGGTGCAGGCGTCGGTGACCACGGGGCAGCAGGTGGCGGCCGGGGACGTGGTCGGCAGCCTCCAGCCGCAGGGGCACTGCGTTCCCGTGGCCTGCCTGCACTGGGGCCTGCGGCGAGGCGAGGCCTACCTCGACCCGCTGGCTCTGGTCGCCGACCGACCCGTCCGTCTGCTCCCGCTCGGCAGCGCCTCGGTGCGCCGCACGCCCGGGGGCTCAGGCCCGCGGGTGGGCCTGCTGGTACGCGGCGCGCAGCCGCTCGGCGGAGACGTGGGTGTAGACCTGCGTCGTCGCGAGCGAGGAGTGCCCGAGTAGCTCCTGGACGCTGCGCAGGTCGGCACCGCCCTCGAGCAGGTGCGTGGCGGCGGTGTGCCGGAGGCCGTGGGGGCCCATGTCCGGGGCACCGGGGACGGCGGCGAGGCGGGCGTGGACGACGCGGCGGACCGCGCGCGTGTCGATGCGCCGCCCGCGGGTCCCGAGGAACAGCGCGGGGCCGACACCCTCCGCCACCAGGGTCGGCCGACCGGCGTCCAGCCACCCGGCCAGCGCCCGGTCGGCGGGCAGCCCGTAGGGGACGCTGCGCTCCTTGCGGCCCTTGCCGAGGACGCGGACGAGCCGCCGCTCCCGGTCGAGGTCGTCGACGTCGAGGCCGACCAGCTCCGCGACCCGCAGCCCACCGGCGTAGAGCAGCTCGAGCATCGCGCGGTCGCGCAGCGCCACCGGGTCGCCCGTGCCGGCGGCCTCGTGGTCGAGTGCCGCCAGCAGGTCGGCCGCTTCGTCGACGCGCAGCACCGCGGGCAGCGGCCGCCGCCCCCGCGGGCTCGCGAGCGCCGCCCCGGGGTCGGACTCGGTCAGGCCCTGCCGAGCCGCCCAGGCCGTGAACACCCGTGCCGCCGAGGCCCGCCGCGCGAGGGTCGTGCGGGCACGGCCCTGGCTGCGCAGCCGCGCCAGCCAGCTGCGCAGGGTGCGGAGGTCGAGGTCGGCGAGCTCCGCTCCGCCGCGCCGGTGCAGGTGGTCGAGCAGGTCGGCGACGTCGCCTACGTACGCGCGGACCGTGTGCGGCGACCGGTCGCGCTCGGCGGCCAGGTGCCGCTCGAAGTCACCCAGCACCCGGGCGAGCTCCTCGGGCAGGTTCTGCGGCACCCGGCCACCGTCGGCCCCGCAGGCCGCGCGGTCAAGGACCGACCACCGGCGGCGCGCCGGCTACCCGGTGACCGGCCTCCGACTCGTCGGCCGCCGCCCGGGCCGCGGCGCGTTCCGCGGCTCGCGCCTCCCGAGCGGCGCGGCCCAGCCGCCAGCCCTCGAGGTCGCGGTCCGCCAGGTCGTCGAGGCGGAGCCGGGCGAGCTCGGCACGGACGTCGGCGTCCGGCAGCCCGGTACGGCGGGAGAGGTCCTCGACGGTCCGCGTGCCCCGGGACGGCAGCGCCTCCAGGACCGTCCGGGCCGTCGCCGGGAGCCCGTCCCACGGGCGCTCGGGACCGCGCGGAGTAGGGGCGGCGTCGAGGCTCAGGCTCCCGACCAGGTCCAGCACGTCGGCGCTGCCGGTCACCAGGTGGGCGCCGTCACGCAGCGCCACGTGCGCGCCCACCGACAGCGCGGACGTCACCGGCCCGGGCACGGCCATGAGCACCCGGTCCAGGTGCCCCGCCCACCGCAGCGTGCTCAGCGCTCCCGAGCGAGCCGCCGCCTCGACGACGGCAGTTCCCGTCGACAGGGCGGCGATGAGCCGGTTGCGGGCGAGGAACCGGGCCCGGGTGGGATGCGCGCCCGGCGGCAGCTCGGCGACCACCAGCCCGTCGGCCGCGATCCTCGACAGCAGCGCGGCGTTCCCTCTCGGGTACGCCTGGTCGGCACCGCAGGCGAGCACCGCCACCGTCACGCCCCTGGCGACCAGGGCGCCCCGGTGTGCCGCGGCGTCGATCCCGTACGCCCCGCCGGACACGACCGCCCAGCCACGGTCCGCGAGGCCGGCGGCGAGGTCGCCGGCGACCTCGGTGCCGTACGAGGTGCAGGCACGGGCGCCGACCACCGACACGGACCGTTCGGCGACCTCCGCGAGGTCGTGGTGACCGGCGACCCACAGCCCCAGGGGTACGCCACCGACGCCTTCGCGCGGCTCGCGCAGGTCGAGGTCGTCGAGCCGGGACGGCCACTCCGGGTCCCCCGGACAGGCCAGGCGCAGGCCGACCCGCCCGGCCTCGGCCAGGACCTCCGCCCCGTCCACGCGCCGGGCCCGGGCGCGGGCCGCGGCCCCGCCCGGGGTCTCGGGGCGCCGGCCCCGCAGCCCGGCCAGGACCGCCTCGGCACCGTGCTCGGCCACCGCGGCGGACACCCCGGGCGTGCCAGCCTCGACCGCGACCGCCAAGGCGGCTCGCGCCCGGCGCTCCCCCGGCCCGATCACGCCGCGGCCCCGGTGCGCAGCCCGAGAGCCTCCAGCACCTCGTGCGGCCCCGGCCGGTCCCGCCCGGCCAGGTCGGCGAGCGTCCAGGCGACGCGCAGGACCCGGTCGGCGCCTCGGGCGCTCAGGTCGCCCGCCGCGAGGGACCGCTCGATCGCCTCGAGCGAGCCCGCGCGGGGCGGGAAGCGACGGCGCAGCGCGGGACCGGGCACGTCACCGTTGACCGACCAGCCGGTGCCCGCCAGGCGCCTGGCCTGGCGCGCGCGGGCCTCGGCGACCCTGGCCGCCACGGCGGCGGTGGGTTCGGCGG
>DATHTV010000065.1:0-5163 GCA_035462845.1 Jiangellales bacterium
GGCCCTCGGATTCGCGCGGCGGGCAGCCCCTCACTGCTCGAACCCGCCCTCGGCGCCCCGCCGGCACCCGCCGAAGGCGGTTCGGAGCCAGCAAGCGACCCCACGCATCTACCTACGGCAGCCCTCACTGCTCGAACCCGCCCTCGGCGCCCCACCCGCACCCGCCGAAGGCGGTTCGGAGCCAGCAAGCAGGGACCGCCCGTGCACCCCCATCCGCGCGCGGCACCCTCACGGCCACAGCCCGCCCTCGGCGCCCCGAGGTCTGTGAGGAATGCGAGCTCAGCGGCCGGGGCCCTCGTCGCGGCGGCGGCGCCAGCGCTGCTCGACCCGCTCCATGAAGCCGCCACCGGACCGGGCCTTCTTGGTACGGCCGGCCGCCGGCGGTCCGAAGGTGCCGATCTCGCCGGGGCCGGGCATCCGGCGCCACGAGGTGACCGCGAACCAGGCCGCGGCGAGCATGACCACGAAGCCGGCGACGGCGAGGGGGTAGATCTCGCTCACCGCTCCGGCCATGAGGGCGACGATCCCGAGGACGAAGGCCACCGAGGCCAGCAGCGCCCGACGCCGGTAATGGGACCGCAGGTCCGCCCCACTCATCGTGGTGGCGAACTTGGGGTCCTCGGCGTGGAGCGCCCGCTCCATCTGCTCGAGCAGGCGCTGCTCGTTCTCGGAGAGAGGCACCGGTCCCTCCACGGGGGCGTCGTCGCTGGGGATGTGGTCGTGCTCGTTGCCAGCATAAGCGGGCGACCCAGTGCGCGAAACCCGACTGGTGGACTGAGCGGCGGGACCTTCGGCATCCGGGCCGGCCGCAGGAGTCGGCGGCGCCTCACCGCCACGGTCACGGCGCCGGACCGACAAGCGTGGCAGGACGGACGGCATCGGGACCGAACCGGCGGACCGCCCGGTCGGCCGCCTGCTCGGCCTCCCGCCGACCCCGCTCGCGGTCGTCCAGGGCGAGCTGGCGGGGGTGGCTGCCGGCGGGGGTGAGCCGCTCGACCCGGACCCCTACCAGCCGCAGCCGCGCCCGCTGCAGGCCGAGGGCGTCGAAGAGCACCCGGGCCATGGCGTAGACCTCCTGGCCGACGTCGGTGGCATCGGCCAGGGTCCGTGAGCGGGTGATGGTGGCGAAGTCGGCGAACCGGACGGTGAGCACCACCGTCCGGCCCTCCACCCCGCCCGCCCGCATCCGCGCGGTGGTCCGCTCGGAGAGCCGGAGCAGCTCGCGGTGGACGAGAGCCGGGTCGTCCACGTCGTACGGGAAGGTCTGCTGGGCTCCCACGGAGCGCTCCGGCTCGGCGGCCACCACCTGCCGGTCGTCGCGGCCCCACGCCAGGGCGGCCAGCCGGGCCCCCAGCCCTGGCCCGAGCGCGCGGTGCAGGGTCGCCTCGGGAACCTGGGCGAGGTCGCCGACGGTCCGCAGTCCTAGTCGCAGCAGCTGCTCCTCGGTACGGTCCCCCACCCCCCACAGCGCCCCGACCGGGAGCGGGTGGAGGAAGGACACCACGGCCCGGGGCGGCACGACCAGCAGCCCGTCGGGCTTGCACCGCGAGGAGGCGAGCTTCGCGACGAACGGGGTGGTGGCCACCCCCACCGAGCAGGTGATGCCCTGCTCGTCGGCCACCCGGTCCCGCAGGCCGGCCGCGACGGCTGCCGGCGGTCCCAGCCGGCGGACCGTCCCACTGACGTCGAGGAAGGCCTCGTCCAGGGAGAGCGGCTGCACGGCTGGAGTGACCGAGCGGAAGATCTCCATCACCCCGGCCGACACCTGGGTGTAGAGGGAGAACCGGGGCCGCAGCACCTCCGCCTCGGGACACAGCCGGCGGGCCCGGGTCATCGGCATGGCGGCGTGGACACCGGCCCGCCGCGCCTCGTACGTGGCAGACAGCACCACCCCTCGGCTGCCCCCGCCCACCACGGCCGGCCGGCCGTGGAGGTCCGGACGGTCGCGCAGCTCGACCGCGGCGTAGAAGGCGTCCATGTCGACGTGGAGCACCGTGCAGTCGAGGGAGTTCTCGGCTTCAGCCGCCCACCCGGGACCAGAGTTCCCGGCGTCCCGGCGGGTACCGGCGACCTGCCGGCCGGCCCGGCTCACCGTGGCCGCCCGGCCTGACTGGGTGACCTGGGTGACCTGGGTGACCTGGGCGACCTGGATGGCCCGGACGGTCCCAACGGCCCGGACGGCCCGGACGGCCCGGACGGCCCTGACGGCCCTGACGAGATGGACGGCCAGAGCGGCCGGGCCAGCCCGGCGGACCGGCGCAGGTGACCGCCGCGCTCAGGTCCGCACGGCGAGGACGTGCAGCTGCGCGGCGACGGAACGGAAGGCCGGGTGCGAGGCGACGGCGGTCTCGAGGTCGAGCAGCGCGTCGGAGGCGCCGGGCTCGTCGACGAGGGTGCCGGGGACGAGGTCGGTGAACACCCGCACACCGTGGACCTCGCGGACTGCCAGCCCGGCCGCGTCGAGGAGCGAGAGCAGGCCTGCCTCGTCGAACCGGCGGGGCAGCGGGTCGCCCGGACCCCAGCGGCCGTCCGGGTCGGTGAGCGCGTGCCGGGCGTCGAGCAGGTGCCCGGCAGCGGCCCGGGCCAGGACCGTGGCGTGCCGCTGGGCGGCGAGCACGCTGGCCAGCCCGCCGGGACGCAGCACTGCGGCCATGCCGGCGACCGCGGCGGCGGGGTCGTCGACCACCTCGAGCACCCCGTGCCCGAGCACGGCGTCGGCGCTCCCCGCCGCGACCACGTCGAGCAGGTCGGCGGCATCACCCTGGACCGCCCGGACCCGCTCGGTGACTCCCGCCTCGGCTGCCCGCCGCTCGAGTGCCGCGAGGGCGTCCGGGCTGGGGTCGACGACGGTGACCCGGTGACCGGCGCGGGCCAGCGGCACGGCGAACCCCCCGGTGCCGCCCCCGGCGTCGACGACGTCGAGCCCGTGCCCCGCGGCGGCGTACTCCGACCGGGCGGCCTCCAGCGCGGCGGACAGGAGGTCGTGCACGACGGCGGTGCGCACCGGTCGACGTGGACGGTCGGCCACGCGAGGCCTCCTCGAGGAGTGCGGGCGGTCGGGGCACACCCTAGGGGGCGCACGCCGCTCACCGACCCGAGCTGCCGGGGCTGGCATGCCACAGCTTGCGAGGCGGGGCCTTGGTGTCCTCACCGGGAGGTCGGACGTCAGCGTAGGGCGACTGGCGGAACCCGCTGGGGTGGACCAGCACCCTGCGCCGCCCCATCCCGCCGGCCGTGGGACCGGCCTCCTCACCGTCGCCGAAACCGCCTCGGGGCTCGTAGACCTGTGCCGCCGCCCCGGTCGGCGGCCGGGCCAGCACCGGCCGGGACGACCTGCTGGCCGCCGCCCCGGCGACCGCCTCCTCGGTGAAGCCGGCCGCTCCGGCCAGCAGGGACCGGACGGCCTCCGGCCCGCCCTCGGACCAGGCGTTGTGCAGCCCGGTGAGCTCCCAGCAGCCGGTGGCCCGCAGGGAGACCCCGCGCGGTCCGGTCCGGCGCAGAACCCCCCGCACGACGAGCAGCCAGGAGTGGAAGAGCGTGGCGGCATAGGGCCCCTGGGCGTCCTCGAAGAAGGTGGCGTCGACCGGTCCGGTGGCGTCGTCGAGGGTGAGGAAGACGACCCGGCGACCGGACCTGATCGGCGGGGTCTGGGTCGCCACCTTGACCCCGGCCACCAGCAGCTCGGAACGGGACCGCCGGTGCAGCAGCTCGCGGGACCGGGTGATGCCCAGGGCATCGAGCATCGGGCCGTAGAAGTCGAGCACGTGCCTGCTGGCGTCCAGGCCGAGGACGTCGAGCTCGGCCCGGACCCGCTCGGCGTCGTTCATCTCCGGCAGGCCGGACCCCGCCTCCTCGGCCGGGTCGTCGCCGAGGTCGAGCGCGAGCTGCACGGCAGGCGTCGACTCGGCCATGGGCGGGTTGCCGGCCCGGGTGACGGCCGGCGTAGCGGCCCGGGTGACGGCCGGCGTAGCGGCCCGGGTGGCGGCCGGCGTAGCGGCCCCGGTGCCGGCCCGGGTAGTGGCCCGGAGGGGGCCGGCCCCGGAAGGAGAGCGACCGGTGCGTGCCACCGCTCGGCTCCACCGGTCGAGGTCGGCCACCTGCAGCAGCAGGTCGCGCCGGGTCACCCGCCCGCGGCGGCGGACGGGAGGTGCCGCGCCGATGCCGTACACGCTGTCGAAGGCCCCCGCCACGACCAGGCGCTCGACCACCGGGCGTGACACCCGCGCGCGGTGCCAGAAGTCGGTCAGCGAGTGGTAGGGGCGTCCCGCGACGACCCGGGCCACCTCGGCGTCGGAGATCCCCTTGACGTCGGCGAGGGAGAGCCGGATGCCGTACGCCCGGGCATCGGGCAGACCGGGGGGCGGCGCGGACCGGGGCGACTGGCCGAGGATCTCGGGAGGGGGCTCGTCGAGCGGTCCCACCCGCTCGACCCGGTAGACCTCCTCGGAGGCGTTGACGTCGAGCGGCAGGACCGCGATGCCGAAGTTGCGGGCGTCGTCGAGGATCAGCCGGCGCGGGTACATGCCCGGGTCGTGGGTGAGCACCCCGGCCAGGAAGGCTGCCGGGTGGTGCGCCTTGAGCCAGGCGGACTGGTAGGTGGGCAGGGCGAAGGCCGCGGCGTGGGCCTTGCAGAAGCCGAAGGAGGCGAAGGCCTCGAGGACCCCCCAGATCCGCTGCACGGTGACCCGGTCGTAGCCCCGGGCCAGTGCCCTGGCGGGGAACCAGGTACGCACCTCCTCCTTGCCGGCCCGGTCGCCGAGCGCCCGCCGGGCCTCGTCGGCGGTGGCCAGGTCGCACCCGGTGAGCCGGGCGATCATCTCGATCACCTGCTCGTGGAACACCACCACCCCGCAGGTCTGACGGAGCACCGGCTCCAGGTCGGGGTGGAGGTACTCGGGATCGGCCCACCCCTGCCGGGCTCGCAGGAACGGCGTCACCATGTCGCTCTTGACCGGCCCGGGCCGGAACAGCGAGATGTCCACCACGATGTCGTCGAAGGTCTCGGGCGCGAACTTGCCGACGAGCTCCCGCTGACCCGGTGACTCGATCTGGAACATCCCGAGCGTGCGGGTGCTGCGGATCAGCTCGAAGGTCGTCGGGTCGTCCCTCGGGACGGCGTCGATGTCGACGGTCTCGCCGTCCACCCGGGCCACCTCGTCGAGG
>DATHTV010000066.1:0-34525 GCA_035462845.1 Jiangellales bacterium
ATGCGGCGCAGCTTCGGCGACTGGGACCTGGCCGGCGCGCCCCACCCGGACCCCGCCGTCGCGGCCGAGCGCGCCCGGGCTTGAGCGACGACCGACCCCCTGACCCGCGCGGGCGGGACCTTCGTCACTGTCGCCGTCACCGGGGGCGCGGACAGTGGGGAGGAGAGAGCGCGCACCCCGTGCCCTCCCCGACCCGGGAGGCCCCCATGAGACCGGCCACGGCCCGCACCTTCGTCCTGCTCGCCGCCGCGGCGAGCCTCACTCTCGCCGGCTGCGGTGGCGACGACAGCGACACCACGTCCGCTGACACCGCGTCGCCGGGAACCGCCGTCACCGAGGACAGCGAGCTCGCCGCGCTGCTTCCCGAGTCCGTGACGGAGGACGGCGTCCTGACCATCGCCACCGACGCGTCGTACGCGCCGAACGAGTTCTTCGCCGAGGACAACGAGACGGTCATCGGCATGGACATCGACCTGGGCAACGCCATCGGCGAGGTGCTCGGGGTCGACGTGCAGTTCGAGAACTCGCCGTTCGACAGCATCATCCCGGGCCTGGAGTCGGGGAAGTTCGAGCTGGGCATGTCGTCCTTCACGATCAACCCGGAGCGCCTGCAGGTGGTCGACATGGTCAGCTACTTCGTCGCCGGCACCGCCTGGGCGGCAACCCCTGACAACGCCGGCTCGATCTCTCCCGACGACGCCTGCGGCAGGAAGGTCGCGGTGCAGAAGGCCACCGTCCAGGTCGACGACGTCACGGCCCGCTCCGACCAGTGCGTGGCCGACGGCAAGTCCGCGATCACGATCGACCAGTACTCGCTGCAGACCGACGCCACGACCGCCGTGGTCTCCGGCAAGGACGACGCGATGCTCGCCGACTCCCCGGTCGTCGCCTACGCCGTCAAGCAGACCGAGGGCCAGCTCGAGGTCATCGGCGACAGCTACGACGACGCCCCGTACGGCATCGCCGTGCCGAAGGCGGACCCGGACTTCGCGCGCGCGGTGCAGGGTGCGGTGCAGTCGCTCATCGACAGCGGCCGCTACACCGAGATCCTCGACGAGTGGGGCGTGACGGACGGAGCCGTCGACGTCGCGGACCTCAACCCGGTCCCGTGAGCACGCTGGAACGGGCCCGCCACCCCGGGGCCCGGCCGGGGGCCGTGCAGGCCGTCCCGGTCCGGCACCCGGGGCGGTGGGTGGCCATCGTCGTCATCGGCGTGCTCGTGGCGATGGCGGTCAACAGCGTCCTCACCAACCCGAACTGGGACTGGTCGTTCCAGCTCGAGAACGCGTTCTCCCCGCCGGTGCTGCGAGGCGTGGTCACGACCCTGTGGCTGACCGCGGTGGCGATGCTGATGGGCCTGGTCCTCGGCGTGATCCTCGCCGTGATGCGCCTGTCGCCCAACCCGGTGCTCACCGGGGCAGCCTGGTTCTACATCTGGCTGTTCCGCGGCACGCCCGTCTACGTGCAGCTCATCATCTGGGCCACCATCGGAGCCCTGTACAAGCAGGTGTCGCTGGGCATCCCGTTCGGCGAGGCGTTCGTCACCTTCGACACCCGGACGCTCATCCCCAACGTCGCCGCGGCACTGCTCGGCCTCGGCCTCAACGAGGCGGCCTACATGTCGGAGATCGTGCGGGCAGGCATCCTCTCCGTCGACGAGGGTCAGTCCGAGGCGGCCGGCGCGCTCGGCATGTCCCGGATGCTGACGCTGCGCCGGATCGTGCTACCGCAGGCCATGCGCGTGGTCGTCCCGCCGACCGGCAACGAGACGATCTCCATGCTCAAGACCACCTCGCTGGTCGTGGCGGTCCCGTACTACGAGCTCTTGTTCAACGCGCAGGCCATCGGCACCCGGACGTTCCGGCCGTTCCCGATGCTCATCATGGCCAGCCTCTGGTACCTCGCCATGACCTCGGTGCTCATGGTCGGCCAGTACTACATCGAGCGGCACTACGCGAAGGGGTCCGTACGGACCCTGCCGCTCACGCCCGTCCAGCGGCTACGGCAGCGCCTGACCCGTTCGGAGCTGCGATGAGCACCCCCACGCCTGTCACCACCACGCCGACCAAACCCACGCCGATGGTCAAGTCCGAGCAGGTGCAGAAGTGGTTCGGTCGCACCCAGGTGCTCAAGGGCATCGACCTGGAGGTCGCCGAGCGCGAGGTCTGCTGCATCATCGGGCCGTCCGGGTCGGGCAAGTCCACGTTCCTGCGCTGCATCAACCACCTCGAGGTGGTCGACGCCGGCCGGCTGTCCGTCGCCGGCGAGCTCATCGGCTACCGCCAGCGCGGCGCCAAGCTGCACGAGATGCGCGAGCGGGAGGTAGCCCGTCAGCGGCAGGACATCGGCATGGTCTTCCAGCGATTCAACCTGTTCCCGCACATGACGGCCCTCGGGAACATCATGGAGGCGCCGGTCCGCGTCAAGGGCGAGAGCAAGGCCGTGGCACGCGAGCGGGCGCAGCGGCTGCTCGACCAGGTCGGCCTGGGCGACAGGGGGGATGCCTACCCCTCGCAGCTGTCCGGAGGCCAGCAGCAGCGCGTCGCCATCGCCCGGGCCCTGGCCATGCAGCCGAGGCTGATGCTCTTCGACGAGCCCACGTCCGCGCTGGACCCCGAGCTCGTGGGGGACGTGCTCGACGTCATGAAGGAGCTTGCGCTGGCGGGCATGACGATGATCGTGGTCACGCACGAGATGGGCTTCGCCCGGGAGGTCGGCGACTCGCTCGTCTTCATGGACGACGGAGTCGTCGTGGAGTCCGGCGAGCCCCGCGCTGTGCTCTCGGCGCCCCAGCACAACCGGACGAAAGCGTTCCTCTCCAAGGTTCTGTGAGGCCCGGTCCCTCGCTTCCGAGGCACGCAGAAACCGCCCCGCGCGCCGGACGGCGTGCGGGGCGGCTCGTGTGCGTGCGTGAGGATCAGCCCTTGAAGGCGTCCTTGACGTTCTCGCCGGCCTGCTTGAGGTTCGCCTTCGACTTGTCGGTCTTGCCCTCGGCCTCGAGGCTCTCGTTGCCGGTGGCCTTGCCCCACGTCTCCTTGGCCGAGCCCTTGAGCTCCTGACCCTTGTTGCTGCTCTTGTCGTCGGTACCCATATGCGCCCTCCCGGAGAGTTGTCGAGTTCCTGACGACCGGGCTCCTACCCCCGAGCACCGGGCTCACACCTCGCACCTCGGCCCGCGGCCGAGGCGGCGGTCACAGCTCCTGGTCGATCCGGTCTCTCAGGTCCGCCAGCCGCTGGCGCACGTCGTCGAGGGCGGACTGCAGCGACTCGGGGACCGACTCCTTGGCCTGGTCCAGCCGGGCGTCGGCCTGGTCGAGGGAGTCCCTCGCGTCCTGGAGGGCCTGCTGACCCGACGCGCCGGCGTCGGAACCGGCCTCCTCGAGAGCGTCACGTGCCTGCTGCGCCGCCTGCTCGGCGTCGTCGAGCGCTCCCGAGACCTCGTCGGCGGAGGCGCCGGCCTCGTCGACCCGGTCCCGCACCGACCCGACCTCGTCGGACACCCGGTCGCCCAGCTCCGAGGCCTGCTGCTGCACGTCCTCCAGGGCCTGCTCGGCCTCTCCACCACACCCGCCGAGCAGCAGGGCGACGGCAGCCAGGCCGGCAGCCAGGGTTCGGGACGTCGTACGCATCAGGACCTCGCAGGCAGATGGGATCGGACGGGGCCATCATGACCGGACACGACGGGAGAGTACGGAGGCGGACCGGGTGCTCGGGCGGCGAGCCGGGGATCAGTGCGCCGACGACGGCGGGCGGACGGTGACGAACCGCCGACCCGTGATCTCGGTCGGGTGCACCCGGACGAACCACTGCTTCGGGTGGGCGCTCCACGGGACGAGCGGGAGCTCCTCGGCCTCCTGGATGTCGGCGAACCGCTCCAGCCGCTCGGGCACCCCCTTGACCACCACGCTCCACGCCTCGCCGAACGAGCGGTCGAACCCGTCCGCCTCGACGGTCACGCGACCGGACACGACGGCGGCGGCGAGCTTGGTCCCCTCGCCGGTCGCGAAGACCAGCGTGCGCCGGTCGACGACCGCGTTGACGGGGAAGACCTCGAGGTCGTCGCCCACGGCGACGGCGATGCGTACGACGTCGGCGGTGGACAGCAGCTCCCAGGAGGCGGCATCGTCCAGGATCGTCATGCCGGTACGGGGGTCGGTGGCCATGCCCCAGGATGTCCGGGTGCCCGGCACCGGGTAAAGGGTCTTAGGCCCGTGCCTCCGCCAGGGACTTCCGGCCCGGCCGCGTTAGCCTGCCCGCAGCGACGGCAGCGGGGAGCGACGGAGATGACCGGCTGGCAGGGCGACGAGGCCCCACGCGCGGACACCGGCCCGATCTGGGCGGGCGCGACAGGGACCGCGCCGGAGCGCCCCCTCTCGGAGCGCGTCGACGCGTCCGGGCACAGGCCGACCACGCACGCACCGCCGGCGCCTCGTGCGCGACGCCGCCGTCGCCGCTGGGGGTGGATCGCCGTCACCACGCTGCTCGTCCTCGCGCTCGCCGGCACGGCCGCCCTGGCCACGTACCTCTGGCGGACCACGACGGCATGGCAGGCCGAAGCCGACCGGCTGGCGGCGATCGCCACCGACCTCCGGACGGAGCGCGACGCGGTCGCCGCCGACCTCGACCAGGCGGGTCGCGACCTCGCCGCCACGGACCAGCAGCTGCGCGAGGCGCAGGACCGGATCACCGCACTCGCCGAGGAGAAGGCGCAGACCGCCGACGAGCGGGAGATCGCCAGACTGCTCGTCGGCACGGCGGCCGATGTCGCCACCCAGCTGGAGACGTGCGTCCGCGGGCAGGACCAGCTCATCACCGCGCTGTCGAACATCCAGGCCTACGACCCGGAGTCCGTCGTGCAGTACGCCGAGTCCGTCCGGGCGGCGTGCACCCAGGCGCTGCGGGGCAACGAGGAGATCCAGCGGCTGGTGGGAACCGGGTGAGCCGCACGCGCCGGACCCGTCTCCTCGTCGCCGCCCTCGTCACGACGACCGCCCTCACCGGCTGCGCGCTGCAGGACGAGCTCCCGGATTTCCCGCAGGCCGTCCCGTTCGAGACGGGCGTTCCCGCCGAGCCGTCCCCGCAGCCGGACGGCGCGCCGACGACGCTGTCCCCGGACGGCTTCCGGACGACGGAGCGGGTCGCCGTCCGCATCCGCAACGTCGGCTGCGGCGGGGTCGGGACGGGTAGCGGCTTCGCGGTGGGTGAGAACGTCCTGGTCACCAACCGGCACGTCGTCGCCGGCGCCGAGACGCTGCAGCTGAGCACCTACGACGGGCAGGACCTGCTGGTCGAGACCTCGGGATCCGCGGTGGTCGCCGACCTGGCCCTCGTCCGCACCCGGGACGCGCTGCCCGCGGCCGTGACGCTCGCCGAGGCCGACCCGGAGGTCGGTGAGGACGTCGAGATCGTCGGCTACCCCGGCGGCGGCCGTCTCACCAGCAGCAAGGGTCGCGTCCTCGGCTACCAGGACGACCCGCTCGGAGCCAACGCGGGCAGGGTCATGGTCACCGACGCGGAGGCGCAGCCGGGATCGTCCGGCAGCCCGGTCTACGACGACCGGGGTCACGTCGTCGGGGTCGTGTACGCCGCGAGCAAGGACGGCGACGCCGCACTCGCCGTGCCGGTCTCCACGCTGCGCCAGCTGCTCGACTCCGCAAGCTTCGACGCCGACGCACCCTGCACGCGGGCCGGCACCTGAGAGGGCCGACGGAGCGGTCTCGCGGCCTCGTGGGCGCACAATGGTCCGGTGAGCGAGACGACCCCAGAGCCGCAGCGGCCCCGGCGCCCGCTGCTGCGTGCGGTCTGGGAGGGCCCGGGCGACGAGCCGGACCCGGCCGACCGCACGGCGGTCGCGCACGCGACGGCCGCTGCCGTCGTCCGGGCCGGCCGAGCCGGGACCGCTGACCCCGACCGCACCAGTCGGCTGGTCGGGCTCGTCGACGAGGTCGGCCTCGACGAGCTCGCCGAGCTCTGGCAGGACAGCGACGGCGACACGCTGCCGGGGACGCTCTGGTCGCTGTACCTGTTGCGCACCTGGGTCCAGCACGACCGGGTCGAGGCGGCCCGGCTCTTCGACGCGGGACGCCGGGTGGCCGAGGTGTCCAGCGCGGTCGCCGGGGTGGCCGAGCCGCCCGGTCCCGACGAGGTGGCCGCGCTCGGCGACGCGGTGCTGACCAACGCCTTCGCCGGCGACTTCGCGGTCGCCCTGGAGCGGGCGGGGGCGTTCTGCCGGGTCGTGGCGGCAGGCCGCGCCCACCTGGCCGACGACGCCGCCGAGCCGGTGGACGGGGAGCGGCTCACCCGACTCGCGGGCGGCAACCTGCGGATGGCCGAGCAGCTCGAGCACTCCGCGGGACTGTGGCGCCGGGACGCCCTCATCTGAGCGCCCGTCGCCCGGGCGGGGTGACCGGCGCCCGACCGGATCTGCGTACCGCGGTGGGAACACCGCCGCGGTTGAGGTAGTTTTGCCCCTGGCGACAGCCCCTCGGGGTCCTCGCCGGGCGTCGGACCGCGGTAGCCCCGGGTCCCATTTGATCGCCGCCACGAGCGGCCGTTGCGCCGTGAGGCGCTCCCGGTCCGGCGTCCCACAAACCACCATTGCGCACCCCTCCGGGGGTGCTGGGCCCACGAGTACGCACCCCTCCGGGGGTGCTAGGTCCTTGTACTCACGACCTGCGCCACGCCGCGGGTGCACGCTCGGAGCATGAGCACCGATCCGCAGCTGCGCAGCCCCGGCCGGTCGGACCCGGAGTCGTCCGACACCGGGCCGGCCCGCACCGACCCGCGCCTCGAGCAGGTGCTGCACGGCCTGGTCGAGGACGGCACCCTCGTCCCGCGCCAGGCCGCCGCTGTCGGCGCGGCGGTCGCCCCGCTGCTCGCCGTCCAGGCGAGTCCGGCCACGACCGGCGCGCCGGTCCCTCCGGTCGGCAGCGCCCCCGCGCCCGCAGGCCTGCGGACCCGGCTGTCCGAGATCGCGGGGTACGTGGGCGCCGCCCTGGTGGTCGGCGCTGCGTTCTTCTTCGTCGCCGACCAGTGGACCGAGCTGACCACCGGAGGTCGGATCGGCGTCCTCGCCGGCATCGCGGTCACGCTCTGGCTGGCTGCCGCCGCCGTGCTGGTGACCGCGCCGGGCGGTGTGGCCGCCATCCGCTCGGGCGAGGAACCCGCTCGCCGACGGCTCGACAGCACTCTGCTCACCGGCGCGGCAGCAGCCGCTGCCTTCGCCGTCGGGGTCGCCCTCGAGGCCGGCTCGGCCTCGGAGCGGGTGACGGTGGTGGTGGCCGCCCTCGCCGGGCTGGTCGCGGTGGCCGGCGGCTACGTCCTGGCTCCCTCCCTCGTCGGTCAGCTGGCTGCGGCTGCCGCGGCCGTGACGGCCACGGTCGCGCTCGTCAGCCCGGCAGACGATGCCACCCCTGTCGGCCTCAGCCTGGTGGCGCTCGGAGCCCTCTGGGCCGCCGCGGTCGGCGCGGGTGTCTTCCGCGAGAGGATCGGCGGCACTCTGGTGTCGGGCGGTCTCGCCCTCTTCGGGGCGCAGATCATCTACGCCGAGGACTCGACCCGGCCCTGGTCCTACCTGCTGACGCTGGCCGTGGTGGTCATCGCGTTCACGGTCTACACCCGCTGGCCGGCCTGGCCGCTCCTCGGCGTGGGCGTGGTCGGCGCCACCCTCCTCGTCCCCGAGTTCCTCAGCGACGTCACCGGCGGGTCGCTCGGGGTCAGCGGGGTCATGCTGGCGGCGGGGGTCGCCCTGCTCGCCTCCAGCGCCGTCGGTCTGCGCCTGCGCCGCGACGCCGGGCGCGACCCGGGCGGTGCCGCCCACGGGTGACGCCGGGCTCAGCCCCAGCCGAGCTCGTGCAACCGGTCGTCGTCGATGCCGAAGTGGTGGGCCACCTCGTGCACGACCGTGACCAGGACCTCGTCGACGACGTCCTCGTACGACTCGCAGACCCGCAGGATCGGCAACCGGAACAGGCGGATGGTGTCCGGCAGCACCCCCGCGTACCAGCCGTCCCGCTCGGTGATGGGCGTCCCCTCGTAGAGGCCGAGCAGCTCCGGCTCCCCGGGTGGCGAGTCGGTCTCCACGAGCACGACGACGTTGCTCATCAGCCGGGCGAGGTCCTCGGGGATCGCGTCCAGGGCCTCGGACACGAGCTCCTCGAAGTCGGCCTCGCCCATCTCCAGCACGCCGCCCATCCTGCCGCGCCCGGGGCGTCGACCGAGCCCCGATGCGGCACGGCGGGCCGCGACTGTGTTACCAACCTGGGATGAGCGAGGCCGCGACGGCGGCCGCACGCGCGTCCACGGGCTCCCCTGCCCCGGAGGAGGTGCGTGCCGGCCCCCCAGGACTGCCGCGCCCGGAGGCGTGGGCGCGGCGGGCGCTGCCGGCGGTCCGAGTCGTCCTGGTGGGCCTGCTCGGTGCCTGGCTGGCCCTCCTGGTCGCCGGCACCTCCACGGCCACGGTGGGCCCGCTGCAGATGGAGGCCGGGATCGTCCCGGCCTTCACCGGCGAGACGGTCGTGGCGATCGAGCCGGTCGGGACGCTCGTCGTGGACAGCCACGACGCCCCGCTCGCCGTCCGGATGCGGGTCACGGCCATCGACGAAGCCGGCGTCCGCGCGCTCGTCGACGACCCCAGCTCGCTGTCCACGCTCGACGACCGGCTGGTCGCCGACCTGAGTCGGGTGCTGCGCGACGCCGCCATCAGGTCGGCGGTCGTGGCATCGCTGGGAGCTGCCCTCGCGGGCTTCCTCGTGCTGCGGACGTGGCGCCGAGCCGCCCTGTGCGCCACGGTCGCGCTGGGCGCCACCGGTGCCGCGTACGGGCTGGCGTGGACGACGTACGACCCGGACGCGGCGCTCACGCCCCGGTTCACCGGCCTGCTCGCGACGGCCCCGTCCCTGGTGGGCAGCGTCCAGGACATCGCGACCAACTTCGACGCCTACGCCGACCAGCTCGCGGCGATCGTGACGAACGTCGGCAAGCTGTACGACACGACCGCCGCCCTGCCGACGTTCGCGCCCGGTGACGACACGGTCAGGGTGCTCCACGTGTCCGACCTGCACCTCAACCCGGCGGCCTGGGACGTCATCAGCGCGGTCGTGGACCAGTACGACATCGACGTGGTCGTGGACACCGGCGACATCGCCGACCACGGCACGGCCCCGGAGAGCCGGTACGTGGACGGCATCGCCCGGGTCGGCGCCCCGTACGTGTACGTGCGGGGCAACCACGACTCGATCCTCACCGAGGCGGCGGTCGCGGCCCAGCCCAACGCCGTCGTCCTCGACGGCGAGGTGCGGCAGGTGGCCGGGCTGCGCTTCCTCGGCGCCCCCGACCCCCGCTTCACCCCCGACCAGCAGACCCGGGGCACGGCGAGCGAGGACCTGCGCCGGGCCAGCCAGGCGTTCGCCGAGCTGGCCGCCGACACCGACCCGGTCGCCGACGTCCTGGTCTTCCACGACCCGACGCACGCCGAGCTGCTGGACGGCACGGCACCGCTGCTGCTGTCGGGCCACGCGCACCGACGCCGGACGTTGGTCCTGCCGGAGGGCATGCGGGTCATGGTCCAGGGCTCCACCGGAGGGGCCGGCCTGCGCGCGCTCGAGGGCGAGGAGCCGACCCCGGTGATGCTGTCGGTGCTCTACCTCGACCGTGAGAGCGGGGAGCTGCAGGCGTGGGACGACATCACCCTCGGCGGGCTCGGGCTCACGTCCGCCGAGATCCGCCGGCAGCTCCCGGACGGGCCGCCCGACGAGGAGTCGGTCGACGAGGCCCCGGGCGACGGGGAGTCGGTCGACGAGGCCCCGGCCGACGGGGAGTCGGTCGACGGAGGGCCGACGGGGTCGGCGGGCGATGCGGGACCGGCCCCAGACGTGGCCGACATCGGTGGGGGTTGAGCAGGTCCGCCGGGCCGGAAGAGCTGCGGAACCCCGAACTGGGTGCCTGCCTGCCGCAACCCGATGGCGTCGGACGGGTCACCTCCGCCGGATTTGGTCACCTCGCGCGGCGGACCCTATGCTGCACCGGTCCCCGACGGCGACGAGCCGTGGGCCGCACCGATCACGTCGGGCACGCCCTCATCGTCTAGTGGCCTAGGACTCCGCCCTTTCAAGGCGGCAGCACGGGTTCGAATCCCGTTGGGGGCACGACCAGCCGGCTCCGGTAGGCTGGCCGGCGCACGAGGTCCTGTGGAGCAGCTCGGAGTGCTCGCCGCCCTGTCAAGGCGGAGGTCGCGGGTTCAAGTCCCGTCAGGACCGCCACCGCCCACGCGCGCCCCGGTCCCCGGGGCGCGCGTCGTGCGTCGGCGCCCCCTGCTTTTCCCCAGGTTCTCCACCTAGAGTGTGCGGGTGCACACACCGGGTCGAGGCCGGGCGCGCGTCGCGCGCGGCCTGACCCTGGCCGCGAGCTGCCTGCTGCTCTCGGCCGGCGCCCACGCGGTCGCCGGGGGCGGGGCTCCCGAGCTGGAACCCGCGCTGCTCGGCGCGGCGCTACTGTCCGCTGTCTGCGTGGCCGCGGCCGACCGGCGGCGCGGCTTCGCCGGCATCCTCGGCGTGGTCGCGGTGTCCCAGCCGGTGCTGCACGTCCTGCTCTCGCTGTCCCACGACCCGGCGGCCGCCGCCGTGGCCCTGCCCGGCCTCGGCATGGTCCTGGCCCACGCAGTCGCCGGACTCGTCGTCGCCGCCCTCCTCGCGGGCACCGAGGCGGTCCTGTGGGGATTCGCCGCCCTCTCGGCCACGGTGCTGCTGCGGCAGCCGCGCCGAGTCCACGCCGGCCTGCCGGCCGTCCTGACGGCGTTCGACGCGCCGGTGCTGCCGACACCGGCGCGCCGCCCGTACGCGTTGCTCCTCTCGCGTGGTCTCAGCAGGCGAGGTCCTCCGGTCGTCGGTCCGGCCTGACCGTCCACGACCGTTCCGCGGGGCGACCGCCCCGATCCGAGAGGACCCTCATGCCCATCCCTCGCTGCGCCCGACGGCGCGCCCTGTCCGCCCTGCCGCCCTGGCGGCGAGCGGTGTCCGGGCTCGCAGCGGCCGTCCTGGCCGGCGCATCCCTCCTCGTGGGGGCGGTGCCGGCCGTGGCGCACAACTCCCTCACGGGCAGCAGCCCCGCCGACACGTCCACCGTCACGGAGCCCCTCACCGAGGTGCTCCTGGAGTTCGACCAAGCCGTGCGGACCGAGTTCGCCCAGATGGCGGTCCTCGGGGACGATCAGACCCCGTACCAGAGCGGCGACCCGGTGGTCGCGGGCACCACGGTCACCCAGGCCGTCCAGCCACTGCCGGACGGCGCCTACACCGTCTCCTACCGAGTGGTCTCCGCGGACGGCCACCCGATCACCGGGGCGATCTCGTTCACGGCGACCGGTCAGGCCCCGGTCGCGGCGGAACCCCCTGGACCGCCCGCTCCCGCGGAGACCGAAACGCCCTCCGCAGTGCCGACCGACGAGGCGACACCCGAGCCCGTCGCCGCCGAGGTCGAGTCGTCCCCCCAGGCCGCCGTGTCGGAGGACGAGGACGGCGGCCTGCCCGCCGCAGCGCTCGTCGGCATCTTCGTCGCGGTCGCTGCGGGCGTGGCGGGGGCCGCGTACGCGTTCCTGGCCCGGCGGCCCGGTGCGGACACGGGGACGGACCAGGCGGACACTGGGTCCTGATGGCCACCACGACCGAGCGACGCGCCGACCCGGCGTCCGCACCCGGACCGGCCCGGTGGGCCGTGCCTGCCGTGCTGGCCGGGGTCGGCGTGCTCGTCGTGGCCCTCCTCGCCGGCGGCGGGGGTGGCGAACCCGTGCTGCCGGGCATCACCGACACCGGGCCGGTCACCCGCTGGGGCCTGCCGCTGTCCACCGTACTGATGCAGGGCGCCGCGGCAGTCACCGTGGGGTTGCTGCTGCTCGCGGCGATGCTCCCGGCCCGGGAGGGCGACCTCGGCGGGGAGGCGCTGCGCACGCTGCGGCTCGCGTCGTGGTCGGCTGCGGTGTGGGCGGTGTCCGCGGCGGCGGTCCACCTCTTCACGCTGTCGGACCTGGTCGGGCTGCCGCTGCGCCGGGCGCTGACCGGTCGCTCCTTCCTCACGTACACCCTCAGCATCGACCAGGGTCAGGCCTACGCCGCCGTGGTGCTGCTCGCGGCCAGCCTGGCCGTCGCCACCCGGCTGACCCTGGGCCACGGCGGCGCGGTCGCCCTGCTCGTCGTCGGGATCGGCGCCCTCGTCCCGCCTGCCCTGGTCGGCCACTCCAGCTCCGGCGACTACCACCACCCGGCCGCGGTGTCGCTGCTCGTCCACGTCGTCGCCGTGGCGCTCTGGACCGGTGGCCTGGTCGCGGTCTCCTGGTACGCCGCCGTCGGCGGCCGTCACCTGGCGCGGGTCACCGCGACGTACTCCACCGTCGCGCTGGCGGCCTTCGTCATGGTGGCTGCGAGCGGCGTCATCAACGGCGCCATCCGGGTGACCAGCCCGGTCGACCTGCTCACCACCCCGTACGGACTCCTGCTCACCGGCAAGGTCCTGGCCCTGGTGACGCTGGGCTACCTGGGCTGGCTGCACCGCACCCGTACGCTCGTCGAGGTCCAGGCCGGCCGGCCCGGCGCGTTCCGCCGGCTCGCCGGGGGCGAGGTCGTGCTGATGGCCTCCACGATCGGGCTCGCGGTCGCCCTGGCCCGGACGCCGCCACCGGCGCCCGAGGACTTCGGCGCGGTCACCCGGGCGAGGGAGATGCTCGGCTTCCTGCCCCCGCCGGAGATCTCGCCCGCTCGGCTGGTGGGTCTGGTCTACCCAGAGCCCGCCTTCGCGCTGGGTTGCCTCGCGGCGCTGCTGCTGTACGGCGCCGGGGTGCTGCGGATGCGCCGCCGCGGCGACCGCTGGCCGGTCGGGCGCACGGTCGCCTGGGTGGCGGGGCTCGCCGTCGTCGCGGTGACCACGCTGTCCGGGCTGCAGACGTACGGGATGGTCCTGCTCAGCGTCCACATGACCCAGCACATGGTGCTGTCCATGCTGGCGCCGGTGCTGCTCGTGCTGGGCGCCCCGGTGACGCTGGCGCTGCGCACGCTGCGTCCCGCACGCAAGGGCGAGACGGGCCCTCGGGAGTGGCTGCTCGCGGCCACCCGGAGCCGGGCGCTGCGGGTGCTCACCCACCCGGTGGTGGCCTTCGGGATCTTCGTGAGCGCGCCGTTCGTCGTCTACTTCACCGGGCTCTTCGAGTACGCGATGCGGCACCACACCGCGCACACATTGATGAGCCTGCACTTCCTGGCCGCCGGGTACCTGTTCTACGAGGTGCTGATCGGGGTCGACCCACTGCCTCGCCGCCCGCCGTACC
The DNA here is from genome assembly GCA_035462845.1 of Jiangellales bacterium. Classification (GTDB taxonomy): domain Bacteria; phylum Actinomycetota; class Actinomycetes; order Jiangellales; family Jiangellaceae; genus DASTQL01. Next base: position 13,313 of record DATHTV010000066.1, read on the forward strand.
CCGCACGGGTCGGCCTGCAGTTCGGCGCGATGGCCTTCCACGCCATCTTCGGCCTCGCCCTCACCGAGTCGGCGCGGCTCGTCGCCGGCCCGTACTTCCTCGAGCTCGGGCGGGACATCGGCTGGCTGCCCGACCCCCTGGCCGACCAGCAGGTCGCCGGCGGGATCGCCTGGGGGTTCGGGGAGATCCCGGCCCTGGTGGTGATGGGCGTGCTCATCGTGCAGTGGATCCGCTCGGACGAGAAGGACGCCCGGCGCTTCGACCGCCGGGAGGGCGACGCGGAGGCGGAGCGGGTCGCCTACAACGCGTACCTCACCGACCTCGACCGGCGCAGCCGCGAGCAGGGGTAGCCGGCCGTCCGGCGAGGGCGGTCCGTTAGACTCGTCCGCGCCCAGAGGTCAGGTAGCTCAGTTGGAAGAGCGTCCGCCTGAAAAGCGGAAGGTCGGCGGATCGAACCCGCCCCTGACCACCCTTACCGCGAGCCCGTCCGGCTGGGCCCGCGCCACCGCCCCCCGGTGATCGGTGTGGGCCTCATCTGGCGCGGCGCGCCACCACGCCTCCACGCCGATCATGAGCCCGCCGAAGAGGGGCCAGCACCCCCCGGGCAAACGACCGGAGCCGTGCCCTCGCGCGAGGGACACGGCTCCGGTGTGACGTACCAGGCTCGGTCAGGGCACGGTACGGCGGGCAGGGGAGCCGCCGTACCCGCGTCAGGCCGGTGCCTGCTCGGTGCTCTCCGCCTGCGACTCCGCCCGCTGGTGCGGGATCTGCCCGGCCAGCAGAGCGCGGACCTCGGACTCGCGGTACCGGCGGTGGCCGCCGAGCGTGCGGATCGAGCTGAGCTTTCCCGCCTTGGCCCAGCGGGTGACCGTCTTGGGGTCGACCCGGAACATGGCCGCGACTTCCGCCGGGGTCAGCAGCGGCTCGGCGTCAGGGCTACGCGTTGCCATCCTTTCCTCCTCCCGTCGTGATATGGAGCCGGTCGGCCCCGTGTCGGACATTCCACTCCTTCGCGGGCTCGGAGACCAGCCGAACCGCGCAATTGGTCGCGCGCTCAGAGAAACATCTGATGAACGCCACCGGCGCAATCGGGCAATACCGACAATAGCGGCGAAGCGCCTGACAGTGCGCTCATCGTCGGCGACGGAGGGCTAGCAGGACCGCTCCAGCGCCTGGACCGCCTCCCAGCGGTCCGCCAGCCGGCGGTAGGCCCGGGCGGCCGCCGCGGTGTCCCCGTCCGCCAGCGCCGCCATCGCCGCGGCCACGTCGGCCGAGGACTCGTCGGCCCGCAGCCCGTCGTCGTCGACCAGGTGCACGAGACCGCCGTAGTCCAGCTCGACCAGGGCTCGCGGGTGCCACTCCTCGAGCCACCGGCCAAGGTCTTCCACCGCCGCCGTCATCGAGCCGTCCTCGACGGCGCGCCGCAGCACGCGCAGCGCCCGGGCGACCCGGCGACGCGCCTCGACGATCCGAGTCCGGTAGACGAGGGAGCGCAGGCCGGCGCCGAGCACGAGGACTCGCTCGCCCGCGTCGAAGGCGACGAACCAGCGCACCGGGACGTGCCAGGTGGCGGTCAGGATGCGCGGCACGCCGGCCGGGTGCTGGGCCTGCCAGACCGCGAAGTCGGCGTCGGCCTCGTCGGTCACGGCCGGTGGCAGCACCGCGTCGGCCACCGGTTCGGGGAGGCCCGCGCGGAAGTCGGCGACGGCCAGCCACGACCGCAGCCGGTCCTGGACCGGGCAGAGGTACCAGCCGTCCGGCTCGCGCACCACGTACGCGTCACCGCTGTCCTCGCGCGGGGCGACCTGCGGCGGGGTGGCGACCGCCCTGGTCAGCGCGGCCAGCTGCTCCCGGGCCAGCACCTCGCGACGGTCCGGCCGGTCCTCGGCCGTCGCGTACGTGAGCCACCGGTCCTGATCACCGGCCGAGAACGCCTCCAGCGGCTCGTACACGCGCAGGTAGGCCGCGTACGGCGGAAGCGTGCGCGTCCTCACCCGCGCATCGTGTCACGGGCGCCGACGCCGGCGACCCTAGAGTGGCGGTGCCAGCGTGATCGCCCGCACACCCCGCGGGCCTGACGAAGGGGTCACCACAGTGGCTCAGGAGCACGGCACCTCCCCTCGTACCGGAGTGTTCGACCGCAGCAGCGGTCACGAGCAGGTCGTCTTCTGCGAGGACACCCGCAGCGGACTGCGCGCGATCGTCGCGCTGCACTCGACCGCCCTCGGCCCTGGCCTCGGCGGCACCCGCTTCTACCCGTACGAGTCGGAGGACGACGCGCTCACCGACGTGCTCGACCTCTCCCGGAGCATGTCGTACAAGAACGCCCTCGCCGGGCTGGACCACGGCGGCGGCAAGGCCGTGATCATCGGCGACCCGGTTCGGCACAAGACCGAGGCGCTGCTCCGCGCGTACGGGCGCTTCGTCGCGTCCCTCGGCGGCCGGTACATCACGGCCTGCGACGTCGGCACGTACGTGGCCGACATGGACGTGGTCGGGCGGGAGTGCCGCTGGGTGACCGGCCGCTCCGTCGCGGAGGGCGGCGCGGGTGACTCCAGCGTCCTCACCGCATACGGCGTCTTCCAGGGCATGCGGGCCAGCGCCGAGCACCTGTGGGGCAGCCCGACGCTGCGCGGCCGGCGGGTCGGCATCGCGGGCGTCGGCAAGGTCGGGGCCAAGCTCGCCGGCCTGCTCGCCGACGACGGTGCGGAGCTGGTGGTCACGGACGTCTCCGAGCAGGCCGTGGCCCGGGTGGTCTCCGATCACCCGGCCACAGAGGTGGTCGCCGAGGCCGACGACCTGGTCCGGGCCGACATCGACGTCTACGCGCCGTGCGCGCTGGGCGGGGCGCTCACCGACGAGGTCGTCTCCGTGCTGAGAGCGCGTGCCGTCTGCGGTGGGGCCAACAACCAGCTCGCCCACCCTGGCGTGGAGAAGCTCCTGGAGGACCGCGGGATCCTCTACGCGCCGGACTACGTCGTCAACGCGGGCGGCGTGATCCAGGTCGCCGACGAGCTGCACGGCTTCGTCTTCGAGCGCGCCCGGGCCCGCGCCGAGGGCATCCTGGCCACCACGAGGAGCATCTTCGAGCTCGCGGCCGCCGAGGGCCTCCCGCCGGCGGTCGCCGCCGACCGGCTCGCCGAGCGGCGCATGAGCGAGGTCTCGCGGCTGCGTGACGTCTGGCTCCCGCCGGGGCCGGGCTGAGCCGGGCCAGGGTCCCGGCCCGGCCGATGCAGCATCTCGGCCCGCCAGGATGTACCGTGCTCCTACGAGCTGATGTCAGTGCAGAACTCCGAGGGCGCCCAGCACGTTGGTCGCCCCGTTTACGTGCGAGGGGGTCGGACCCTATGGGGCGCGGCCGGTCGAAGGCCAAGCAGACGAAGGTCGCCCGGCGTCTGAAGTACCAGACGCTGGACACCGACTTCGCCTCGTTGCAGCGGGAGCTGTCCAGCGCCGAGCGCGCGGAGCTCGAGGCCCAGGAGGCGGCCGCCGGCGACGACGACGCGGACGAGTACGACGACGAGGACGACGACTACCGCTGACGCCGCCGGTCCGGCCGGCCCTGCGGCTCGCTGGGCAGCGGAGCTCGCCGGCTGGGGCATTCCCGAGCCGATCGTCCGCGCGGCCGAGGACTCGCCGTGGGTCCTGCCGCCCGCGAGCTTCGCCGCCGACCCGCCCGGCGCGGCGGGCACCAGCGGCGGATCGACACCCTCGCGACGGGTCGCGCTGGAGGCGCTCGCACCGTCGGGCTCGGTCCTCGACGTGGGCTGCGGCGCCGGCGCCGCGTCACTCGTCCTGGCCCCTCCCGCTACCTTCGTGATCGGGGTCGACACCGCCGCGGACATGCTCGCGGCCTTCGCCGCCGACGCCGCGGTCCGATCCGTCCCCTACGAGCTCCTCGAGGGCCGCTGGCCCGACGTGGCCCCCGATGTGCCGATCGCCGACGTGGTGGTGTGCCACCACGTGCTCTACAACGTCCCCGACCTGGTGGCATTCGCCGCCGCCCTGACGGCGCACGCGCGTCGGCGGGTGGTGGTCGAGCTCACCGAGCGGCACCCCCTCACCGAGCTGGCTCCGCTGTGGCGGCGGTTCCACGGCCTGGGCCGACCCGCGGGTCCCGACGCCGGCCTCGCGGTCGACGCGCTCGTCTCCGCCGGCATCGCCGTACGGCAGGTGGCGTGGGAGCGGCCGCGGGGGCGCATGCCCTCGGACCAGCGGGTCGCCCTCACCCGCCGGCGGCTGTGCCTCACCGCCGACCGTGACGCGGAGATCGCCGCAGCCCTCAGCGAGCTCGGGCCACCGCGGCCGCGGCGGTGCCGGACGCTGTGGTGGGACGGGGCAGCGGGCTGAGTCGCGTCAGCCGGGGTGCCGTCCGCCGAGCACTGCCGACCCGTCACCCGCGACCACCTCGCCGGCGACCCAGGCGGGGACGCCGCGCTGCCGGAGCAGGCTCACGGCGGTGTCCGCCGTCAGTGGCGAGACGACGGCCGCCATGCCGACCCCCATGTTCAGCGTGCGCTCGAGCTCCTCGGTGGCCATCCCGCCGATCTGTCCGACCAGGCCGAACACGGGCGGTGGCGTCCAGGTCGCGCGGTCGAGGTGCGCGGTGAGATCGGCGGGCAGTACCCGGGCGAGGTTGACCGCCAGCCCGCCACCGGTGACGTGGGCCATCGCGTGCATCTCGACCCGGGACGAACGGACCAGCTCCAGGCAGTCCAGGGCGTAGATGCGGGTCGGCTCGAGCAGCTCCTCCCCGAGCGTCCGGCCAAGCTCCTCGACGTCGCGGTCCAGCGCCCAGCCCGCGCGCTCCAGCAGCACATGCCGCACCAGCGAGTAGCCGTTGCTGTGCAGGCCGCTCGAGGCCATGGCCACCACCGCGTCACCCTCGCGGACGAGGTGCGGGCCGAGCAGGTCGTCGGCCTCGACGGCGCCGGTGGTCGCACCGGCCAGGTCGTACTCGTCGGGCCCGAGCAGGCCGGGGTGCTCCGCCGTCTCACCGCCGACGAGAGCAGCTCCGGCCAGCCGGCAGCCCTCGGCGATGCCCCCGACGATCGCGGCGATCCGCTCCGGCTGGACCCGTCCACAGGCGATGTAGTCGGTGACGAACAGCGGCTCCGCCCCGCAGACCACGAGGTCGTCGACCAGCATGCCGACCAGGTCGCGGCCGATGGTGTCGTGGGCGTCCATCCGCTGGGCGATGAGCACCTTCGTCCCGACGCCGTCGGTGGAGGTGGCCAGCAGCGGTCGCCGGTAGGTCCGCAGGGCCGACGCGTCGAACAGCCCGGCGAAGCCGCCGAGGCCGCCGACCACCTCCGGCCGCTGCGCCCGGGCCACGGACGCCTTCATCAGCTCGACCGCGCGCTCGCCAGCCTCGATGTCCACCCCCGCGGCGGCGTAGGTCGCCGGGCCGTCGGTTCCTGGGTGCCCGGTCTCCTGGTGCTCGCTGCTGGAGTGCCCGGTCTCCGGGTGCTCGGTCTCCGGGTGCTCGGTCTCCGGGTGCTCGGCCCCCTGGTGCTCGGTCTCGGAGTGCTCGGCCCCCTGGTGCTGGGTCACGGTCGGCGAGCCTATCGCCGGCCGCCGTACGCCCGGCCGCTGTTGGAGCAGGGTGGCCCTCCTCCAACCCTCGAATGGAGCAGGGTGGCCCTCCTCCAACCTGGTTGGAGCAGGGTGGCCTTGCTCCAATCGGGGACTGGAGCAGGGTGGCCCTCCTCCAATCGGGGGACGGCTGACGGCGCCCTCAGGGCCGGCTGAGGGCGTCCTCGGCCCCGCTGCCGCCCAGCAGCGTGGCCAGGCCGTCCTGCGCGTCGAGCAGCAGCTCCGGCTGGTCGAGCGGGAGTTCCTCCTGCTCGGGTACGTGGGCGAGCGCCCGGTCGGGGAGACGGACCGGGTACACGCCGTCGAAGCAGGCCCGGCACAGCGAGTTCATGGGCACGGTCGTGGCCTCGACGAGCTGCTCCAGCGACACGTAGCCCAGCGAGTCCGCGTCGATCGAGCGGCGGATCTCGTCGACGCCCAGCCCGGTCGCGATCAGCTCGGCCCGGGTCGCGAAGTCGATCCCGTAGAAACACGGCCACTTCACCGGCGGGCTGGAGATCCGTACGTGCACCTCGCGGGCACCGGCCTCGCGGAGCATCCGGACCAGGGCGCGCTGGGTGTTCCCTCGCACGATGGAGTCGTCGACGACGACCAGCCGCTTGCCGGCGATGACCTCGCGCAGCGGGTTGAGCTTGAGCCGGATGCCGAGCTGCCGGATCGTCTGCGAGGGCTGGATGAACGTGCGCCCGACGTAGGAGTTCTTGACCAGCCCCACCCCGTACGGGATCCCGCTCGCCTCGGCGTAGCCGACGGCGGCCGGCGTGCCGGACTCGGGCACGGGGATCACCAGGTCAGCCTCCACGGGGTGCTCACGCGCCAACCGCCGGCCGACTTCGACCCGGGTGGCGTGCACCGAGCGGTCACGGATCCGAGTGTCCGGGCGCGCCAGGTAGACGTACTCGAAGAGGCATCCCTTGGGAGCGGCCGGCGCGAACCGACGCGAGCGCAACCCGTCCTCGTCGATCGCGACCAGCTCCCCCGGCTCGATCTCACGGACGAGGGAGGCGCCCACGATGTCGAGGGCGGCGGTCTCGCTGGCGATGACCCAGCCGCGCTCCAGCCGCCCGAGCACCATCGGCCGGATCCCCTGCGGGTCGCGCGCCCCGTACAGCGTCGACTCGTCGGAGAAGACGAGCGTGAAGGCCCCGGCGAGCTGCGGGAGCACGTCCATCGCGGTCTGCTCGAGCGTGCGGTCGGGGTCGGAGCCGAGGAGGGCCGTCACCAGGGCCGTGTCGGTCGTGTTGCCGTAGCGCAGCTCGCCGCTGGCCGCCCCGCCGCGGTCGCGCACCAGGTCCTGGAGCTCGCCGGTGTTGGTGAGGTTGCCGTTGTGAGCGAGCGCGACGGTGCCCAACGGCGTCGCGCCGAGGGTGGGCTGCGCGTTCTCCCAGCGGCTGGCGCCGGTCGTCGAGTACCGGGTGTGCCCGACCGCGACGTGCCCGATGAGCGAGTTGAGGGTCGCCTCGTCGAAGACCTGGCTGACCAGCCCCATGTCCTTGTACACGAGGATCTGTCGCCGGTTGCCCACCGCGATCCCGGCCGACTCCTGACCGCGGTGCTGCAGCGCGTAGAGGCCGAAGTAGGTCAGCTTGGCGACCTCCTCGCCCGGCGCCCAGACGCCGAAGACCCCGCAGGCGTCCTGGGGGCCGGTGTCGTGGGGGTCGGTCTCGTGGGTCAGGCGTCCGTCGCCGCGGGGCACGCTGCGAGTGTACGGGGCGAGACGCGGGCTACCGTGGGCCGGCGTGACCGCGCTTCCCACCTCCTGCACGGACCTCCTGGACCTGCGCCTCGCCCGCGAGCAGGCCGAGTGCCGGCTCCCCTCGGTGGTCGCGGGGGTCGTCCGGGACGGCTCGCTCGCGTGGTCCGGCGCGGCGGGGGCCGTCGGCGGCAAGCGACCCGACGCGGACACGCAGTACCGCATGGGCTCGATCACCAAGACCTTCGTCGCCGTGTGCGTCCTGCGGCTGCGCGACGAGGGCCTGCTGGCCCTCGACGACCGGGTGGAGGAGCACGTGCCCGGGACGCCCGTCGGCCGCGCCAGCGTCGCCGAGCTGCTGTCGCACGCGTCGGGACTCCAGGCGGAGACGGACGGGCCGTGGTGGGAGCGCACGCCCGGCGGCGGCTGGCCTGAGCTGGCGAGCACGATGCGCGAGGCGTGGGCGAGGCACCGGCCCGGCCGCCGCTTCCACTACTCCAACGTCGGGTACGCCGTCCTCGGCGAGCTGGTGGCGCGGCACCGGGCGATGCCTTGGCACGACGCCGTACGAACGGAGCTGCTCGACCCGCTGGGCATGCGCCGCACCACGACCCGCCCCGAGGCGCCCTTCGCACCCGGGCTGGCGGTCCACCCGTGGGCGGACTCGCTGCTGGCCGAGCCGGAGCACGACGCCGGAGCGATGGCCCCGGCCGGGCAGCTCTGGTCGACCGTGCAGGACCTGGCTCGCTGGGCCGCCTTCCTGGCCGGCGACGGCGCAGGCGTGGTCTCCGCGGACACGCTCGCCGAGATGCGCGAGCCGCTCGTGCTCGACGACCAGCCCGGGGTCGCCTGGGGCTCGGCGTACGGGCTGGGGCTGCAGGTCTGGAACGACGCCGGCCGCCGGTCATACGGGCACGGTGGCTCCATGCCCGGCTTCATCGCCCTGCTGCGGGTCGACGCGGAGACCGGCGACGGCACCGTGGTGACCACCAACGCGACGGCCGGGCTCTCCACCACGCTGGCGAGTGACCTGCTGGCGACCGTCGCCGAGCACGCGCCTGCCGCGCCGCGACCCTGGCAGCCCTCGGCGGTCGACCCGGACGTGCTCGGCCTCACCGGACCGTGGTTCTGGGGCCCCGCTCCGCTCGCACTGCACGCCCGCCCGGACGGCCGGCTGGAGCTGCGGGCGCTCGGCCAGCGGACCCGCACGTCACGCTTCAGCCCGGCCGGCGACGGCACCTGGACGGGCCTGGACGGCTACTACGCCGGCGAGACGCTTCGGGTGGTCCGGCGACCCGGCGGCGAGGTGTCGCACCTCGACCTGGCGTCGTTCGTGCTGACCCGCACCCCGTACGACCCGGGGGCCGACGTGCCGGGCGGCGTCGACATCGCGGGGTGGGGAGGGGGGGCCGGCTGAGCGCAGGGGTCGGGCGCAGGGGTCAGCCGAGAGCCCGCCCCACCGCCACCTTGCGGGCGTCCGGGGCCAGCAGCCGCGCGGCGTCGGCCGACTGGTCGTCGACCTCCTCCTGCGAGGCCCGCTCGGCCGCGACGCGCGCCTGGTAGACCTCCACCTCGTTGTCCAGCCGGCCGCTGTCCCAGCCGAGCGCCTCGGCCACCAGCTCGCCGGCCGCCCGGGCCGAGTCGCTGCCACGGTGCACGGTCTCGATCGAGATGCGCGTGCGCCGCGCCAGCAGGTCGTCGAGGTGGACCGCTCCCTCGTGCGTCGCCCCGTACAGCAGCTCGGCACGGAGGTACTCCTCGGCCCCGTGCAGCGGCTGGAGCAGGGTCAGGTCGTGCTCGGCGGGGGCGAGCACCTCGGAGACCAGCGACCCGTACCGGTTCAGCAGGTGCTCCATGCGCCAGGTCTCGAGGCGGTAGTCCTGGGCCAGTGAACGGGCCTGGTTCACCAGCCCGTGGTAGCCCTCGGCACCGACCAGCGGCACCCGATCGGTGACGCTCGCCGGGACGGGTCGGTCGAGATCCGCCGCGGCAGCGTCGACGGCGTCGGCGGCCATGACCCGGTACGTCGTGTACTTCCCACCGGCCACCGAGAACAGCCCCGGCTGCGGGCGGGCCACCGCGTGCTCACGGGACAGCTGGCTGGTGTCGTCGCTCTCGCCGGCCAGCAGCGGCCGCAGCCCCGCGTACACACCCTCGATGTCGTCGTGCGTGAGCGGTGTCGTGAGGACCGTGTTGACGTGGTCGAGGATGTAGTCGATGTCGGTCCGGCTCGCGGCGGGGTGGGCCTTGTCGAGCTCCCAGTCGGTGTCGGTGGTCCCGACGATCCAGTGGCTGCCCCACGGGATCACGAACAGGACGGACTTCTCGGTCTTGAGGATCAGCCCGACCTCGGCCGCGATGCGGTCGCGCGGCACGACGATGTGCACGCCCTTGGACGCCCGCACCCGGAAGCGGCCTCGGCCCCCCGCGAGCTTCTGCACGTCGTCGGTCCAGACACCGGTGCAGTTGATGGTGACGCGGGCACGGAGCTCCTGCTCGTCGCCGGAGTCGACGTCGCGCAGCCGCGCACCGACGACCCGTTCGCCCTCGCGCAGGACCTCGACCACCTCGGTGGAGTTTCGCACCACGGCGCCGTAATGGGCGGCCGTACGGGCCACGGTCAGGGTGTGGCGGGCGTCGTCGGCCTGGGCGTCGTAGTAGCGCACCGCCCCCACGAGCGCGTCCGGCCGCAGCGCCGGGAAGAGCTGGCGGGCCCCCGTACGGGTCAGGTGCTTGTGCACCGGCATCGGGTCGGACAGCGCACCGACCCGGGCCAGGCTGTCGTAGAGCGTGAGGCCGGCCGTGATGTACGGCCGCTCCCACACGCGGTGGTTGATCGGGTAGAGGAAGGCGACCGGCTTCACCAGGTGCGGCGCGATCCGGTTGACCATGAGGTCACGCTCGTGCAGCGCCTCCCGGACGAGGCCGAAGTTGAGCTGCTCGAGATAGCGCAGGCCGCCATGGAACAGCTTGCTGGACCGGGACGACGTCCCGCTGGCGAAGTCGCGGGCCTCGACGAGGGCGGTGCGCAGCCCGCGGGTCGCGGCGTCGAGGGCCACCCCCGCGCCCGTCACGCCCCCGCCGACGACGAGGACGTCGAACTCCGCTGCTCCGAGCGCGTGCCACGCCGCCGCGCGCTCCTGCGGCCCCAGCTTCGCCGTACTCACCGACGCGCACCTCCTGCTCGGACCGCGGTGCGGCCCACGTGAACCTTCCGGACGCCCTCACCGTACGTGCTGCCACCGTGCCGCGCAGCCCTCCTCACGCGGGTTTCCGTTCTTGTGGGTCTGTCACCGTTGTGGTCCGGCTCATGCGCTCATAGGTTGTGCAGCGAGTCGGCGACGGGGCCGGCATCGGGCTGCCCCGGTTCGCCTTCCAACAGGGAGGGATCCGTGGAAGAAGTAGGGCTTGGCACAGTCTTCCTGTCCGAGGTGCTCGGCACCGGGATGCTGCTGCTGCTGGGTGTCGGCGTGGTGGCCAACATCCTGCTCGTGAAGTCGAAGGGCTTCGGCGGCGGCTGGCTGCTCGTGAACTTCGGCTGGGGCCTCGGCGTCTTCGCCGGTGTGTACGTGGCGTGGAAGTCGGGCGCCCACCTCAACCCGGCGGTCACGGTCGGCCTGCTCGCGAACGGCGCGGACGAGTACGCGCCCGGTGTCGACGTCACCTTCGCGAGCACGCTGGTGTACTTCGCCGGCGAGATGGTCGGCGCGATGGTCGGTGCGGCACTCGCGTGGGCCGCGTACAAGAAGCACTACGACGAGCACACCGTGCCGGCGGAGATCCTGGGCACCTTCTCGACCGGCCCGGCGATCCGCAACCTGCTGTGGAACACCGTCACGGAGATCATCGGCACCTTCGTCCTGGTGTTCGTCATCCTGCAGTTCGCCAACACGCCGTCCGGCCTCGGGCCGCTCGCGGTGGCACTGCTCGTCCTCGGTATCGGCGCATCGCTCGGTGGACCCACGGGGTACGCCATCAACCCGGCCCGTGACCTCGGCCCCCGCATCGTCCACGCCCTGCTGCCCATCCCGAACAAGGGCGGCAGCGACTGGGGCTACTCGTGGGTGCCGGTCGTCGGCCCGCTCATCGGCGGGGCGCTCGGCGGCCTGCTCGCCGCAGCCCTCTGATCCCAGTCCGTCCCCAACGAAGGGAACTGCATGTCTGACTACGTCCTTGCGATCGACCAGGGCACCACGAGCACGCGGGCGATCATCTTCGACCACGACGGCCTCATCGTCGAGGTGGACCAGATCGAGCACGAGCAGATCTTCCCGAAGGCCGGCTGGGTCGAGCACAACGGCGAGGAGATCTGGACCAACACCCGCAAGGTGGTGGCCGACGCCCTCGCGAAGGCCAACCTCACGCACAAGAACATCAAGGCCGTCGGCATCACCAACCAGCGCGAGACGGCCATCGTCTGGGACAGGACGACGGGCAAGCCCGTCCACAACGCGATCGTCTGGCAGGACACCCGGACGCAGAAGATCTGCGACGACCTCGCGGCGCTCGGTGGCGGCGCGGACCGGTACAAGTCCAAGGTGGGTCTCCCCCTGGCGACCTACTTCTCCGGACCCAAGGTCCGCTGGATCCTCGACAACGTCGAGGGGGCGCGCGAGAAGGCCGAGGCCGGCGACCTGGTGTTCGGCAACATGGACACCTGGGTGCTGTGGAACATGACCGGCGGCCCCGAGGGCGGGGTACACGTCACCGACGTCACCAACGCGTCCCGGACCATGCTCATGGACCTCTCGACGCTGTCCTGGGACGAGGAGATCGCCGGCGAGATGGGCATCCCGATGTCCATGCTGCCGGAGATCAAGTCCTCCTCGGAGGTCTACGGCAACGGCCGCGAGGGCGGCATGCTCCCAGGCGTACCGATCGCGGGCATCCTCGGCGACCAGCAGGCGGCGACCTTCGGCCAGGTCTGCTTCGAGCCCGGCACGGCCAAGAACACGTACGGCACCGGCAACTTCATGCTGCTCAACACCGGTACGGAGCAGGTGCCCAGCGAGAACGGCCTGCTGACGACGGTCTGCTACAAGATCGGCGACCAGCCGGCGGTGTACGCGCTCGAGGGCTCCATCGCCATCACCGGTGCCCTCGTGCAGTGGCTGCGCGACAACCTCGGCCTCATCTCCAGCGCGCCCGAGGTCGAGACGCTGGCCAAGACCGTCGACGACAACGGCGGGGCGTACTTCGTGCCGGCCTTCTCCGGGCTGTTCGCGCCGTACTGGCGCTCGGACGCGCGCGGCGCACTGGTCGGGCTCACGCGGTACGTCAACAAGGGTCACATCGCCCGCGCGGTGCTGGAGGCGACCGGCTTCCAGACCCGCGAGGTGCTCGACGCCATGAACGCCGACTCCGGCGTGCCGCTGACCGAGCTCAAGGTCGACGGCGGCATGGTCCAGAACGAGACGCTCATGCAGTTCACGGCCGACATCCTCGGGGTGGACGTCATCCGGCCGAAGGTGGCCGAGACGACGGCGCTCGGTGCCGCCTACGCCGCCGGACTGGCGACGGGCTACTGGGCGGGTGAGGACGACCGGCGGCAGAACTGGGCCGTGGACAAGCGCTGGTCGCCCTCGATGGACGAGGCACACCGGGACAAGACCTTCGCCAAGTGGAAGAAGGCCGTCACCAAGACCTTCGACTGGGTGGACGAGGACGACTGACCCGACCCGTCGTCCCGGGTCGTCGCGGGTGCCGTCCCCAGTGATCACGGCATCCGCGTCAGTGGGGCCCGAGCGCGGTGAATTCACCGCGCTCGGGCCCCATTTCCGTCGTCAGGTGGCCACGTCGCGCCGCCGGAAGGCTCCGAGGCCGGCGGCGAGCAGCGCCACCACCAGACCGCCGAGCAGCACGAGTGGGGCAGCGGTCACGACCTCGGCCGGGGCCTGCGGGGTGTGCTCGAACGGCGACAGCACCCGTACCGACTCCGGCCAGCCGAACGACTCGGCGAGCACCGTCATCACCACGCAGTACGCGAGCAGCGCCCAGGCCAGCGGCGCCGCGGCCCTCGGAGCCGCGCCGAAGAGCAGCGCCGTGGCCGCCACGAGCAACCACACCGCGGGCACGTAGACCGCACCGGCCAGGGCCAGCTCGACGGTCCGCCCCGCCTCGGCCGAGGCCAGCGCGTACGCCCCGCCGGCACTCGCGCCACCGAGGACCAGCAGCAGCCCCGAGCCCGCCAGGGCGATCACCAGGTGGCTGCCCAGCCAGGCGGACCTGCCTGTTGCCGTGGCGAGCACGGGCTCGGCCCGGCCGGCCGCCTCCTCGCCCCGGGCACGCAGCGCCGACGAGATCCCGTACGCGGCGGCGAGCAGGGCCAGCATCACGAGCACGATCACGAGGTACGCGTCCACGACGTCGCCGGCCGCCTCCTCGAGGACCGTCTGTAACGCCGGGTTCTCCTCGACCAGCGACTCGACCGCGGGCGCCATCGCCCCGAAGGCGACACCGGTGACGACCACGCCCGCGAGCCAGGCCACGAGCGCCGCCCGCTGGAGTCGCCAGGCGAGCCCCAGCGCCGTACCGAGGAACCGCCCGGCCCGGGCGGCACCTGGCCGCGGGCGTACCAGCCCGGCGCCCAGGTCACGCCGGTCCTGCAGCACGGCCGCCAGCACCACCAGCCCACTCGCCGCGGCGAGGCAGATCAACAGGGGCCACCAGCGGTCCTCGGAGTACGGCCGGACGGCCATCCCCCACCCGAACGGGGACAGCCAGGAGAGCCCGTTCTCCCCGATGTCACCCGCCGCCCGGAGCAGGAACGAGACGCCCAGCACCGCCGCCACGACGCCGTACACGGCCCGCCCGTGCTCCATGACCTGTGCAGCCACGGCGGTGACGCCGGCGAAGACGAGGCCGATACCGGCCACACCCACGCCGAACGCGAGCGACCCGGCGGCGGGAAGTCCGGAGGCGGTCCCCGCGAGCGCGACGGCGGCGAGTACCCCAAGGTTGGCGACCGCCGCCACGGCGAGCGCCGCGGCCAGTGGCGCCCGGCGGCCCACGCGTGCGGAGCGGAGCAGCTCCGTACGGTCGGCCTCCTCGTCCACCCGGGTGTGCCGGGCCACGGTGAACATGGTCATCAGCGCCACGACGACCGCGAGGGTCGACCACAGCTCGAAGGCGACGGCGCCGCCGATCGTGTCCAGCCCGACCGGCGGGCCGGTCGTGGCGATGATCGCCGCGTTGCCCCGGGCCGCCGCCTCGTACGAGGCGAGGGCGCCGGGCTCGGAGTAGAGCTCGAGGCTCTGCCCGGCTTGGACCGCGACGAGCCCACCCATCGCGAGCACCCAGACCGGCAGGCGTACACGGTCGCGACGAAGCGCGAAGCGGGCGAGCGTCGCGGCGCCCGCGTACGGGGCGACGGTGGTCACCGGTCCTCCCCGGCGCCGACGCCGGCGAGCTCGTCGCCGTAGTGGCGGAGGAAGAGCTCCTCCAGCGTCGGCGGCTGGCTGACCAGCGAGCGCAGCCCGAAGTCGGTGAGGTGGCGCACCGCCCCCTCGAGGTGGTCGGTGTCGACGTCGAAGGCGACCCGGCCGTCCTCGGCGACCAGGTCGTGCACGCCCGGCAGCAGGTCCGCGTCCGTCACCGGCCGCGAAGTCTCCGCGGTGATGGACGTACGGGTGAGGTGGCGCATCTCCGCGAGCGTTCCCGACTGGACGGTGCGGCCGAGCCGGATGATGCTCACGCGGTCGCAGAGCGCCTCGACCTCGGCGAGGATGTGGCTGGACAGCAGGACGGTGCGACCCTCCGCCCGTACCTCGTGGATGCAGTCCTGGAAGACCGTCTCCATCAGCGGGTCGAGCCCCGAGGTCGGCTCGTCCAGCAGCAGCAGCTCGGCGTCGCACGCGAGGGCTGCCACGAGGGCGACCTTCTGCCGGTTGCCCTTCGAGTACGTCCGCGCCTTCTTGCGGGGGTCGAGGTCGAAACGCTCGAGCAGGTCGGCGCGCCGCCGCTCGTCGAGGCCGCCCCGCAGCCGGCCGAGCAGGTCGATCGCCTCACCCCCGGTGATGGTCGGCCACAGCGTGACGTCGCCCGGGACGTACGCGAGCCGGCGGTGCAGCGCGACCGCGTCGCGCCAGGGATCGCCGCCGAGGAGCAGCGCCGACCCGGCGTCGGCGCGCAGCAGGCCGAGCAGGACGCGGATGGTGGTCGACTTGCCGGAGCCGTTGGGGCCGAGGAACCCGTGCACCTCGCCGGTCGCCACCTCGAGGTCGAGCCCGTCGAGGGCCCGGGTGGAGCCGAAGGTCTTGACGAGTCCGGAGACCGAGATGGAGGTCTTCATACCCGTCAACGTACACATGCTTCACGAGGTTGTGAAACTACTTGAGGTACTGTTGCCGCCAGGTGGGAGGAGGGCGCGTGGGCGAGCCGGGCGAGGAACGGGAGGTGCTCCTTCAGTTCGTGGAGCGCTTCGCGCTGGTGCTGCGGGAGTCGGGGATGTCGCCGATGCCGGCGCGCGTCTTCGCGTACGCGCTGGCCGACGACGCCGACCGCTACACCGCGGCCGAGCTCGCCGAGGGGCTCGGGGTCAGCCTCGCGGCGATCTCCGGGGCGGTACGCCAGCTCGTGCAGATCGGCCTGCTGAGCCGCGAGCGCGAGCCGGGGACGCGCAGCGACCTCTACGTGCTCGACGACCGGGACCTCTGGTCGCGCTTCTACACGGCGCGCACGGGCTTGCTCGAGGTGTACGAGCGGACGATGGCCGACGGCGTGGCGGTCCTGGGCGCAGACCAGCCGGGTGGTCGGCGCCTCGAGGAGTCGCGGGAGTTCTTCGCGTTCCTGCTCGCCGAGATCCCGCCGATGCTCGAGCGCTGGCGGGCGCACCGGCAGCGGCTGTACGGCGACCAGCGCGGGTGATCGGAGGCGGGAAGCGGCTCCGCGGCCGCCCGTCAGTCCTCGCCGAAGCCGTCGCGGGCCATGGCCACGACCGCGTCGACGGCCTCGCGGGCCTGGGGTCCGCGGCCGACGACCTCCATCTCCTGGCCGCCGACGATGCCCAGCGCGACGACGGACAGGATGCTCGCCGCGTCGGCGGTGGCCTCGCCCGGCGGGCCGACCAGCACCTCGGCGTCGTACTCCCCGACGGCCTTGACGATGAGCGCGGCCGGGCGGGCGTGGATGCCGAGGGAGTTGGCCAGGGTGACCACCTCGCGCACCGCGCCGTCGGCCTCGCCCCCGGACGCGCCGTCCGGCTGCTCGGCAGCGCCGCTCTCACCGCCGCGACCCCACGCCGAGCTCGCCGAGGCCGCGACCGCCTCCAGCGAGCCGCCGGTCTGGGCGGTCGTCGCCGCGGCGATCGCGCCCTCGACCAGCGGTGCGTCGACCACCCGTACCCGGCCGCGCTGCTCGTCGTCGAGGACCTCGAGCACCATCTCCGCGGTCATCAGCGCGCTGCCCAGGTCGTAGAGCAGCACCGCGCCGTCGCCGCCGTCGGCCTCGGCGACGGCCGTGAGCACCAGGTCGAAGCTGGTGCCCACGGCGCCGTCCTCCATGCCGCCGGCGGCGACGACCGTGACGTCGGGGGCCATCTGCGCGGCGAGCTCGCGCACCCCCTCCGCCAGCCGGGCGCTGTGCGAGACGAGGACCAGCCCGACGGTCATGCGTCTCCCGCGGCGAGGTCGGCCGCGGCCCGCAGCAGCAGCGCGGTCGAGGTGGCACCGGGGTCCTGATGACCGGCGCTCCGCTCGCCCAGGTAGCTCGCCCTGCCCTTGCGCGCCACCCACGGGATGGTGTCGCGCATGCCCTGCTCGGCCGCGTCCGCGGCCGCCTCAAGCACGGCCCGGACGTCGCCACCGGAGGACGCGGCGGCCCCGGCGGCGTCCACCGCCGGGGTCCACGCGTCCACCATCGTCTTGTCCTGCGGCTCCGCCTTGCCCCGGGCGACGATGCCGTCGCGCGCGGCGGTGAGCGCGGTGACGACGTCGGCCGGCGCCAGCTCCTCCTTGCCCTGGACCGACGTGGCGGCCCGCAGGAACGCCGTGCCGTACAGCGGTCCGGCAGCGCCACCCACCTTGGAGATGAGCGAGGTGGCCACGGACTTCAGCACGTCGGACGGCGTCGCCGGCGTCTCGCCGTCGAGCTTGGCCAGCGCTGCCTTCATGCCGCGGTCCATGTTCTCGCCGTGGTCGGCGTCGCCGATCGCGGCGTCGAGCTGGACGAGGTAGTCACGGTTCTCCGCCACCACGCCGGCGTACGAGCGGACGAGGTCCAGCACGTCCTGGGTGCTCACCGCCATCGAGGGTCAGACCCCCCAGCGCAGGGCGGGGGTGTGCACCGGCGCGTCCCACAGCTCGGCCATGTCGCCCTCGAGCTTGAGCAGCGTGATCGACATGCCCTGCATCTCCAGCGAGGTGATGAAGTTGCCGACCAGCCGCCGGACGACGTTGACCCCGCGCTCGGCGAGCACCTTCTCGGCGTGCGCGTACGCGACGTACAGCTCGATCAGCGGGGTGCCGCCCATGCCGTTGACGAACAGCAGGGTGTCGTCGCCCGAGGAGAACGGCAGGTCCTCCAGGATCGGCGCGAGCAGGCGGTCGACGATCGCATCGGCGGGCTCGAGCTTCATCCGCTGGCGGCCGGGCTCGCCGTGGATGCCGATCCCGATCTCCATCTCGTCCTCGGGGAGGTCGAAGGTCGGCTTGCCGGCGTGCGGCACCGTGCAGGAGGTGAGCGCCATGCCCATCGAGCGGGCGTTGGCGTTGACGCGGCGGCACAGCTCGGCGACGGCGGCGAGGTCGTCGCCTCGCTCGGCGGCGGCTCCCACGATCTTCTCGGCCAGCACGGTCGCGCCCACGCCGCGGCGGCCGGCGGTGTAGAGGCTGTCCTTGACGGCGACGTCGTCGTCGATGACGACCGCCTCGACCTGGATGCCCTCGGCCTGGGCGAGCTCGGCGGCGGTCTCGAAGTTCAGCACGTCGCCGGTGTAGTTCTTCACGATGTGCAGGACGCCGGCCCCGCCGTCGATGGCCTTGGTGGCGTCGAGCATCTGGTCGGGGGTCGGCGACGTGAAGACCGCGCCGGGACACGCGGCGTCGAGCATCCCCTTGCCCACGAAGCCTCCGTGCATCGGCTCGTGACCGCTGCCCCCGCCCGACAGCACGCCGACCTTGCCCTGGACCGCACCGCCCTTGCGGGTGATGTAGTGTGGGTCGAGGTGGACGTCGATGAGGTCGGCGTGCGCCGCGGCCATGCCCGCGCGCGCCTCGTCCACCACACGCGCCGGGTCGTTGATGATCTTCTTCATCCTGCACCTTCCGCCGGTCGGACCGTCCTGGTCAGGGCGAGGCGGGTCCGCAGAGAGATCGACCCGCCCCAGGGACTTCCTACTAGGTCCGGACGCTGCGCGCCACGGGTCGAGGGGCACCTCTCCGCCGGATGTTCACGACACGCCCGCCGTACGGAGGGCGACCGCGGCGTGTCGTGAACATCCGGCGGGTTCAGGAGGTGGATGGTGCCGCGAGACGCGAGAGCAGCAGCGCCTCGGCGTGGCAGACCCGCGCGAACTCGGCGAGGTGCAGCGACTCGTCGGCGCCGTGGGCGCGGGAGTCCGGGTCCTCGACACCGGTCACCAGCACGGCGGCCTCCGGGAAGAGCCGCGCGAACTCGGCGATGAACGGGATCGACCCGCCCACGCCGATGTCCACCGGCTCGACGCCGTCCCACGCCTCGCGGAAGGCGGCGCGCACGGCGTCGTACGCCGGCCCGCTCGCCTCCAGGGCGGTCGGGGCCCCGGTGTCGGCCGGGGTGACGACGACCTGGGCGCCGAAGGACACGTGCGAGGTGAGGTGCGCGGTCAGCGCCTCCACGGCGGCGGCCGGGTCCTGCCCCGGAGCCAGCCTCAGGCTGACCTCGGCTCTCGCCGTGGGCTGGAGCACGTTGGCCGCGCCGGCCACCGAGGGCACGTCCATGCCGACGACGGTGAGGGCGGGCCGGGTCCAGAGCCGATCCGGCAACGACCCGGTGCCGATGAGCGCCACCCCGTCGAGCAGGCCGGCGTCGGCGCGGAACACGTCCTCGGGGTAGTCGACGTCCGCGGCCTTGCCGGCGACCAGGCCGGCCACCGCGACGTCCCCACGCTCGTCGTGCAGCGTCGCCAGCAACCGGATCAGCACCGTCGTCGCGTCGGGCACCGGCCCCCCGTACATGCCGCTGTGCACGTGGTGGTCCAGCGTGCGGACCTCGACCACCACGTGGGCAAGCCCGCGGAGGCTGGTGGTCAGGGCAGGGACGCCGACCGCCCAGTTGGAGGAGTCTGCGACGACGATGACGTCGGCGCCCAGCAACTCGCGGTGCGACTCGAGGAACGGGACGAAGGTCGGCGACCCGACCTCCTCCTCCCCCTCGACGAAGAGCGTCACGCCGACGGGCGGGCGACCGTCGTACGCGCGGAGCGCCGCCACGTGCGCCATGACCCCGGCCTTGTCGTCGGCCGCGCCCCGCCCGTACAGGCGTCCCTCGCGCTCGGTCGGCTCGAAGGGCTCGGTCGCCCAGGCCGCCCGATCGCCCGTCGGCTGCACGTCGTGGTGCGCGTAGAGCAGGACCGTCGGCGCGCCCTCCGGGGCGGGCCAGGAGGCCACCACGGCGGGGGCCCCGCCGTGGACCGAGAGCACGCGAGCCTCGGCGGCGCCGGCTCCGCGCGCGAGCTCGGCGACGACGTCCGCGCTGCGGCGGACGTCGTCGGCGCGGTCGGGGTCGGCGCTGACCGACGGGATGCGGACGAGGGCCTCGAGGTCGCGGCGGACGCCGGGCAGCACCCGGTCGACGGCGGCGCGCAGGTCGGTGCTCACGGCCGAGGACCCTACGCCGGTCGGGCCGCGGCCCTACGCTCCGGACATGGTGTGGCTCGAGCTCGTCGGCTGGGTCGGCTCCGCGATCCTCGTCTGGTCGCTGCTGCAGACCCGGATCCTGCGCCTGCGTGCGCTCAACCTGGTCGGCTGCCTGGTTCTGCTGGTCTACAACGGCATCATCGGCGTCTGGCCGATGGTCGGCCTCAACGTCGTGCTCGCGGTGATCAACGTCGTGCACCTGCGCCGCCTGCTGGGCAGCCGGCACGACGAGGCCTCGTACGAGGTCCTCGAGGTCGATCCCGACGACACCTACCTGCGGTACGTGCTGCGCGTCCACGACGCCGACGTACGGAAGTTCAACCCCGGCTTCGTGTACGACCCCGCGCAGCCCGGGCGGTCCGCATTCCTGGTGCAGCGGGGTGACGAGACCGTCGGCGTGGTGCTGGTTCAGGACGCCGGCGACGGCATCGCGCAGATCGACCTCGACTACGTGACACCTCGGTTCCGGGACTTCTCGCCCGGCGAGTTCGTGTACCGGCGCAGCGGGCTGTTCACGGACCGCGGCTTCCGGCGGGTGCTCTCGCCTCCGGGCATGGTGGCGCCGTACTACGAGCGGCTCGGCTTCGCCCGCGCCGGCGACTCGTACGCCCTGGACCTGCCGGTCTCTCGCTGACGGCCGCCCCCACCACGAGGCTCGTCGGGCCATGACGAGGCGTCGAGACCTCGTGATCGCCCGAGCCGCATGGTGAACGTGGTCATCGGGATGAGTACGGGTACTCGGGCGGGCGGCGAGGCGGCCGGGAACGGTGGTGACGTGGCACGGGAAGGCGACCAGGAGCAGGCGCCGCAGCCGGTCCGGCCGGTTCGGCCCGCCAGCCGGTACGCGGCGAGGCCGCCGAGCGCGGCCGGGCGGGCCGCGGGCTGGGCCGCCCTGCTGACGCTCGGCCTGTGGGCGGCCGGCCTCGCCGTCGCGTACCTGCTGGCCTCCGACGCGGTGCCGCCGGGGCAGTGCCAGGGCCTCGGCTTCGGCTGCACGCCGTCCGCGCGCGACTCGGTCGCCCTGCTCGCGGTCTTCACGGCGGCGCCGGTCGTCGGGGTCACCGCCGTCGCCGTACCCCTGGCCGCGTGGCT
>DATHTV010000067.1:0-33531 GCA_035462845.1 Jiangellales bacterium
GGTCCAGGGCCCTGGTCCGACCCTCCGGCGTGTCGAGGTCGTGCTCGGCCAGCATCGACCGGATCGCGAAGCGGAACAGCGGCTGGCGGCGCGCGACCAGCTCCCGGACGGCGGCGTCGCCCTGCTGCTGGCGGAGCTCGCACGGGTCGAGCCCGTCCGGCGCGACCGCGATGTAGGTCTGCGACACGAAGCGCTGGTCGCCCTCGAACGCCCGGAGCGCGGCCTTCTGCCCGGCGGCGTCGCCGTCGAAGGTGAAGATCACCTCGCCGCGCATCTCGTCCTGGTCGAGGAGCAGGCGCCGCAGCACCTTGGCGTGCTCGTCGCCGAACGCCGTGCCGCACGTCGCCACCGCCGTCGTCACGCCGGCGAGGTGGCAGGCCATGACGTCGGTGTAGCCCTCGACCACCACGGCCTGCGACCGGCGAGCGATCTCGCGCTTGGCCAGGTCGACGCCGTACAGCACGTGGCTCTTGTG
The DNA here is from genome assembly GCA_035462845.1 of Jiangellales bacterium. GTDB lineage: Bacteria > Actinomycetota > Actinomycetes > Jiangellales > Jiangellaceae > DASTQL01. Next base: position 476 of record DATHTV010000067.1, read on the forward strand.
GTAGATCGGGGTCTCGGGGGTGTTGAGGTACTTGGCCTCGACCCGGTCGTCGTCGTGCAGGCGGCGGGCGCCGAAGCCGACCACCTCGCCGAGGAGGTCGCGGACCGGCCAGACCAGCCGGCCACGGAACCGGTCGTACGGGGCGCCGCGGCCCTGGGCGACCAGGCCGCCGGCGAGCAGCTCCTCGTCGGTGAACCCCAGCCCACGGAGGTGCCGGCGCAGCGCGTCGCCGTCGCGCGGTGCGTAGCCGACGCCGAACATCTCGGCCGCGGCCTGGTCGAACCCGCGCTCGGCCAGGAACTGCCGCCCGGCCACGGCGTCGTCGGACTCGACCAGGACGGCGGCGTACATCCGGGCGGCCGCGGCGTGGGCCTCCACCAGCCTGGTCCGCTGCTCGCGGTTGCGTCCGGGGCGCCCGCCGGCGGGCCCGGTGTCGTCGTAGCGCAGGCCGATCCCGACCTTGTCGGCGAGCCGCTCCACTGCCTCGGCGAAGCCGATCTGCTCGACGTTCTGCACGAAGGAGATGACGTCTCCTCCGGCCTGGCACCCGAAGCAGTGGTAGAGACCGCGGGCCGGCGTGACGTGGAAGGACGGCGACTTCTCGTCGTGGAACGGGCAGAGACCCTTGAGCGAGCCGCCGCCCGCGTTGCGCAACGTCACGTACTCCCGGACGATCTCCTCGATCCGGGCCCGCTCACGGACGGCCGCGATGTCCTCGTCACGGATGCGGCCGGCCACGCCGGGAGTCTACGGACGGCCGGGCCTCCGGCGTCCTGCGCGTCCACCGCCGGCCGGTCAGCGGGAGCGGGCGGCCAGGAGCCAGGCGACGAAGGCGCCCACGGCAGCGCCGACCGCACCGCTCCAGGCGGCGACGAACGGCAGCAGGGCGAACAGCACGAAGGCGCCGGCGCCGAGCACGGCGGCCACGACCGCCGCGTCCTTGGTGGCCTCGCCGCGGCGGGAGACGGTGCCGCCGGAGCGGCCGATCAGGGGGTTGGTCTCGTGTGCGTCCATGCCTCCACGGTGCGCCGCTCCGGGCTGCCTGACCATCGGGGTCGTCCCTGACCGGACCCTGGTCCTCCCCTCAGCCGTCAGCCGGCGACGTCAGCCAGCGGTACCGACGGGTCCGCGAGCCGGTCGGCGTCCACGGTGGTCCCCGAGGTCACCAGCGCCTTGATCGGCTCGATGCCCTCGTCCCACTGGTTCGCGTGCATCCCGGCGACCGCCCTGCCGCCCGCCAGCCAGAAGGCCTGGAAGGCCCGGCCGGGGACGTCACCGCGGAGCACGACCCGGTCCACCTCACCCGGGGCGGGCTGGCCGACGTACTCGAGGCCCAGGTCGTACTGGTCGGAGAAGAAGTACGGGAGGCGGTCGTGGACGACCTCCTGCCCGAGCATGGCGCGCGCCGCAGCCGGTCCCCCGTGCAGGGCGTTGGCCCAGTGCTCCACCCGGACCCGGCGGCCGAGGAGCGGGTGGTAGGCGTTGGCGACGTCGCCGGCGGCGAACACGTCCGGGTCGGAGGTGCGCAGGGACCGGTCGACGAGCACCCCGTCGTCGACCTCGAGCCCGGCCGACTCGGCGAGCTCGGTCCGCGGTCGGATGCCGACCCCGACCACGACCGCGTCCGCCGGCACGTGCCGGCCGTCGGCCGCGGTCAGCCCGGTCACCCGCCCAGCCGCGCCCTCGACCTGGGCCACGCCGGTGGACAGCCGCAGGTCGACCCCGTGCTCGCGGTGCAGGTCGGCCACGACCCCCGCGACCTCGTCGCCGAGGACCCGCTGGAGCGGCAACGCCGCGGCCTCGAGCAGGGTCACCTCGCAGCCGCGCGTCCGGGCGGCCGCCGCCACCTCGAGGCCGATCCAGCCGCCGCCGACCACGGCCAGCCGGGCACCGTCCTCGAGGAGGCCACGGATCCGGTCCGCGTCGCGGAGCTCGCGCAGGTAGAGGACGCCGTCGAGGTCGGCGCCCGGGACCTCCAGCCGGCGCACGGCCGACCCGGTGGCGAGCAGCAGCCGCTCGTAGCCCACGCGCTCGCGGCCGTCGAGGACCAGCTCGTGGGCGGCGGTGTCGAGCCCGGTGGCACGGGTGCCCAGCCGCAGCTCGATTGAGCGGTCGTCGTACCAGGAGCGGTCGTGCACGATCGCGGCGTCGCGGTCCTGCGTCCCGAGCAGGTAGCCCTTGGACAGCGGCGGGCGCTCGTAGGGCAGCTCGTCCTCCGCGCCGACCAGGAGGACCCGGCCCGTGAAGCCCTCGGCCCGGAGCGTCTCGACGGCCTTGGCCCCGGCGAGGCCTCCGCCCACCACGACGTACGTCTGCGTCATCGACGACCTCCTCGGCGGCAGCGTCCGGGCCAGCCCATGCCCGCCGACGGGGGCTGTCAACCGGAGAGGCGGCGCAACAGTGTCACGGCGCTCGCGTCGGTCAGCGACGCGACCTGGTCGACGACCACGCGCAGCCGCGCCGCGTCGTCGCCGGCCTGCGCCCAGTCCTGGCGCAGTGCCGGCTCGAGCGTCCCCGGCGCGCCGGCCAGCAGCCGGTCGGCGAGTGCCAGCACCTGCTCCCGCTGCCGCTCGTACACCGGCTGCCGGTCCTCCGCCGTCATCACGTACACGGCGGCCAGGCCCTTGAGGACCGCGACCTCGGTCCGCGTGCTGCGCGGGACGGCGAGGTCGGCGGTGTAGCGGGTCAGCCGGCCGCCGCCGAAGGCCCTCCGGGTGGCGTGCTCGGCCGCCGCGCAGAAGCGCCCGATCAGCTGGCTGGTCATGTCCTTGAGCGCGGCCAGGGTGCGCCGGCTGCCGTCGTAGGAGGGGACCCAGGAGGGCTCGGCCCGCAGCAGGTCGAGGTGGAGCAGGACCTCGTCGTCGGTGCGGTCGGGCAGGTACCAGCCGCGGACCAGCTCGGCGACCCGCGCCCGCTCGTCGGGGTCGTCGAGGTGGCCGCCGAGGTCGAGGCGACCGCCGACGACCGCGTCCTCCACGTCGTGCACGGAGTAGGCGACGTCGTCGGCGAAGTCCATCACCTGCGCCTCCAGGCAGCGCCGGCCGGCCGGGGCTCCCGACCGGAGCCACCCGAAGACCTCCCGGTCCTCGGCGTACACGCCGTACTTGGGCCGGTCGGGAGCCTTCTCCCACGGGTACTTGGTCGCCGCGTCGAGCCCGGCGCGGGTCAGGTTGAGGCCCGCTCCCCGGCCGCCGGCGGGGTCCACGACCTTGGGCTCGAGCCGGGTCAGCAGGCGCAGCGTCTGGGCGTTGCCCTCGAAGCCGCCGCAGGGGGCGGCCACCTCGTCGAGCGCCTGCTCGCCGTTGTGCCCGAACGGCGGGTGGCCCAGGTCATGCGCCAGGCAGGCCGCGTCGACCACGTCGGGGTCGCACCCCAGGGCCTTGCCGAGCTCGCGACCGACCTGGGCCACCTCGAGCGAGTGGGTGAGCCGGTTGCGGACGAAGTCGTCCGTGCCCGGCCCGACGACCTGCGTCTTGGCCGCCAACCGGCGCAGCCCGGCGCTGTGCACGACCCTCGCCCGGTCCCGCTCGAACGCGGAGCGGCCGGGCCGCTTGGCCGGTTCGGGGAGCCAGCGCTCCTCGTCGTACGGGCCGTAGCCGGACACGCCGCCGGAGCCTAGCCGCCCGGCCGGCCGCCACCGGCCGGGACGGCGGCGGTCACGAGCTGTCGCCCCCACCGGCGGCGCCCCCGCTGAGCCGCCAGACGATGTAGGCCCCGGACTCCCGGAGGATGTAGCGCAGCTGGGTGCCCCGGCTCTGCACGATCGGACCGGACCGGACGGGGGCGGCGACCGCGTCGATCCCGGCGGCCGCGGCCAGCGCCTTGGAGCGGAACGTGTGCCAGGGGTCGCTGACGAGCACCGCCGTGGACCAGCCCTCCTCGGCGAACACCTCGCCGACCGCGTCCAGCGAGGTGCGAGTGTCCTCCCCGGTCGCCACGGGGAGCACCTCGTCGCGCGCCAGCCCGGCGACGTCGACCAGCCAGTCGGCGCCCGCGTCGGCCTCGGTCGTGCGGTCGCCGACCGCGCCCGCGCCGACGGTCACGACCACCGGGGCGACGCCCTGCTCGTACAGGTCCTGCGCCTTGCGCAGCCGCGCTTCGAAGACGGGGGACGGCGTGCCGTCGTACTGGGCCGCCCCGAGCACCACGATCGCGTCGGACGGGCGCGCGTCCTCCTGGCGCGCGTCCCACCAGATCCGGGCCGGCACCGACGCCACCCAGGCCAGCGCGACGAGCACGCCGACCGTGAGGACGAGGCGAACGGCGCGGGACACCCGCAGACCCTAACCGGGGCCCTCCGGCCCCGGTCAGGGGCCTGCGCACCCCCCGGTCCCTGGCACCCGGCCGGGTCAGCGGCTGTCGCTGGCGGCGGAGCTGCCGTGCATGACGGTCGCCCGGCCGGCCTCCAGCCGCGCCACCGGCACCCGGAACGGCGAGCAGGAGACGTAGTCGAGCAGGATCGACTCGAAGAAGTGGATCGACTCCGGGTCGCCACCGTGCTCGCCGCACACGCCGATCTTGAGGTCCGGGCGGGCCTCCTTGCCCTCCCAGGCGGCGATCGAGACCAGCCGGCCGACGCCGTCGGCGTCGAGCGACTCGAACGGGCTCACGCCGAAGATCCCGCGTTCGAGGTAGGCGGGGAAGAACGCCGCCTCCACGTCGTCCCGGCTGAAGCCCCACGCGGTCTGGGTGAGGTCGTTGGTGCCGAAGGAGAAGAACTCCGCGGCCTCGGCGATCTGCGTCGCGGTCATGCAGGCACGGGGCAGCTCGATCATGGTGCCGACCGGGAAGCGGAGGTCGATGCCGTGCTCCGCGGCGACCACGGCCACCGTCGCCTCGGCCTGCTCCTTGATCGCCTCCAGCTCCTGCACGGCGGCCACGAGCGGCACCATGATCTCCGGCCGCGGGTCGAGGCCGCGCTCGAGCAGCGACGCCGCCGCCTCGGCGATGGCACGCACCTGGAGCATGAACAGCCCGGGCACGACCAGGCCGAGCCGCACTCCTCGCATGCCCAGCATGGGGTTCTGCTCGTGGAGGCGCTGGACCTCCTTGAGCAGCGCGGCCGCCTCCTGGTCCGGCTTGCCGGTCGCCTCGGCCACCGCGACGCGGACGGAGAGGTCGGTCAGGTCGGGGAGGAACTCGTGCAGCGGCGGGTCGAGGAGGCGGATGGTCACGGGCAGGCCGTCCATCGCCTCGAGGATCTCGATGAAGTCGTCGCGTTGGGGGACGAGGAGCTCGGAGAGCGCCGCGGTCCGCTGCTCGTCGGTACGGGCCAGGATGACCCGCTCCACGATCTTGCGGCGGGCACCGAGGAACATGTGCTCGGTCCGGCAGAGGCCGATCCCGCCTGCACCCAGGGCTCGCGCCCGCGCGGCGTCCGGCCCGGTGTCGGCGTTGGCGCGCACGCCCAGCCGCCGCCGCCGGTCGGCGTGGTCCATCAGGCGGTGGACCGCGGTGACGACGTCCGCCTGGTGCTGGTCGAGGCCCTCCGGGGCGGCCCCCCCGTGCTGCAGCGCCTCGACGACCGCGCTCGGGACGACGGGCACGGCGCCGACGAAGACCTCGCCGGTGCCGCCGTCGATGGAGATGGTGTCGCCCTCGTGCACGCACACGCCGTCGGGCGTCCGGAACTCGCGGTGCTGCGGGTCCACCCGCAGGGCATCCACGCCGACCACGCACGTACGGCCCATGCCGCGGGCCACGACGGCGGCGTGGGAGGTCTTGCCGCCGCGGGAGGTGAGGACACCGCGGGCGGCCACCATGCCGCGCAGGTCGTCCGGGTTGGTCTCGCGGCGGACGAGGATGACGGCCTCGCCCCGCTCGGCCCACTCGACCGCGGTCGCCGAGTCGAAGGCGGCCTTGCCCACGGCGGCACCGGGGCTCGCGGCCATGCCGCTGGCGATCAGGTTGCGCTCGGCGGCCGGGTCGAACTGCGGGAACATCAGCTTGGCCAGCTGGGCACCCGTGACGCGGGTCAGCGCCTCGTCCTCGTCGATGAGCCCCTCGTCGACGAGCTGGGCGGCGATCCGGAACGCGGCTGCCGCCGTGCGCTTGCCGACCCGGGTCTGGAGCATCCACAGCTTGCCGCGCTGGATGGTGAACTCGATGTCGCACAGGTCCTTGTAGTGGCGCTCGAGCGTCGACATGATCCGCATCAGCTCGTCGTACGACGCCCGGTCGAGCTCCTTGAGGTCCGCCAGCGACAGCGTGTTGCGGATCCCCGCCACCACGTCCTCGCCTTGGGCGTTGGACAGGTAGTCGCCGTACACGCCCTGGTGCCCCGTCGCGGGGTCACGGGTGAAGGCCACGCCCGTCCCCGAGTCGGCGCCGAGGTTGCCGTACACCATCGCCATGACGTTGACGGCCGTCCCGAGGTCCTCGGGGAGCCGCTCCTGGCGACGGTAGATGCGGGCGCGCTCGGTGTTCCACGAGTCGAAGACCGCGAGGACGGCGAGCCTGAGCTGCTCCCGCGGGTCCTGCGGGAACTCCTTGCCGGTGGCCTCGAGCACCACGGCCTTGTAGTCGTCGGCGAGGCGGCGCAGGTCGTCGGCGTCCAGGTCGAGGTCGGACTTCGCGCCCTTGCGGTCCTTGGCCGCCTCGTGCTTGCTGTCGAAGGCGTCGCCGTCGATGCCCAGCACCGTCTTGCCGAACATCTGGAGCAGCCGCCGGTAGGAGTCCCAGGCGAACCGCTCGTCGCCGGCGATGGCCGCGAGGCCGCCGACGCTGGCGTCGGACAGGCCGACGTTGAGGACCGTGTCCATCATGCCCGGCATGGAGAACTTGCCACCCGACCGGACGCCCAGCAGCAGCGGGTCGTCCGGCTGGCCGAGCCGCTTGCCCATCCGGGCCTCGAGGGCCTGGAGGTGCTCCTCGACCTCGTGGGCCAGCTCGTCGGGCTCGGACCCGTGCTCCAGGTAGACCCGGCAGGCCGCGGTGGAGATGACGAACCCGGGCGGCACCGGCAGCCCCAGGTTGGTCATCTCGCAGAGGTTGGCGCCCTTGCCGCCCAGCAGATCCTTGTCGTCCTTGCTTCCCTCGGAGAAGTCGTACACGTACTTCGGCACTGGTCCGCCCTCCGTCGCCTGTGGCTCCTCTCGGACCGTACCCGCGGGCACCGGGTGGGCATAAGGTCCCTGATCACCCTGCGGGGGGCCGAAGGCCCCGGTCGGCCGGGGATCGGTGGCACGGCCCCCTGCGGCGGTGCGGTCAGCCGCCGGAGACGCCGAGCTCGGCCCCGGCGAGGTCGGCGTCCGACCCGTCCGGGTCGCGCAGCCAGCCCTCCGGCAGGACGACTCGGCGCGGGCTCCCCTGGCGCCCGCGGGGCAGCCCGAGCTCGGCCTCGGGGAACGGCTGCTCCGGGTCCAGCCGGGCCAGCAGGGAGTCCAGCTCGGTGAGGGACGACACCATGCCGAGCGCGGCGCGCGTCCCGCTCCCGACCACGAAGCCCTTGAGATACCACGCCATGTGCTTGCGGAGGTCGCGCAGCCCGCGGTCCTCCCCCAGGAGCTCGGCCAGCAGCTCGCCGTGGCGGCGCAGCGTCGCCGCCACCTCCCCGAGCGTCGGCGGCGGCGGCGCCGGCCGGCCCGCGAACGCCGCGGCCAGGTCGCGGAACAGCCACGGCCGGCCCAGGCAGCCGCGACCCACCACCACGCCGTCGGCCCCGGTCGCGGCGACGAGCCGCAGCGCATCGGCGGCCTCCCAGACGTCGCCGTTGCCCAGCACGGGGATCGAGACATGCTCGCGCAACCGCGCGATCGCCCCCCAGTCGGCGCTCCCCGAGTAGTGCTGCGCCGCCGTGCGTCCGTGCAGGGCGATCGCCGAGCAGCCGGCGTCCTCGGCGATCCGGCCGGCGTCGAGGTAGGTGAGGTGCTCCTCGTCGATGCCCTTGCGGGTCTTCATCGTGACGGGGACCCCGAACGGCTCGGCGGCGCGGACCGCGCCGGCCAGGATCCGGGCCAGCAGTCCCCGCTTGTACGGGAGCGCGGCGCCGCCTCCCTTGCGGGTCACCTTGGGCACCGGGCAGCCGAAGTTGAGGTCGACGTGGTCCACCCCGTGCTCGGCGGCCAGGATGCGCACCGCCTCGGCGACCGTCCGGGGTTCGACGCCGTACAGCTGGACCGAGCGGACCCGCTCGGCCGGGTCGAACACCAGCATCGACAGCGTCTTGGGATCCCGCTCCACCACGCCGCGCGAGGTGATCATCTCGCACACGTACAGACCTGGTCTGACGGTCGCGCTCCCCTCCTCGCTCGCCTGCATCCTGCCGTCGTCTCGCAGCTCGTCGGCTCGCCGCTCCGCTCCGTACGCGGCGCACAGCCTGCGGAAGGCCGCGTTGGTGATCCCCGCCATCGGGGCGAGCACGACCGGCGGGTCGATCGTGAGCGGGCCGAGCCGCAGGGGTGCGGCTCGCGCGCTGGCTGTCGGGGTCACGGGCGCCATTGTCCCCCGCCGGCGCCCGGCTCTTGACAGCGGCTGAACGTGCGTTCAGGATATTGAACATGCGTTCAGCCGCCGACGTCACCGCCGCGTCGCGGATCCGGGACGCCGCCATCGCGCGCTTCGCCGACCAGGGGACCCGGGCGACGACGGTCCGCCAGATCGCGGCCGACGCCGCGGTGTCGCCCGCCCTGGTGCTGCACCACTTCGGCTCCAAGGAGGGCCTGCGCGACGCCTGCGGGCAGCACGTGGTCGACCTCATGCGGGCCAAGACGGCGAAGGCCGAGGTCGGCGGCGTGGCCGGGGGCATGTCGGCGGTCGACTCATTGATGAGCGAGGGCATCGTCGTGGTGCGCTACCTGGGCCGCCTCGTCGTCGAGGGCGGCCCGCACGCCGAGACCGTGATGGACGACCTGATCCGGCTCACCGCGGAGATGCTGCGGCACCTCGAGACCGAGGGCGTCGTGCACCCCACCGACGACCCGCGGATGCGGGCGGCCCTGCTCGTGAGCGTGCGGATGGGCGCGCTGCTCGTCCCGGACCACATCCGGCGCGCGACCGGCACCGACCCGCTCTCCCCCGCGGGGCTCGTGCGCGTCTCCCGGGCGCTGCTCGAGCTCTTCACCTCCGGCCTGTTCACCGACGACCGCTACCTGCGCGCCTTCGACGCGGCCTACGCGAAGCCACCGCCCGTGACCCACGGGACAACCGACACCCAGGAGTCAGCATGAGCACCACGGCAGCCATCGAGACCCGGGCGCTGGTGAAGTCCTACGGGCGGCGACCGGCCCTGCTGGGCCTCGACCTGCGGGTCGAGGCGGGCGAGGTCTACGGCTTCCTCGGACCCAACGGCGCCGGCAAGACCACGACGATCCGCATCCTGCTCGACCTGATCCGCCCCACCTCGGGAGCGGTGCGGGTCCTCGGGCTCGACCCCGCACGCGACGGCGTGCGGCTGCGCCGCCGGCTCGGCTACCTGCCCGGCGACTTCGCGGCGGACGGCCGCCAGACGGGCCGCCAGCTGCTCGAGCACCTCGGCCACCTGCGCGGCGGCGTAGCCCGGGGCCGGGTCGACGCGCTCGCGGAGCGCCTCGACCTCGACCTGACCCGGCCCGTACGGTCGCTGTCCAAGGGGAACCGGCAGAAGGTCGGCATCGTGCAGGCCTTCATGCACGACCCCGAGCTGCTCGTCCTGGACGAGCCGACCAGCGGTCTCGACCCGCTGATGCAGCAGACGTTCCTCGACCTGGTCCGGGAGACCCGGGCCGCCGGCCGGACCGTCTTCATGTCCTCGCACGTGCTCAGCGAGGTCCAGCAGGCGGCCGACCGGGCCGGGCTGGTCCGTGCCGGCGAGCTCGTCACGGTGGAGTCGGTGGAGTCGTTGCGCGAGCGGGCACCGCGCCGGGTCGAGGCCCAGCTCGCCTCGCCCGTGGACGCCACCGGCTTCAGCCGCCTCCCGGACGTCCACGACGTCCGCGTCGACGGGACGGTCCTGCACTGCCGGGTGGACGGCTCCCCCGACGCCCTGGTCAAGGAGCTGGCCCGGCACACCGTTCTCGACCTCGTGGTGGACGAGGCCGACCTCGAGGAGATCTTCCTCGGCTACTACACGCAGAAGGAGCGCGTCGATGTCGCGTGAGGTGTGGAGCCAGACGCTCTACCAGCAGCGCCGGGCCCTGCTCGGCTGGGTGGTCGGGCTCGCCGGCGTCTCGATGCTGTACGCGGGCTTCTACCCCGCCGTGAGCGCGCCGGAGTTCGCCGACGCGTACGCCAGCATGCCGTCGGGTGTCATCGACGCGTTCGGCATGCAGGACCTCGCCAGCCCGGCCGGCTACCTCGGGTCGACGGTGTTCGGCATCCTCGGCCCCGTCCTCGTCATGGTGTTCGCCATCGGGTGGGGGGCGCGGTTCATCGCGGGCGACGAGTCCACCGGCGCCCTCGACCTGCTGATGGCGCACCCGGTGTCCCGGCCGTCGGTGCTGCTGCAGCGGACACTCGCCCTCGTCGCGGGCCTCGTCGTGCTGGGGCTCACCGTGACGCTCGCGCTCACCGTCGTGTCCGGGCCGGCCGGCCTCGACCTCGGGGTGGGACCGCTCGCGGCCGGCGCCCTGCACCTGATTGCCCTCGGGCTCGCGGTCGGGGCGATCGCCCTGGCCCTCGGTGCCGCCACCGGGTCGCGGGCGGTCGCCGTCGGTGGCGCCGCCGTGGTCGCCGTGCTCGCGTGGATGGCCAACGCCCTCGCCCCCCAGGTCGAGGGGCTGGGGTGGCTCGCGGAGGTCTCCCCGTTCTCCTGGTACAGCCAGGGCCGTCCACTGGTCGACGGCGTCCAGTGGGGCGACGTCGGGCTGCTCGTCGGCCTGGCCGCGGTCGCCCTGGCCGTGGGGACGGCCGCCTTCCGTCGCCGCGACCTGATGGTCTGACCGGCCCGATCCGGTCGGGAGGGTAGACCCCGCTCGACGTGCGGGCCGCCGGTCCCCGCCCTAGCGTCACGGGAGTGGACGACCGGCCGCCCGCGCTCGTGACGCTGCACGTGTTCGGGGTGCCGCGCGCCTCGGTCGGCGCAGCCGTCGCGCACATCGCGCTGGACCGGCGCCCGCTGCGGACGGCGCCCGGGCTGCGCTTCGCGAAGCTGCTCGGCACCGGCCGCGGACGGACCTTCACCCTCCGCGACGCCGACCCCCGGCACTGGGCGGTGCTCGCGGCCTGGGACACGGTCGACGCGGCGGAGGCGTTCGAGCAGTCGTCGACCATGCGTGGGTGGCGTCGGCGGTCGACGGAACAGGTGCGGGTCGCGATGCGCCCGCTGTGGAGCACCGGGGCCTGGTCCGGCCGGCGGCCGTTCGGCGAGCCGACGCCGATCGCATGGGACGGGCCGGTCGCGGCGCTGACCCGTGCCCGCGTGCGGCAGTCACGCAGCGGGGAGTTCTGGGCGGCAGTGCCGCACGTCAACGAGGCCCTGCACCGGGCGCCGGGGCTGCGGGCCGCCATCGGCATCGGCGACGCTCCGCTCGTCCTCATGGGGACCTTCAGCGTCTGGGACTCCAGCGCCGACCTGCGTCGGTTCGCGTACGGGACCGCGGCGCACCGCGCGGTGATCCGCCGGACCGCCGAGCGGGGCTGGCACGTCGAGGACCTGTTCGCGCGGTTCGCGGTGCTCCACACCGCGGGCACGCTGCACGGGCGTGACCTCGGCCGGGCCGCCGCCCGTAGGCCGCCGACCAGGCACGCCGACCCGGCCTCGCTCGCCGGAGAGGCCCGATGAGCCGCCGCGACGTGGCGGTCGTCGGCGCCGGCCACAACGCCCTGGTCGCGGCGTGCTACCTGGCGCGGGCCGGCCTCGACGTCGAGGTGCTCGAGCAGGACACCGTCGTCGGCGGCGCCTGCTCGACCGTGGAGCGCTGGCCGGGCTACCAGGTCGACCGGGGGTCGAGCGCGCACATCATGGTCCGCCACACCGGGATCGTCGAGGAGCTGGCGCTGGCCGAGTGCGGCCTGCGCTACCTCGACATGGACCCGTGGGGCTACGCGCCCTTCGGCGACGAGGCCATCACCTTCCATGTCGACCTGGACCGCACCTGCGCGTCGATCGCCGCCGTGTGCGGGGACCGCGACGCGGAGGCCTACCGGCGCTTCGCCACCACCTGGGCCGACCTCAGCGAGCCCGTCTTCGACGCGTTCCAGTCCGCCCCCTCGGGCGCCGCCGTGGGACGCGGGCTCGTCCGGGTGAACCGGCGCTCGCCGGACGGCACCGCCGAGACCACTCGGCGGTTCCTCGCCCCCGGCGACCACCTGCTCGACGAGCTGTTCACGGACGAGCGGCTCAAGACCGCCCTGGCCTGGCTGGGTGCCCAGTCCGGTCCGCCGACCCACGAGGCCGGCACCGGTGCACTGGTGGGCTGGAACCCGCTGATGCACCGGGTGGCGCCCGGCCGGGCCGTCGGTGGCTCGGGGGCGCTGTCCCTCGCCCTCGCGGAGCGGCTGCGGAGGCTGGGCGGGCGGCTGCGGCTCGGCGACGGGGCGGAGCGGATCACGCGGGACCCGTCCGGACGCGTGACCGGCGTGCTCACGCGGAGCGGCGACCGAGTGCGCGCCCGAGCCGTGCTCGCGGGCTGCCACGTCCTCACCACTTTCCGGCTGCTGGGCGACCAGAGGTGGCTGGACCGCGTGGGCCGGGCCGTCCGGGTGGGCAACGGCCTGGGCATGGCGGTACGGCTCGGCACGCGGGAGCTCCCCCGCTACCCCGCTGCCGGTGGGTCCACCGAGCCGTACTCGGCCATGCAGCTCCTCGCCCCCTCCCGGACCGCGCTGCGCCGCGCGTACGGGGAATTCGCCGCCGGGCGGACGCCGGCGGAACCCGCCGTCCTGGCCATGACGTTCTCCGCCCTCGACCCGTCGATCGCTCCCCCGGGGCGGCACTCGGTGACCCTGTGGGCGCAGTGGCACCCGTACGAGCTGGCCGACGGCGAGCACTGGGACCGCATCCGGGAGCGGGAGGCCGACCGGGTCATCGGCCAGGTCGAGAAGGCCGCGCCCGGGTTCGCGTCGTCGATCGAGCACGTCCACGTCCAGACGCCGCTCGACCTCGAGCGGGAGCTCGGGCTGCTGCGGGGCAACGTGATGCACGTGGAGATGGGTCTGGACGCCATGTTCAGCCTGCGGCCGCTGCCCGAGCTGGCCGGCTACCGGACGCCCGTCCCCCGGCTCTACCTCACCGGCGCGTCCACCCACCCCGGCGGCGGGGTGTTCGGCGCCAGCGGGCGGAGCGCCGCCGCGGTGCTCGTCCGCGACCTGCGCCGCCGGGGACGGTTCCGGCGCCGCTGAGGGCGGAGCCGGTCAGCGGTCGGCCGACCCCGTCAGCACGGCGGCAGCCGCTCCAGCAGGTAGCCCTCGACCCGGTCGATGCCGACCCGCTCCTGCGCCATCGAGTCCCGCTCGCGGACCGTCACGGCATCGTCGTCGAGGGTGTCGAAGTCCACCGTCACGCAGAAGGGCGTGCCGATCTCGTCCTGGCGGCGGTAGCGCCGCCCGATGGCGCCGGCGTCGTCGAAGTCCACGGTCCAGCGCCCGCGGAGCAGCGCGGCGAGGTCCTTGGCCTTGGGCGAGAGGTCGGCGTTGCGCGACAGGGGGAGGACAGCCGCCTTGACCGGCGCGAGCCGCGGGTCGAACCGCATGACGGTGCGCTTGTCGACGCCGCCCTTGGCGTTGGGCGCCTCGTCGACGTCGTACGCGTCGATCATGAAGGCGAGCACCGACCGGGTCAGGCCGGCTGCGGGCTCGATGACGTACGGCGTCCAGCGCTCGCCCCTGTCCTGGTCGAAGTAGGTGAGGTCGGCGCCGCTGTGCTTGGCGTGCGTCGAGAGGTCGAAGTCGGTGCGGTTGGCCACGCCCTCGAGCTCGGCGAACTCGCTGCCGCCGAAGCGGAAGCGGTACTCGATGTCCACCGTCCGCTTGGAGTAGTGCGAGAGCTTCTCCTGCGGGTGCTCGTACAGGCGGAGGTTCTCCGGGGAGAGGCCGAGGTCGACGTACCAGTCCCAGCGGGCCGTGAGCCAGTACTCGTGCCACTCCTCGTCCGTCCCCGGCTCGACGAAGAACTCCATCTCCATCTGCTCGAACTCGCGGGTGCGGAAGATGAAGTTGCCCGGCGTGATCTCGTTGCGGAACGACTTGCCGGTCTGGGCGATGCCGAACGGCGGCTTGCGCCGCGAGGAGTTCATGACGTTGAGGAAGTTGACGAAGATCCCCTGGGCCGTCTCGGGACGCAGGTAGTGCAGTCCCTCCTCGGACTCGACCGGGCCGAGGTGGGTCTTCAGCAGGCCGTTGAACATGCGCGGCTCGGTGAAGGCGCCCTTGGTCCCGCAGTGCGGGCAGTTGACGTCGGCGAGGCCCCGCTCGGCGGCCCGGCCGTGCTTCTCCTCGTACGCCTCGAGGAGCTGGTCCGCGCGGAAGCGCTTGTGGCAGGACTGGCACTCGGTGAGGGGGTCGACGAAGGCGTCGACGTGCCCGGACGCCCCCCAGACCTGGCTGGGGAGGATCACCGCGGAGTCGATACCCACGACGTCGTCTCGCAACTGCACGACGGAGCGCCACCACTGCCGGCGGATGTTCTCCTTGAGCTCCACCCCGAGGGGGCCGTAGTCCCAGGCGGAACGCGTCCCGCCGTAGATCTCCCCGGTGGGGAAGACGAAGCCACGACGCTTGGCGAGGGAGACGAGGGAGTCGATGATCGAGTCGGCGGCCACGGGGGCTCACTCCATCCGGCTGGCGGTCGGCGAGGGGAACGGCCCCGGACGGCCCGGAACCCACGGCCGGGGGCGACGCACCAGGGTACCCGCGCCGCGGCGGCCGGCCGCCCAGGGAGGTGTCCGGGGCGGGGGGACGGCTACGGCTCCGCGCCCACCGGGCCGCGGGCCCGGCGCCCGCGGCGGCTGGGTCGTTCGCGGACAGCCAGGGCCGCGAGGACGGTGGTGATCGGAACCGCCGCGACGATGCCCAGGCCGCCCACGAGCGCCCGGACCACCTCCTGCGCGACGAGCTCGGTCGTGACGGTGTCCACGACGCCCTGCCCGGCCACCGCGAAGAGCAGCAGCGACGGCAGCGCAGCACCGGCGTAGGCGAGCACGAGGGTGTTGACGGTCGCCGCCACGTGGTCCCGCCCCACCCGGAGACCGGCGGAGACCAGCCCGCGCCGGCTGGCGTCGGGATCGGCCCGGGCGACCTCCCAGACCGCGGCCGTCTGCGTCACGGTGACATCGTCGAGGACGCCCAGGGCACCGATGACCAGGCCGGCGAGCAGCAGACCGCGGACGTCGATGCCGCTCTCGAGGGACCCGAGGTACGCGGCGCTCTCGTCGGCGAGACCCGCGAAGCTGGCCGCCCGCGTGAAGTAGGCACCCAGCAGCCCGGTGATGGTCAGGCTGACGAGCGTGCCGAGCAACGCCACGGACGTGCGCACCGACAGCCCGTGCGACAGGTACAGGGTCACGATCATGATCGCCGACGAGCCCACGACCGCCACCGCCAGTGGCGGCTCCCCGGCCAGCAGCGCCGGCAGCACGAACGTCGCCAGGACGACCACCGACAGCCCGAGGCCGACGAGCGCCGCGACCCCCCGCCACCGGGACAGCGCGACCACCGCGAGGGAGAACAGCACGGCCAGGAGCAGCAGCGGCGTGGTGCGCTGGAGGTCGAGCACCTCGTAGCGCGACTCCAGCGGGGCGCCGGGGATCCCCCCGAGCACCACCTCGTCGCCGGCCGCGAACTCCGGCACACCCGCGCCGTACGGCAGCGGGACGAGCAGCTCCTCACCCTCGTCCGGCCCGGCCCCGACCCGGACCAGCGCCTCGAGGCACTCCTCGGTCGGCGTCGCGCCGGGCGGCGCCTCGTCGTCCGGCTGCAGGGCGTCGGCGCAGGGGTAGACGTCGAGGACGGTCGCGTCGACCCGATCCGCCCCGACGACCGTGGGGCGCTCGTCGCCCGGCCAGAGCAGGACGAGCCCGGCGAGCGTCGCCAGCACGAGCGGTACGAGGACGGCGACGACGGCCCGCCGCACGGTCGGTGGCGAGGGCAGGGCCGGGTCGCCGGCGTGCTGCCCGGCGTGGCCGTGCGCGGCGGCCACGTCAGGCCAGATCCGAGGCGACGGAGGGTGCCGACGCCTCCCCCACGGCCACGGTGGCGGCGTCGGCCGCTCGGTGGCTCCCCGCGGCGCGGTCGTGATCCGCTCCCGTCCCTCCGTCGGCGCCGAGGTGCTGGATGACCTCGTACGCGGTCGGCTCGTCGAGGGCCAGGGCGAGCAGCGGGACCGCCTGCACCTTGACCTCGTACGCCCCCAGGGCCCGGCGGTAGGAGCCGACGTCGGCCCACTCGGTGACCAGCACCCACAGCTCGGGGTCGTCGGTCGCCCGCCCGACCGTCCCGCGGCGCCAGCCGGGCCGGGTGGCGAGGACGTCCAGCGCCGCCCGGGCCCGGGCCAGGAAGCCGCCCGCCTCCGGGCCGGCGACGCGGTAGCGGGTGACGGCGAGCACGGGGCCTCCGGTCGTGCGGTCGGACGTGCGGGACGATGGGGGCACCACGGTACGGTCCGGTGCCGCGAGCCGGCCGCCCCATCCGAGGAGGAGCCCGTGTCCCGCAACCGTCGTCGCTCCGGTCGTCCCGGCCGGTCGCGCGACCCCCGGCGCCCGACCGCCCCGCCTCCCGCGCGGCAGCGCGGTCCCCGACCGGGCCAGCCCCGGTCCGCCCCCGCCGCCCCGGCCCCCGGGGCTCGCGCCGCGCTCGAGCGGGTGAGCTACCCGGTGCTCGCCCGGATCGCCGCCGCGCCGCGCTGGCTCGTCGGCCTGGTGGCCGGCGCGGTCCTGCTGGGCGGGCTGCTCGCCCCGCGCCCGTTCGACTCAGCCCTGCTGCTGGTCGTCGCCGCCTTCCTCGGCTGGTTGCTCGTGCTGTCCTGGCCGGCCGTCGACGGCCGTGGCCGGGTGATCCGGCTCGCCGCGCTGGGGGCCGTGCTGGTGGCGGTGGCCGTCTCCTGGGCGGGCGGCTGACCTCTCGAGCTGCACCGCATTTGACAATCGTTATCAGTTTCGTCGAAGGTGTGCCCATGCGCCCGCTGCCGACGCCCGTGCTCCCGACGCTGCTCGCCGCCACTGCCCTGGTCCTCGCCGGCTGCGGTGCGGAGCGGGCGGACGACGCCACCGCCACCGCCACCGGTGGCGGGCAGGCCGGCCTCACCGTGCTCGCGGGCTTCTACCCGCTCGAGTTCGTCGCCGCACGGGTGGGTGGAGAGCGGGTCACCGTCTCGTCGCTGACCCCGCCGGGCGTCGAGGCGCACGACCTGGAGCTCAGCCCCCGCGACGTGGCGGGGGTCGGTGACGCCGACCTCGTGGTCTACCTCCAGGGCTTCCAGCCCGCGGTCGACGACGCCGTGGCCCAGGAGGCGCCGGACAGCTCGCTGGAGGTCGGCGCGGTCGCGGGGCTGGACCTCGAGCCGGCCGCCGACCACTCCCACGACGAGGACGCCCACGACGAGGACGCCCACGGCGACGACGCCCACGACGAGGACGCGGACGAGCACGACGAGACCGGAGCCGACCCGCACTTCTGGCTCGACCCGACCAAGCTCGCCAAGGTCGCGGACGCGACCGCCGACCGGCTGTCCGACCTGGACCCCGAGGGCGCGGCGGAGTACCGCGACAACGCCGCTTCCCTGACGGCCGACCTCGGCGCGCTCGACGAGGAGATCGACGAGGCGCTGTCCACCTGCGAGACGCGCACGATGGTCGTCAGCCACGAGGCCTTCGGCTACCTGGCCGAGCGCTACGACCTCGAGCAGGTCGGCATCGCCGGCCTCACCCCGGACGACGAGCCGTCCGCCGCGCAGATGGCCGACCTGGTGCGCTTCGTCGACGACAACGACGTCCGGACCGTGTACTACGAGACCCTGGTCAGTCCCGAGGTCGCCGAGACGATCGCCGCCGAGGCAGGGGCCGAGACCGCCGTGCTCGACCCGCTCGAGGGCCTGACCGACGAGGCGGCGGGCTCCGACTACCTCGAGGTCATGCGGGCCAACCTGGCCGCTCTCCAGGCGGGCCAGCCCTGCCCGTGACGGCGACCCCGGCCACCGGCGCCTCCCCCGCCCCCGCGGGGGAGGCGGTCCCCGTCTTCCGGTTCCGGGACGCGGTGGTGGGCTACGGCGACGTCGCCGTCGTGCACGCGGACCTCGTCGTCCGGACAGGGGATGCGGTCGCCCTGCTGGGACCGAACGGCTCCGGCAAGTCCACTCTCGTCCGCGGTGCCCTCGGGCTCGCCGACGTGCTCGCGGGCAGCGTCGAGGTCATGGGCACCCCCGTCGGGAAGCTTCGCGACCGCTGGCGGATCGGCTACGTACCCCAGCACCACAGCGTGGGCGGGGGTTTGCCGGTCACGGTGCGCGAGATCGTGTCCACCGGCCGGCTGGCGCGCCGGCACTGGTACGTCCCCGCCCGGGCGGAGGACCGCGAGCAGGTCGACGCCGCCATCGCGACGGTGGGGCTGGCCGACAAGGCCGGTAGCCCGCTCACGCTGCTCTCCGGCGGGCAGCAGCGGCGGGCCCTGGTCGCCCGGGCGCTGGCCGCCCGGCCCGACGTCCTGGTGCTGGACGAGCCCACCGCCGGCGTCGACCAGGCGAACCAGGAGATCCTCGCGCAGACGCTCGCCCGATCCGCAGCCGACGGCGTCACGATCGTCATGGTGACTCACGAGGTCGGCCCGTTCGCGGGCCTCCTGACCCGTGCGGTCGCCCTGCGCGACGGCCGGGTGGTCAGCGACGGGCCGCTGGACCCGTCGCTCCCCGCCGAGCGCGAGGAGGCCCACCCGCACGCGGGGGCATCGATGCGGGTGCACGGGGCAGAGTTCGGCCTGAGCGTCCGGGAAGAGCCGTGATCCCCGAGGTCCTCCAGTACGGCTTCATGCAGCGAGCTCTGCTGGCCTCCCTCCTCGTCGGCCTCGCCGCCCCGGCGGTGGGGGTCTTCCTCGTGCAGCGCCGCCTCTCGCTGATCGGCGACGGCATCGGCCACGTGGCGCTCACCGGTGTCGCCGTCGGCCTGCTCACCGCCCGCTCCCCCGTGCTGACCGCTCTGGTCGCGGCCGTGGCGGGGGCGCTGGCCATCGAGCTCATCCGGGCGCGCGGGCGGACCAGCGGCGACATCGCCCTGGCGGTGCTGTTCTACGGCGGCATCGCCGGCGGAGTGGTGGTGGTGGGACTCGCCGAGGGAGGCAGCACGGCGACCCTCAACGCGTACCTCTTCGGCGCCATCACGACGACCACGCGCCAGGACCTCGTCGCGTTCGCCGTCCTCGCCGTGACCGTCCTCGCGGTCGCGCTCGTGCTGGCCGGGCGCCTGTTCGCGGTGAGCGCAGACGAGGAGTACGCGCGCGCCTCGGGACTGCCCGTGCTGGCCCTCAACGTCGTCCTCGCCGTGCTCACCGCGGTGACCGTCGTCGTGTCCATGCGCGTGGTCGGCCTGCTGCTCATCAGCGCCCTGATGATCCTGCCGGTCGCCGCGGCCCAGCTGCTCCGTGGCTCGTTCCGCGGCACCGCACTCCTCGCGGTGCTGATCGGAGTGGTGGTCAGCGTCTCCGGCGTGTCGGTGTCCTTCTACGCCAACACCCCCTCGGGCGGGACGATCGTGCTGCTCGCCATCGGCGTCTTCGTCATCGCGGCCGGTGTCGCGGGACTCGGGGCCCGGTGGAGCCGGTGGCGTGGCCGCGAGCCCGCCTCACCGCACCCGGCGCCGTTGCTGTGGGGCGGCGAGGTGCCTGACCCCGACGAGGGGCGGACTTGACATGCACGTGTGCGCATATGAGGATACCGCCATGTCGAGCACCAACCTCCAGGCGTACGAGGAGGCCAGCGAGCTGTTCCGTACGCTCTCGTCGCCCATCCGGTTGGCCGTGCTGCAACGGCTCGAGGAGGGCGAGCAGTGCGTCCACGAGCTCGTCGAGGTCCTCGGCCTGCCGCAGCCGCTGGTCTCACAGCACCTGCGGGTGCTCCGCGGCGCCGACCTGGTGACCCGCGTGCGGCGTGGTCGTGAGGTGGCCTACGTGCTCAGCGACGACCACGTGGCCCACATCGTGCGCGACGCCGTGCGGCACTCCACGGAGCACGACGGCGAGGACGCCCACTGAGGCGTCGCCCGCCCAGTCAGGACGGTCACCACCGGCCGGCAGACCAGCCAGAGGAGGCAGCCAGCGTGGCCCGCACCCCGCAGATGCGCCCCACGCGCCAGCGTGCGGCCGTGGCGGCGGTCCTCGACGAGCTCGAGGAGTTCCGCAGCGCCCAGGACCTGCACGCCCTGCTGCGCGACCGGGGCGAGAACGTCGGCCTCACCACGGTCTACCGCACGCTGCAGGCCCTCGCCGAGGCGGGCGAGGTGGACGTCCTGCGCGCCGACGACGGCGAGGCGGTCTACCGGCGCTGCAGCGCGGGGCACCACCACCACCTGGTGTGCCGGCACTGCGGTCGCACCGCAGAGGTCGAGGGACCGGCGGTCGAGCGCTGGGCAGAGCGGGTCGCGTCGGAGCACGGCTTCGTCGAGGTGAGCCACACCATCGAGGTCTTCGGGACCTGCGCGTCCTGCGCCCCGACCGGGACCGGGGTCAGAGATACGGGTTGACAGGGGCCGTGGTCTCGACGACCGAGGCGGCCTCGATGACGGCGGGCTCCACCCGGGGGTCCTCGGCCTCCGCCGGGGTGTACGTGCCGGTCACCTCGACCCAGGTGTCGGCGGGCGGCGCCGGCTGACCGAGCACCTTGACCTTGATCGCCTGACCGTCGGCCGCGCAGCACGACATGGAGATGCGCGTGACGTACCAGCCACCGTCTTCGGCCGGGGTGACGAAGCCGTCCAGCAGCACCCGTCGACCTTCGAGGCTGTCGGCGCCGCCCCACGCCGCCCGGACCGAGTAGTCGACCACGGTGAGCTCCACCGGGTCCCCCTCGGGCAGCGGGAGGAAGCTGGCCTCGGCGGCCGGCGCAGACACCGTCCCGGAGTCGCGCGCCGCGGCGTCCGCCCCGAGGGCGGGAGGCGCGATCAGGAAGATGGCCGCGACCGGGAGCATGAGCATCCACGCCACCCGCGGGCCCCCGTGCCCGTGATCATGCCCGTGGTCGGCATCGCCGGGCTCGGCGCCGTGCTCGTCGCGGGCGTCCGCACGACCCGAGGCCGGGACGGCCGCCTCTTCACCACCCCGGTCGAGGTCCCGCCACGCGGAGAGCAGCCCGAGCAGCACGAGTGCGGCGCCGGAGGCGACGAGGAAAGGCTGCAGGCCCTCCTTGACGTACCGCAGGTAGGCCTCGCCCAGCGAGATCTTCAGGATCGCGGTACCCAGCAGCACGAGGACGATCGGCTGGACCTCCTTGTTCACCTGACCTCCTCGACCACGCCACAACACGTCACAGCAACCACCAGCCCACCAGCACCGTGCTCGCCACCGCCACCACGAAGGTGATCGGCGCGAAGCGGAGCGCGAACGACTTGCCGAAGGTGCCCGCCTGGAGCGCGATCAGCTTCACGTCGACCGCCGGACCCACGACCATGAAGGCCAGCTGGGCCGTGGGTGAGAACTGCGTGAAGCTCGCGGCCACGAAGGCGTCCGCCTCCGAGCAGATGGCGACGACGACCGCGAGCAGGGCCAGCGCGAGCACGGCCAGCCACCAGCGCTCGGCCAGCGCTTCGATGACTGCGGTGGGGACGAGCACGTTGACCGACGCCGCGACCATGCCGCCGACGACCAGGAAGCCACCGGCGTGCAGGAAGTCGTGCTGTGCCGAGCGCCGGAACACCTCGAACGGCGGCGTCCCCTCCGGGGACTGACGGCGCGGCAGGCGGATCCAGTCGGTACGGCCGAAGCGCACCCACAGCCAGCCCATGACGACGGAGACTGCGAGCGAGGCCAGGAACCGGCCACCGACCATCTCCGGCCGGCCCGGGAAGGCCACCGCCGTGGAGACGAGCACGATCGGGTTGATCGCGGGAGCGGCGAGGAGGAAGGCGAAGGCCGCGGCCGGTGTCACGCCGCGTGCGACGAGGCTGCCGGCGATCGGGACCGACGCGCACTCGCAGCCCGGCACGACCACCCCGGACATCCCGGCGACGGGTACCGCGAGCGCCGGCCGGCGGGGCAGCACCCGGTGGAAGAACTCCGGTGGCACGTACGCAGCGATGGCACCGGAGACGAGAACCCCGCCGACGAGGAACGGCAGCGCCTGGACGCAGATCGAGACGAAGATCGTGGCCCAGGTCTGCAGGGCCGGGACGTCGAGTCGGGGGACGAGCCACTGCTGCGCTGCCATCAGGACGAGGACCGACACGACGACGAGCTCGAGCGCGCCCGGACGATGCCACTGCCAGCGCGGTCGCGTCGAGGTCGCTCGCTCTGCCGCAGACCGGGGCTGGGTGCTCGGCTCCGTCACGCCGGAATGGTGCCATGCCCGAGCCCGTGCTGGCTACTGGTTGTGCACAGGTGCACTACGCATCGTAGACCGGGTGGCGACGGCTCGTCGGTCGCCCGAGGCGGGTCCAGCTCCATGGTCGCCTCGGCTACACCGCGCTGTGCGACGGGTCGGCGCCGCCGTAACGGCGGTCCCGCCGCGCGTACGTCTCGATGGCCTGCCACAGGTGCCGGCGGTCGAAGTCCGGCCAGAGCGTGTCGAGGAAGACCAGCTCGGCGTAGGCGGACTGCCAGAGCAGGAAGTTGCTGGTGCGCTGCTCGCCGGAGGAGCGCAGGAACAGGTCGACGTCGGGCAGGTCGGGCTCGTCGAGGTAACGGGCGAGCAGCTTCTCGTCGACGCGGTCGGGCCGGACCCGCCCGGCGGCCACGTCCCGCGCGATCGCGGCGGCCGCGTCGGCGATCTCCGCGCGGCCGCCGTAGTTGACGCAGAACTGGAGCGTCAGCACGTCGTTGTGCTGCGTGCGGCGCTCGGCCTCCTCCAGCTCCGCGACGACGCTCTTCCAGAGCCGGCGCCGCCGGCCGGCCCAGCGCACCCGCACCCCGAGCGCGTCGAGCTCCTCGCGCCGGCGGTGGATGACCTCACGGTTGAAACCCATGAGGAACCGCACCTCGTCGGGCGAGCGCTTCCAGTTCTCGGTCGAGAACGCGTACGCCGACAGCACCGGGACGCCGATCTCGATCGCTCCCTTGACCACGTCGAGCAGCGCGGCCTCGCCCGCCTCGTGGCCCTTGGTGCGCGGCAGGCCACGCTGCTTGGCCCAGCGGCCGTTGCCGTCCATGACCACCGCGACGTGCCGGGGCAGCAGCTCGGCGGGCAGCTGCGGCGGTCGGGCCCCCGACGGGTGCGGCTCGGGCCGGGCGCTCGGCTCCCGGCCCCTCGACGACCGGGTCCTCGACGGGCGGGCCGTCAGCTGTCGGGATGACGCGGTGCGGGTCATGCACGCTCCACGAGACGCAGCGAGCGCAGGCCGCGCTCGAGGTGCCACTGCAGGAAGGCCGCGACGATACCGCTGGCCTCTCGGCGCTCCCTCGGTTCGCTGGCCTCCGCCACGGGCCAGTCCCCGGTGAGCAGGGCCGAGAGCAGGGTGACGGTACGCGGGGTGGGCGCGACGGTGCCGGAGGGCCGGCAGGCCGGGCACATCATGCCGCCCGACTGCACCGAGAAGAAGCGGTGCGGCCCGGCCGCCCCGCAGCGGGCGCAGTCGGTGAAGCTCGGGGCGAAGCCCGCTACGGCCAGCCCGCGCAGCAGGTACGCGTCGAGCACCAGGCCCGGGTCCCGCTCACCCTCGGCCAGGGCCCGCAGGGCGCCGACGAGCAGCAGGTAGTGCTGCACGACGGGCTCGCGCTCCTCGGCGGTGAGCCGCTCGGCCGTCTCGAGCATCGCCGTCCCGGCGGTGTAGCGGGGGTAGTCGGCGCAGACGGCCGAGCCGAACGGCGACAGCGTCTCGACCTGGGTGACCACGTCGAGCGTGCGTCCGGTCGCCAGCTGCAGGTCCACGTGCATGAACGGCTCCAGCCGGGAGCCGAAGCGGCTCGTGGTGCGCCGGACGCCCTTGCCCACGGCCCGGATCCGCCCGTTCCGCCGGGTCAGCAGCGTGACGATGCGGTCGGCCTCGCCGAGCTTCTGGGTGCGCAGGACGACACCCTGGTCGCGGTAGAGGCTCACCGCCGCATTGTGCCCCCGATCGTCAGTGGTGCCCGTGCGGCGCGCGCTCGCCGGAGCCGCGGGTGATCAGAAGGACGAACGTCGACGCGACCAGGACGGCGACGACCAGCATGACGACGTCGAGGGTCTCCAGGGCTTCCACGGTCATGCGCCGATCCTAGGGCGCCGGCCCCGGCGCCGGGCAGGTCGGCCCGCCCGGTCAGCGCCGGTGCCGGGCCGACCGGTTCACCGCCGACACGACGGCCCGCAGCGACGCGGTGACGATGTTCGGGTCGATGCCGACACCCCAGAGCACCTCGCCGCCGATCGCGCACTCCACGTACGCCGCCGCCCGCGCGTCGCCGCCGGAGGACATCGCGTGCTCGGCGTAGTCGAGGATCCGGACGTCGAACCCGACCTCGGACAGGGCGTTGACGAACGCGTCGATCGGGCCGTTGCCGCGCCCCGTCAGCACCCGTCGCTCGCCCTCGACGTACACCCCGACCTCGAGGGCGTCCCGCTCCCCCGCCGCGCTGGAGGTGTGCACGGAGTTGAGCGCGAGCGGCTCGGCACGATGCAGGTACTCCCCTGCGAAGACCTCCCACATCCGCTCCGGGCCGACCTCGCCGCCGCCGATGTCGGTGAGCCTCTGCACGACGCCGGAGAACTCGATCTGCAGCCGTCGCGGCAGCTCCAGGTGGTGCTCGCTCTTCATGACGTACGCCACGCCGCCCTTGCCGGACTGCGAGTTGACCCGGATCACCGCCTCGTACGAACGACCCACGTCCTTCGGGTCGATCGGCAGGTACGGCACCTCCCAGCCGAACTCCTCCACCGCCGACCCCGCGTCCTTCGCGGCGCGCTCGAGGTGCTCGAAGCCCTTCTTGATCGCGTCCTGGTGGCTGCCGGAGAACGCGGTGAACACCAGGTCGCCGCCGTACGGGTGGCGCTCGTGGACCGGCAGCTGGTTGCAGTACTCCACCGTGCGCCGGATCTCGTCGATGCCGCTGAAGTCGACCTGCGGGTCGATGCCCTGGGAGAAGAGGTTCATCCCGAGGGTGACGAGGCAGACGTTGCCGGTGCGCTCGCCGTTGCCGAACAGGCAGCCCTCGACCCGATCGGCCCCGGCCAGGACACCCAGCTCGGCCGCCGCGACCGCGGTGCCACGGTCGTTGTGGGGGTGCAGGGACAGGACCAGCGACTCTCGGCGGGGCAGGTTGCGGTGCATCCACTCGATCGAGTCGGCGTAGACGTTCGGCGTCGCCATCTCCACCGTCGCCGGGAGGTTGACGATCATGCGCCGGTCCGGGCTCGGGTCGAGCACGTCGACGACCTTGCCGCACACCTCCGCCGCGAACTCCAGCTCGGTGCCGGTGTAGGACTCCGGCGAGTACTCCCAGTAGACCTCGGTGTCGGGAGTGACCGCCTCCGCGTACTTCTGCGCCAGCCTTGCCCCGGTGGTGGCGATGTCGGCGATGCCGTCGCGGTCGAGGCCGAAGACGACGCGGCGCTGGAGCACCGACGTGGAGTTGTAGAGGTGGACGATGGCCTGTCTCGCACCGCGGATCGACTCGAAGGTCCGCTCGATCAGGTGCTCGCGGCACTGCACCAGCACCTGGATGACGACGTCGTCGGGGACCAGGTCGCCCTCGATGAGCTGGCGGACGAAGTCGAAGTCGGTCTGGCTGGCGGCCGGGAAGCCGACCTCGATCTCCTTGTAGCCCATGCCGACGAGCAGGTCGAACATCCGCCGCTTGCGCTCGGGGCTCATCGGGTCGATGAGGGCCTGGTTGCCGTCCCGCAGGTCCACCGCGCACCACTGGGGCGCCTTCTCGATCCGGCGGGTCGGCCACGTACGGTCGGGGAGGTCGACCTGGAACTGCTGATGGTACGGCTGGTAGCGGTAGGCCGGCATGCCCGAGGCACGCTGGACGGGTGGCCACGCGACCGCGGTGGTTCGGGGGGGCGGGGTGGTGCTCATGGGTGGGTGCTCCTCGCGGGGTCCTGGTCGACCGGCAGGACTCGGTCACCGCGGCGAGGAGGCCAGCCGCTAGAGGGCCTCGCCGCGGCGGCTAAGCAGGAGGTCACACCGCACGGACGACAGGCTAGGCCAGGACGCCGCGCCACGCCCGGCAGCGCCCACCGGTTCCCACATGCCGAGACGCCCAGCCGGGGAACCGGCCGGAATAACGGCTGGACCGGGGACGTGTCGGGCCGGTTCCCTGGTGGGGTGAGCACCGTGAGCAGCACCGCCCTCGTCCGCCCCGCCCGAGGTCAGGACGTGGCCGACCGCGAGGCGTGGCACCGCATCAAGTCCGCGTCCCGCCTGCACGACCTGCCGGCGATGTTCCCCGGCGCCCGCGAGCTCCATCTCGGGCCGTTCGACCGTCCGCTGCCCGGGCAGCGGAACGAGCGGTACGTCGCGGAGCGGGACGGGGAGGTCGTGGGCCTGCTCGACGTCGACCTGCCGTTGCTGGACAACACGGACAACGCCTGGATGGAGGTGACGGTCCCCCCGGAGCGGCGGCGCCAGGGCATCGGCTCCGCACTCTGGGCCCGCGGCGTCGAGGTCGCGCGCGAGCACGGCCGCACGCGGGTGATCGCGTCGAGCGGCGAGCCGCTCGACGCACCGGGCGGGCCGGCGGCCGAGTTCCTCGCCCGGCAGGGACTGAACCGGGCCTTGCAGGAGGGGCTGAGCGTGCTCGACCTCGGCTCGGTGGCCGACGGGCAGCTCGACCGGCTGCACGACGGTGCGGCCGGGCGCGCATCGTCCGCCGGCTACGAGCTCCTGGTGTGGACGGGCCCGCCCGAGGCAGCGCACCTGGCCGAGATCGGTGCGCTGGAGCGGACGCTGACCGCCGACGCCCCGATGGGCGACCTCGCCTGGGAGCCGGAGGTCTGGGAGGCGGACCGGGTGGGTGAGACCTGGGCCGCGTGCGAGGCGATCGGGCTGCGCAGCTGGCACGCGGCGGGCCGCCACCGCGACGGCGGACCCCTGGTGGCGTGGACCACGCTCGTGGTCACCCCGTCGGTTCCGGGGTGGGCCATGCAGTGGAACACGGTGGTCGCGCCGGAGCACCGCGGCCACCGCCTCGGCCTCTGGCTCAAGACGGCGAACCTGAGGGCGCTGCGCAGGGACGAGCCGGGGGTGCGGCGCATCGTGACGGAGAACGCCGTCGACAACGCCCCCATGCTGGACGTGAACGTCGCGATGGGCTTCCGCCGCATCGGCTACGCCTGGGAGTGGCAGCGCGACATCGGCTGAGACCCCGGGCCGTACGGCCGGCGCCCGGGTCAGCCGGCGAGGTCGAGGGGACGGCCCCAGTCGGCGTACGCGATCTCGCCGAGCGGCAGCCGGCGGCGAGCCGTCGTCTCCCGGACGCGAAGCTCCGTAGGAAGCGACCCCGGGTCGTCGAGGCGACCCACGGCCACGACGACGACAGGGGTCGCGCCCGGCGGCAGGCCGAGGGCTGCGGCCAGGGCCGGCCGGTCGAAGCCACCCATCTGGTGCGAGTGCAGTCCCTCGGCGTGCGCCTGGACGGTGAGGTGCGCGACGGCCTGGCCCAGGTCGTAGGTGACCCCCGGGTGCTCGTGTCCGTCGACCGTGGTCATGGCCACGGCCACGACGAGCGCGGAGGCACGAGGAGCCCAGACCCGGTTGCTGTGCAGGAGCGTGTCGGCGACCAGGTCGAAGACCGCGTCGCCGCGTCGCCCGACCACGAACCGCCAGGGCTGCGCGTTCATCGCCGACGGCGCCCAGCGAGCCGCCTCCAGCAGCGCCGCGAGCGTCGCGTCGTCCACGACATGAGCAGGGTCGAAGGCACGGGGGCTCCACCGCTGCGCGAGCAGCGGGTGCAGCGGCACCTGGGTGCCGGTCGCGGCGGGAGCGGGGCTCATGGCGGACGTCTGCACGGGTGGCCTTTCCTTGACACGTCGATTGTTGCCTGTGCAACCACATCGTCGTGCCTGCTGTTCCCGGCCGTCTGCATGCGCGGACCGGCGAGGATCAGAAGCCGAGGCGGCGCAGCTGCTTGGGGTCGCGCTGCCAGTCCTTGGCGACCTTGACGTGCAGGTCGAGGTACACGGGAGTGCCGAGCAGGGCCTCGATCTGGTGCCGGGCCCGGGTGCCGACCTGCCTGAGCCGCTCGCCCCCACGGCCGATGACGATCGCCTTCTGGCTGGGCCGCTCCACGTACAGGTTGACGTGGACGTCGAGCAGCGGGCGGTTCTCGGGCCGATCCTCGCGCGGCAGCATCTCCTCGACGACCACCGCGATGGAGTGCGGGAGCTCGTCTCGCACACCCTCCAGGGCGGCCTCGCGCACCAGCTCCGCGACGAGCGTCTCCTCGGGCTCGTCGGTGAGCTCGCCGTCGGGGTAGAGCGGCGGGCCCTCCGGCATCCGGGCCATGAGCAGGTCCGCCAGCAGGCCGACCTGGTCGCCGGCGACCGCCGAGACCGGCACCACCTCGTCCCAGTCGATGCCGGCCTGACGCCCCAGCTCCGCGGCCGCCAGCAGCTGGCCGGCCACCCGGTCGGGCGGCACGAGGTCGGTCTTCGTCACGACCGCGACCTTCGGTGTGCGGCGGACCTGGGCGAGCTCGCCCGCGATGAAGCGGTCCCCGGGGCCGACGTCCTCGTTGGCCGGCAGGCAGAAGCCGATGGCGTCGACCTCCGCCCAGGTGGTGCGCACCACGTCGTTGAGCCGCTCGCCCAGCAGGGTGCGCGGGCGGTGCAGTCCGGGCGTGTCGACCAGCACGAGCTGGCCGTCGGACCGGTGGACGATGCCGCGGATCGCGTGCCGGGTCGTCTGCGGCTTGGTCGACGTGATGGCGACCTTGCGCCCGACGAGGGCGTTGGTCAGCGTGGACTTCCCGGCGTTGGGACGGCCGACCAGGCAGGCGAAGCCGGACCTCCGGACCATCGCCGTCTCGTCCGGACCGCCCCGCTCGTCGTGCACGTCGTCGCTCACGGCCCCAGTCTCCCGCCCGGGGCATCGACGCGGCGACACCCGGACACGCCGGTTTCCCATGTCGATCAACTGGGGCCCGGGCACACGTGGAACCCTATGGTGAGACGACCTGGACGGCGCGCCGCCGCCGCCCTCCCTCGGAAAAGGACCGGTCATGACCACCACCACCCGCGCCAGCACCAACTCCACCGCCCGCCTGCTCGCCGTCCTGGTCATCGCCGCCGGAGCCGTCATGATCGTCGCCGGCGCGGCCACCTGGTTCCTGGTCCAGGACTCGCTCGCGGACGAGCGCATCACGGTCTCCGAGGACGCACCGCGCTTCGCCGGTGACGCCGTGGACGGTCCGCTGACGGCCTACCAGGAGGCCGAGATGATCGAACAGCACTACCTCGAGAGCACCGAGGGCAAGACCTACGCCGAGCTCGACCGCGAGGACCCGCTGCGGCAGACGGCGATGACCGCCTCCTTCCTGCGCGCCTCCCTGTTCACGTCGGTGGTGGCCTTCGGCGTAGCCGCGATGGCGGTGGGGCTCGGCATCGTCCTCGTGCTCATCGGCGTCGCGCTCCACTCGCTGGCCCGCCGGGACGCGATCGCCTCGACCTAGGCCCGGCGCTCGCCCGCGCGAGTACGAGCAGCGCGGCGAGCACCAGCAGGAGCCCGACGACCCCCGCCGGCTGCAGCACCTCACCGAGCACCAGTACGCCGAGCACCGTGGCGACGACCGGCTCCGCCAGGCCGAGCGTCGCCACGGTGCTGGGCGGCAGCCCGCCGAGCCCGGCGTACAGCAGCAGGTAGGCGATCAGGGTCGGTCCGACGGCGAGGTACACGACCAGCGCGACGCCCTCGGGGGACGTCACCCATGCCAGGTCGCCGAGCACGAGTGCCGGGGCGAGCAGCACCGCGGCGACGGTGAACGCCGCCGCCACCGCCGGGACGGGGGCCACGCCGGCAGCCACGACCCGCTCGCTGCCGGCGAGGTAGACGGCGTACGAGAGGCCCGCCCCGAGAGCGGCCACGACGCCCAGCGGGGCCAGGCGCACCTCCTGCCCCGCCAGGACCAGGAGGACGAGCCCGGACCCGGCCATCGCCGTCGCCGTCCACCACGCCCGGGTGACCCGCCGGGTGAGCAGCCCCGCCCACAGCGGGGCACTGCCGATCGCCAGGAGGGTTCCGACGGCCACGCCGGTGCTCGCCACGGCTGCCAGGAAGCACACCTGGAACGACGCCTGGCCGGCCCCGGCCACCACCGTTCCCGGCAGCCGCAGCGCCGCTCCGACCCCCGACCGGCTCCCGGCCCGTACGGCGAGGAGGACGAGCAGCAGCGCCGCGCAGGCGAGCCGGGCCGCACCCAACGACCATGCCGACGCCTCGGGACCCAGCACCCGGGCGGTGCCGACCGTCCCGAACAGGGCCGCGGCGCCGAGCACCATGGCGACGTCACGGCCGGTGCCGGGCCGCGTGCTCACACCCGGGTCGTGCCGCGCAGGCTCCCGTCGGGGGCGGCGAGGAGCAGCGGCGTACCGACCCCCCCGAGATCCCGCACCGCCGCCAGGTCACCGTCCGACGGGTCCTCGCCCACGACTGCTGCGGCCTCGATGCCCTGCGCCCCGCTGGAGGCGGCCATGGCCACGGCCACCTGCAGGGCGGACAGCCGCAGCGACGGCAGGTCCACCGGCGCCGCCGCGTACGTGCGCCCCGTGAGGTCGCGGACCGCGGCACCGGCGACCGCCTCCGCGCGGGCCCGGGTGGCCCGGGCGAGGGCGACGACCTTCGCGTCCTCGGGGTCCAGGTCGGTCACGCCGACTCCTCCGCCTCGCCGCCACCGGCCCCGGACGGGGCGGCCCTGCTGACTCGCACGGTACCGAGCCGGTTGCGCCGGCCCGCGGTGTCCTCGGCCACGAGGACCAGCCCCGCCACGGTCACCTCCGTGCCCGGGATGGGGACGCGGCCCAGGTGCTTGGCCATCAGGCCGCCGACGCTGTCCACGTCGTCGTCGCTGAGCTCCAGGCCGAAGAGCTCGCCCAGCTCGTCGACGTGCATGCGAGAGCTGATCCGGAAGCCGTCCTCGAGCCGCTCGACCGGTGGCTCCTCCCGGTCGTACTCGTCGGTGATCTCGCCGACGATCTCCTCGAGCACGTCCTCGATGGTCACCAGCCCGGCCGTGCCCCCGTACTCGTCGACGACGACGGCGACGTGGGTGCGGGCGGCCTGCATCTCCCGGAGCAGCTCGTCGACCGGCTTGGAGTCGGGCACGAAGACCGCGGCCCGCATCACCGACTCGACGCGCTCGCTGGTCTCCGCGTCGCGGTTGTCGTAGACGCGCCGGGCGACGTCCTTCAGGTACGCGACGCCGACGACGTCGTCGAGGCTCTCCCCGACCACCGGGATCCGGCTGAAGCCGCTGCGCAGCGCCAGCGACTGGAGCTGACGCAGCGTCTTGTGCCGCTCGATGAAGACCACGTCGGTCCGCGGCACCATGACCTCGCGGACGATGGTGTCACCCAGCTCGAAGACGGAGTGGATCATCTCCCGCTCGCCCGACTCGATCACCCGGCCGGCCTCGGCCAGGTCGACGAGCTCACGCAGCTCGGCCTCGGTGGCGAACGACCCCTCCCGGTAGCCCGGTCCGGGGGTGAGCGCGTTGCCGACGGCGATGAGCACGCGCGGGAACGGCCCGAGCACGCGGGTCATCGCCAGCAGCGGTCCGGCCGCGACGAGTCCCACCCGGTCCGCGTGCTGACGCCCCAGCGTCCGGGGGGCCACGCCCAGGACCACGAACGACACCACCAGCATCGACCCGGCGGCCACGAGCACCGCCTGCCAGCGCACGTCGAAGGCGCCGAGGCACACCGCCGTCACGAGCACCACGGCGGACATCTCGCAGCCGAGCCGCAGGAACAGGGCCGTGTTGAGGGCCGGCGCCGGGTCCTCGGCCAGCCGCCGCAGCCGGACGGCCCCGCGCCGGCCGTCGCGGACGAGGCCGTCCGCCCGGGCCCGCGAGTACGTCGAGAGCGCTGCCTCCGCCGTGACGAGCAGGCCGGCGACGAGGACGAGGAGCGCGGCGGCGGTGAGCAGCCAGCCGTCGGTGGACATCAGCGGCGGGACGCGCGGCCGCGGGCGGACCGCCACTCCGCCAGCAGGCCGGCCTGGAGCTGGAACATCTCCTTCTCCTCCTCCGGCTCCGCGTGGTCGTAGCCGAGCAGGTGGAGGATGCCGTGGGTGGTGAGCAGGTGGAGCTCGTCCTCGGTGGAGTGGCCCGCGGTCCGCGCCTGGCGCGCGGCCACCTCCGGGCAGAGCACGACGTCGCCGAGCAGCCCCGGCTCCGGTTCCTCGTCGTCGGGCGTCGGGCGCAGCTCGTCCATCGGGAACGAGAGCACGTCGGTGGGCCCCGGCTCGTCCATCCACTGCTGGTGCAGCTGCTCCATCGTCGCGACGTCGACGAGCAGCACGGCCAGCTCTGCGAGCGGGTGGATCCGCAGCCGGTCGAGCACGAACCTGGCCAGGTCGGCGATCGCCTTCTCGTCCACCTGGACGGGCGTCTCGTTGTTGACCTCGATGCTCACGGCGCGCTCACGGCCGGCGGCCGGGGCGGCGGCGGTCCTGCGGACCGCGCCCCGCCTGCTGCTCGGCGTCGAAGCGCGAGTACGCGTCGACGATCTCGCCCACGAGCCGGTGTCGGACGACGTCGTGGCTGGACAGCCGGAGGAAGTGCACGTCGTCGATGCCGGCGAGGATCCCCTCGACCACCTTGAGCCCGCTGTGCGTGCCCGCGGGCAGGTCGACCTGCGTGACGTCGCCGGTGACCACCATGCGCGAGCCGAAGCCCAGCCGGGTCAGGAACATCTTCATCTGCTCGGGCGAGGTGTTCTGCGCCTCGTCGAGGATGATGAATGCGTCGTTGAGCGTGTTGTGGGTGACGATGAAGTCGTCCGTCACATACAGCGAATCAGCCGCGGCGACCTGGATGCACACCGTCTCCACCTCGCCGGCCGGCTCGATCCGGTCGACGAACCGCATCGGCCGGCCGGC
>DATHTV010000068.1:0-2391 GCA_035462845.1 Jiangellales bacterium
GACACCCGAGGAGTTCTTCGCCGGGCACCCGGCCGCCTACCAGGTGTTCACCGCGGTCCGTGACCTCGTGCTGGCAGCGGGACCGGCCGAGGTGCGGGTCAGCCGCAGCCAGGTGGCCTTCCGGCGCCGGCGCGGCTTCGCCTACCTCTGGCTGCCGGGGACGTGGCTGCACAGGCCGACGGCAGAGGTCGTGCTCTCCGTCGCGCTGCCCCGGCACGACACGTCGGCCAGGTTCAAGGAGGTCGCCCACCCGTCCCCCCGGATCTGGATGCACCACCTGGAGGTGCACGACCCGACCGCGCTCGACGCCGAGGTCGCCGGGTGGCTCGCCGAGGCCGCCGCGGCCGCGGGATGACGGTCGTACGCTGTGTCGCATGTGCCGGAGCATCAAGACCCTGCGCGAGCCGTACGTCGAGGAGGTCACCGACGACGACGTGCGCGCCGCCGCGCTGCAGTACGTGCGCAAGATCAGCGGCTTCCGGGCGCCCGCGGCGCACAACGCGGAGGCGTTCACCCGGGCGGTCGAGGAGATCACGGCCAGCACCCGCGAGCTGCTCGACGGGCTCGAGGTGAGGGGTCGCCGCACGCCGGCCTGACACCGGCGGCCGACGCCGGTGACCTCGCCTCGCGTGACCCGGCTCAGCCGCGCGGGCCGACGTACGGCGTGAGGAGCTGGTCGGTCGGCGCGTGGTCGTCGGTGAGCACCATGCCGCCCGCCAGGGGCGAGAGCGGACGGACCATGACGGCGTCCGCGCCGGCGTCGCGCCGGGCCACCGAGTCGGCCACGGCCGCGAGGCGGTCGGCCGGAAGGCCGCTGGGTGATGCCACCAGCACGTAGTTGCCTCCCTGGTTGGCCGACCCGGGGACCAGCGTGCCGGGAGCCGCGGCGACCGCCACGTCACCGAAGACCGCCTGCAGGGTGGCCACCTCCGCCCGCAGGAGTGCCAGGTCGCCGCGGTCGATGACGTTGAGGACGTACAGGCCGTCCTCGACGAGAACCGCTCGCACCAGCTCGGCGGCCTCGACCGTGGACAGGTGCCAGGGGACCGACAGCGAGCCGAAGGCGTCCCCGACCACGAGGTCCGCCGAGCCGGCCGGCAGGTCGACGAGGGACGTGCGGGCGTCGCCCACCTCCACCCGCAGGGCGGGGCCCGTGCGGAGCCCGAGCTCACGCCGGACCAGTTCCACGACCTCGTCGTCGATCTCGAGCACGACGGAGTCCGAGCCGGGACGGGTCGCCGCGAGCCACCTGGGCAGCGTGAACCCGCCGCCGCCGACGTGGACGGCGCGCAGCGGTTCCCCGCTCGGCCACCACCCCTCCACCGCACCTGCGAAGCGCCGTACGTAGGAGAACTCGAGGTACGTGGGGTCGTCGAGGTCGACGTAGGAGTGGTTGAGGTCGTCGAGCACGAGCAGGCGGCCGCTCGGGCGTTCGGGGTCCGCTGCGACGCGCGCGCAGCTGTACGGGGTCTCGACCTCGCAGGGCCCGTCGACCAGCGCGAGGCCGGCCCCTGCAGCGACCGCCCCGACCAGAACGGTCACCACGCCAACGGACCCGCGCTCGTCACGAGCCGCCGCGGACGGGGATCTGTGCACCACCACGACCGTGATCACGGCGAGGAGCAGGACGGCGCCGGCCGTCACCGCCAGGATGGACGACGTCGGCAGCGCGGCCACGAGCACGAATCCGGTCAGCACCGACCCGGCCAGCGCGCCCAGCGTGCCCAGGGCCGACAGCCGCCCGACGACCGTCCCGGTCTCGTCCAGACGGGACAGCCGCGCGGCGACGACGGCGGGCGGCACGGCCGAGAGCAAGGTGACCGCGGGCAGGGTCGCCACACCCACGAGCCACAGCGCGGCGAACGGCCCGCCGCCCGCGAGGCTCGGGCCGAGGACGTGGATCACCGGGCGGACCGCGAGCACGCCGACCCCGCCGCCGGCCAGGCCCACGGTCACCACCGACAGCGGCGCGTACCGGTCCGCGGCGACGCCGCCCAGCCGCGCGCCCAGCGCGATCCCCAGCAGCGCGGCGGCGATCGCGGCCGTGAACGCCTCCAGGGTGAGCCCCACGTACGGCGCGACGAGGCGAGCCGCGAGCGTCTCCACGACGAGCACGGCGGCCCCGGCCACGACGACGACGAGCGAGGCGAGCGCGGCGGGCACGGCGTCACCCTCGCACGGTGCCTGGGAACGCACGTGACCAGGCACTCGGTACACCGCGCATCGGCCGGGCCCTCCGGTTCGCCGCGCATCGGCCGGGCCCTCCGGTTCGCCGCGCAGCGGCCACGCCCGGTTCGCGGCGGCTTCCGCGTCCCGTCACGTGCGGTCCGGATGCTGCCGCCGTGCCCGAGCCCTTGACGCCGCTCGTCATCGCCCACCGGGGTGCCAGCG
>DATHTV010000069.1:0-5596 GCA_035462845.1 Jiangellales bacterium
GTCGACGCCTCGTGATGGGGCCAGCGCGGTGGTGAACGTGGTCATTCGGGCCGGCCGGTGGGCAATGGCCGGATCTCGGGGATAGCTGTCCGGAAACCACTAGGCCTCGCGGGCCCGGGTGGCGTTCAATGGTCGCCGTACAGCAGCGATGCGGAGGAACGCTCATGACGCCCCAGGGCACCAAGGCCAGCACCGGCGCCGTGTGGACGGCGCTCGTCACCGTCTACGTGGTCTGGGGCTCCACCTACCTCGGCATCCGGATCGTCGTGGAGTCCGACATCCCGCCGCTGCTGGGCATGGGCACGCGCTTCCTCGCCGCCTCCGCGCTGCTGCTCGGCTTCCTGGCCGTACGGCGGGGGGTGCGGGCCCTGCGCCCGACCCGTCGCGAGCTGCGGGGCGCGGCGATCGTGGGAGTGCTCCTGCTGCTCGGCGGGAACGGCGGGGTCGCCGTGGCCGAGCAGACGGTGCCCAGCGGGCTGGCCGCGCTCATCGTCGGGGCGGTGCCGCTGTGGTTCGTGCTGCTGCGCGTGTCCGGCGGGGAGCGGCCCCGGGCTCTCACCTGGCTGGGCGTGCTCGTCGGCTTCGGCGGGATCGCGGCGATCAGCCTGCCCCGCGGCGGCATCGAGGGCGTGGAGGCGTGGGGGGTCGTGCTGATCCTGCTCGCGACGGTGTCGTGGGCTATCGGCTCCTACCTGTCCCCCCGCGTCGGGCTGCCGCGCGAGCCGCTGGTCGCCACGGCCTACGAGATGCTCATGGGCGGAGCCGTCATGACCGCGGTCGCGCTGGCGGTCGGCGAGGGCGGCGACCTCGACCTGACGGCGATCCCCCGCGAGGGCTACCTCGCCTGGGTCTACCTCGTGCTCGCCGGCTCGCTGC
Source organism: Jiangellales bacterium (assembly GCA_035462845.1). Taxonomy (GTDB): domain Bacteria; phylum Actinomycetota; class Actinomycetes; order Jiangellales; family Jiangellaceae; genus DASTQL01. The sequence goes on from DATHTV010000069.1 coordinate 877, forward strand.
TCGGCTACACGGCGTACGTCTTCGCGCTCGCGCACGCCCCGCTCTCGCTCGTCGGGACCTACGCGTACGTGAACCCGGTGGTCGCCGTGGCGCTGGGCGCGGTGATCCTGGGCGAGCCCGTGACCGCCGTCGTGCTCGGCGGTGGGGCCCTCGTGGTGGCGGGTGTGGCCCTGGTCGTGAGCGGGGAGCGCTCCCGCCCGCGGCCGGTCGACCCGCCGGCCGAGCCGGTGCCCGACCTGGTCGGCCCGGCGCCGGGACCCGGCCGGGCCGGCTGAGCGGCGGCTCCGCGTCAGATCTCGGCCGGAGGGTCACCGGACTGGGCAGACCCCGGGCCGCTGCCGCGATGCAATCCCCTGCGCTGCACCGCGACCACGACCCGGGGCCTGACATCCAGTGAAGACTGGAGTCACACGGATGTCAACCGGAACGGGTGAACTGCACGCTCGGCTCTGAGGTGAGCATGGTGCTCGGCGACACCCGGACCGTCCGCAGCGCCCGGTCGTAGGCGTCGAGAGCCTCCTCGGACCGTCCCATCTCCCGGTAGAGGTCGCCCAGCTCACGCCAGGCGGCAGCGGCCTGGCGCACTGCCCCCATCGCCTCCAGCTGAACCGCCGCTTCGGCGCACTGCTCCACGCACCCGACCTCGTCGGCCAAGCTGCGCAGCACACGGCCGAGCAGCAACCTCGCTCGGGCTGCCTCCAACCGTGGTCGATCACCTAGAGCGGGAATCGACGAGATCAGGATCTCGCGTGCGGCATCCGCGTCGCCCATCAGCCATAGGGCCCGGGCCCGCTCGGTGTCGATCGACCCGACATCGACGGAACCGGCGTAGCGCTCGGCGTCAGGACGGATCTCGTCAAGCAAGGACAATGCGCGCAGTGGGTCCGGCGCGGTCTGCTGCAAGAGAAGCCAGGCGTAGGCGATCCGGAGCCGGATGAGGTTGCGCCGGTCATCGTCCTCGCCGAAGAGCGCGAGCGCTCGGTCGATGAGCAGGAGGGCCTGCGCCGTCTCTCCCCTTGCCTCTGCGACGACAGCGGCATTCCAGTACGCCGCCCCCCTGCTCCCGGGATTGCCCTCGAGGTCTGCATCAGTCATCAGATCCGTGGCCAGTGCGCCGGCTCGGGTCAGGTCACCCCGCTCGTAGTAGGCGGCGATCAGCGTGCAGCCGAGGCGGATGTAGTCGGGAGTGCCCTCCAGGCCGAGATCGCGCGCCCGCTGCAGCGCCGCCTCGCCCACGTCCACAGAGAGGTCGACGTCGCCGGCCACCGCGTAGCAGCGGCACAACGCCAGCGCCACGTCGGTCCACGGTTGAGCGTCGGGCCGGCGCCGGGAGTCCTCGGCGAGCACGGCGAGCAGCTCGATCGCTTCCTCGACCTTGCCCAGTCGCTCCGCGGCCAGGGCCCGGCCGTAACGGGCTCGGCGCACGTGGTCCTCGTCGGTAGTCGGTCGGGCGACGATGTCGCCGAACCGCTCGTAGGCCTCCTGCGCCTCCCCGCTCTGCAGGGCGAGCTCGGCATAGCCGAGTTCCAGGCGCGTGGCCCGCCGCACCCCGGGGTCGACGCCGTCGCGCAGCAGACCCACGCTGACGCCGAGCCGTTCGGCCAGGTGACCGAGGGCCGCATCGGTCGGATGCCGCTTGTCCGACTCGACCAGAGATACGTAGCTCGCCGACAGAACGTCACCGGCGACATCGGCCTGGGACAGGCCGAGCTCGCGGCGTCGGGTCCGGATGCGTTCTCCCACGGAGCCTTGACTATTTCCCATGACCCCATTTCACTACAGGGGTCACGTCCGCGCTAGTCCCCCTTCCGACCCCCCCGGAGGAGATCGTGCCGACTCGCCCTCGCCTGGTTGCGGTGTTGCTCGCTGCACTGGCCCTAACGGCCGGAGTGCTGGCGCCCGCCGCTGCATCGGCAGACGAGTCGGGCGTGGAGGTGACCCTCAGGGGCCCGTCGATGTGTTGCTGACGGGCACACGCCTCGAGCGGCACCCGGCCTCGACCCCCCCAGGCCCGGTGCCGCTCGAGGACGTCCTGACCCGGTCGAACCGCTAGGCCGCGCCGGCCGCTGGACCGAGGCGGCCGGACCGAGCCTGCTCGTCAGCCGCGCCAGTCGGCGGCGACCTGCAGGAACCGGTCGTTGGCCTCCGGCTCGGCGACCGTGACGCGCACTCCCTCGCCCTCGAAGGGCCGGACCACGATCCCCGCCTGCTCGCAGGCGGCCGCGAACTGCAGGGACCGTTCCCCCAGCGCCAGCCAGACGAAGTTGGCCTCGCTCACGGGGACGTCCCAGCCCTGCGCGCGCAACTCCTCGTAGACCCGGGCCCGCTCCTTGACCAGGGCCTCGACCCGCTCGAACAGCTCGGCCTCGCGGCGCAGCGACTCGACGGCGGAGTGCTGGGCCACGACCGACACGCCGAAGGGCACAGCCGTCTTGCGCAGCGCCTCGGCGACCGGGTCGTGGGCGACGGCGAAGCCCACCCGCAGCCCCGCCAGGCCGTACGCCTTGGAGAACGTCCGGAGCACGCAGACGTTGGGCCGGTCGCGGTAGAACTCGACGCCGTCCACGGCCGCCGGGTCGCGGACGAACTCCTTGTACGCCTCGTCGACCACCACCAGCACGTCAGCGGGGACCCGGTCGACGAAGGCGGCCAGCTCGTCGCGGTGCACCACCGGGCCGGTCGGGTTGTTGGGGGTGCACACCAGCACCAGCCGCGTCCGGTCGGTGATCGCGGCAGCCATCGCGTCCAGGTCGTGGGTGGCATCCGGGCGCAGCGGCACCCGGACCGAGGTGGCACCTGAGATGCCCACCACGATGGGGTAGGCCTCGAACGACCGCCAGGCGTAGACCACCTCGTCGCCCTCGGCGGCCGTTGCCTGGACGATCTGCTGAAGCACGCCCACGCTGCCCGTCCCGGTCGCCAGGTGCTCGACGGGCACGGCGAGGTGCTCGGCGATCGCCGCCACCAGGGCGCTCGCGGTCATGTCCGGGTACCGGTTCATCTCCCCTGCGGCGGCCACCGCGGCCTCGAGGACGCCTGGGAGCGGCGGGTAGGGGTTCTCGTTGGAGGAGACCTTGTAGGTCGTCATGCCCTCGTGCGCCGCCGGCGGTCGCCCGGGCTTGTACGCGGGCAGGCCGGAGAGCGCGGCCCGCAGGCGAGGGGTGCGGCGGTCGGCGGTCGGGGACGTCATGAGCGACCACCCTAGCGACGCCCCCGGACACCGGCACGCGTCCGATGGCTGAGATGCCGACACCAGTGTCAGTGCTGGACGCTACTGTCCTGCCATGCGGCACGCGACCCATCCCGCGCGGGGCTACGCGCTCGTCCTGGGCGCGGCCATGCTGTTCTCCGTCAACGCCTCGGTGTCCAAGGTGGTCCTCGAGGCGGGCGTCCCGCCGGACCGGCTCACCGCACTGCGCTGCACCGGCGCGGCGATCGGGCTGCTGGTCGTGGCGCTGCTCGCCGGGCCCCGGCGGCTCCGGCTCACCTGGCGCGAGCTGCCGGGGCTCGTGGTCCTCGGCATCGTCGGCGCCGCCCTGATCCAGTGGTTCTACTTCGTGGCCATCGACCGGCTGCCGGTCGGCGTCGCCCTGCTCCTCGAGTTCACCGCCCCCGTCTTCGTCGCCCTGTACGCGCGGGTCGTGCAGCGGGCTGCCGTCCGGCGCCGGGTCTGGCTGGCGATCGCGCTCTCGCTCGCCGGCCTGGGGCTCGTCGCGGAGGTCTGGCGGGACGCCGGTCTCGACGGCCTCGGGGTGGCGGCCGGGCTGGCCGCCGCGCTCTGCCTCACGACCTACTACGTCGTCGGGGCGCAGACGGTGGCGCGGCGCGACCCGGTCTCGCTGACCTTCTGGATGTTCGCGTTCGCCGCGATGTTCTGGGCGGTCGTGCTGCCGTGGTCGGGGTTCGACTGGGGCACGCTCACCGGCGCCACGTCGATGCTCGGCGCGCTGGACACCGTCGAGGTCCCGGTCTGGTGGCCGTTGGCGTTCGTGGTCGTCGGGGGCACGCTCGTCCCGTTCGCCCTGAACCTCGGGGCGCTGGCGCACCTGCCCGCCACCCAGGTCGGGGTGGTCGGCATGTCCGAACCGGTCCTCGCCGGCCTGGTGGCGTGGCTGTGGCTGGGCCAGTCGCTGTCGACCGTCCAGCTGGTCGGCGGGGCCGTGGTGCTCGTCGGCATCGGGCTCGCCCAGACCGCCCGGGTCCAGCCGGCCGACGAGGTCGAGCCGGACTGGTCACCACCCCTCGGCGACGAGCTCGTCGTGGGGGCGGAGCACGCCCCCGGCGCTAGGCCACCCGCTCCACGCCGATCGTGAAGCCCGCGGACCGCAGCCGCCCGACCAGCACCTGGCCGAGTCCCGTCGCCGGGGTGAGCACCCCGGCGTACGGGGGCAGCCGCTCGCCGTCGAGCGCCTGGCCGAGGGCGCTCTCAGCGAGCATCACCGACGTCGCCGCGTAGCCGGGGACGCCCGGGGCGGCGACCACGGCCACGTACCGGGCGCCCGTCGTGGGCGTGGTGTGGACCTCCCTGCGGAAGCGCCCGGTGCGCCGGGTCTCCTCGTCCGGTCCCTCGCCCGGCTTGGGGAGCACCCGGTCCAGGCGCGCCCGGGTCGGCGGGAAAGCCAGACCGGCGGCTCCCGCCGCGAGGGCGCCGGCGGTCCCGACGGCGACCAGCGGGGCCAGCCGGCGGCGCCCGACCCGCATCACCTCGCGGTAGCGGAAG
>DATHTV010000070.1:0-4834 GCA_035462845.1 Jiangellales bacterium
GAGGTCCGTGCGCCGGACCCGCACCGGTTCGACGCGGACGGCGACGGCATCGGTTGCGAGAGCGGCTGATCTGCGCGTCTCGCCGGCTGGACCTACGCCCTTGGGGGCCGCGGTGGGGGATGGCTAGCGTCCGCAGTGACCCGCGACGTGTTCACCCGTCGAGTGCATCCCGGGTTGAGCGCACCGCAACATCGGCGCCGCTCGCCAGTGCAGCCGGCGGCATCGGCGGAGGACAGGGGAGATGCTGTTCCCGGTGCTGAAGCGGCAGGACCAGGGACTGGCCCTCGGGTACGTCGGAGTCAGGGTGGTCGAGGTGTGCTCATCCTCGCCGCCAGAGATGTTCGACTACGACCTCGCCACCGCGCTCCAAGCGCTCCTCGCCGCCCCGATAGGCCTCAACGAGATGGTTCTCGCGGGGTGGCTGATCCTGCGCGGGTTCGACACCTCCGCACGCGCACCTGCTCCGCGGGAACCGGCGTGGGAGCCGGTGTGAGCGTCAGCGACCTCCCACCCTGAGTGCTGGCCGCGGTGAAGGTGGTCACCGCGAGGGACGGAGGCCGATCGTGGCCGGTGCCCGCGTGACCGCGGGCAGGGTGCCGCCGGGGACGACGTCGGGGAGGAAGCCGTAGCGGGACGCGAGCTCGGCGTCCGCGTGGCCGAGGGCTCCCCACCACGCGACGAGGTCGGCCCACCCGGGCGCGGACAGCGACCCACCGAAGTGACGGACGGACAGCCCGGCGCAGAGCGCCGCGAAGTCGAGCCGAGTCTGCAGCGGCCAGCCGGCGAGGGTGCCGGTGGCGAAGGCGGCGACGAAGACGTCCCCGGCGCCGGTCGGGTCGAGGCTGTCCACCGGCAGGCCCGGTGCCCGGGCGGTCTCGCCCGAGATCCCGTCCAGCGCGATCGCCCCGTCCGCTCCGAGGGTCACGACGGCGAGCGGCACGCGCCGGCCGAGCGCGGCCAGCGCTGATTCGGGCGTCGCGGTACGCGTGTAGGCCATCGCCTCCACGGCGTTCGGGAGGAAGGCGTCGACCGTGTCCAGTCGGCTGAGGCGCTCGGCCGACCAGGCCCGGGTGGGGTCCCATCCCACGTCGGCGAGCACCAGTGCTCCCTCGGCCCGCGCCCTCGAGGGCCACTGCTCCGGCTCCTCACCCAGGGACGTCACGACGGCCCGGCAGCGCGGCGGCATGCCGATGAAGTCGTCCGGCGCCACGGGCGGTGGGTGCCCGTGCGTCACCAGCGCGCGGTCCCGCTCGTACGCCATGGAGACGGTCACCGACGAGTGCCGGCCGGGGAACCGCCGCGAGTAGGAGAGGTCGATGCCCTCCTGCTCCTCGAGCACCTGCCAGCAGAAGTCGCCGTACACGTCGGCGCCGAACGGCGACGCCAGCGCCGCACGCAGACCGAGCCGGCTCAGCGCAACCGCCATGTTCGCCGCACCGCCCGGGCAGGAGCCCATGCCCTCGGCCCAGACCTCGGTCCCCACACGCGGCGGGCTGGGGAGGCCGGTGAAGACGATGTCGAGGAAGACCGGGCCGGCGCAGAGGACGTCCAGCTCCGGCGACCGGTGCCCGCGGCGGTCCGCCAGCGGGTCGAGCCCGAGAGACCGGTCGTCGTCGGAGCCGCCGAGCGGCGGCTGGCCGACGGCGGCCTGGTCGCGCCGGGACGTTGCCACGGCGACCCTCCCTTGCACCGCGGTACCCGCCGAACCTAGGCGCGGCGGGCACGCCTGTCGAGGGTCTCCGGTCACGCCGCCCTGCGTACGGTCGGGCTGTTACGGTCGCGGCGTGAGGCTGGCGGTCGTCGGGGGAGGCGGCTTCCGGGTCCCGCTGGTGTACGAGGCGCTGCTCCGCGGCAGGGACGAGGTGCCGGTCCACGAGGTCGTCCTCCACGACGTCGACGCCCGCCGCGTACGGGTCGTGGTCGAGGTGCTGCGGCAGATGTCGCTCGGCGCCGCCGACCCCCCGCGGCTCGTCGTCGCCGACCGGCTGGACGACGCGCTGGGCGGTGCGGTCCTCGTCTTCTCCTCCGTACGGGGAGGGGGCCTGGCCGGTCGCGTTGCCGACGAGCGGGTGGCGGTGGACCTGGGGCTGCTCGGCCAGGAGACGACCGGCGCGGGCGGCATCGCGTACGGGCTCCGCACGGTGCCCGTCGCCGTGCACCTCGCCGAGCGGGTGGCGGCCCTGACCCCCGAGGCGTGGGTGCTCAACTTCACGAACCCGGCCGGGATGGTCACCGAGGCGATGGCCGCCGTCCTGGGGGACCGCGTCATCGGGGTCTGCGACTCACCCGCCGGGCTGTGCCGGCGCGTGGCGCGGGCACTGGGCGTCCCGCCCGAGCGGACGTGGTTCGACTACGTCGGCCTGAACCACCTCGGCTGGCTGCGCGCGGTGCTCGTCGACGGCCGGGACCACCTGCCTCGCCTGCTCGCCGACGACCGGCTGCTCGGCTCCTTCGAGGAGGGGCGGCTCTTCGGCGCCGACTGGCTGCGGGCGCTCGGGGCGATCCCCAACGAGTACCTCTGGTACTGGCACGTCGACCGCGGCGCCGATCGTCCCCCGGTGCGTCGCCGCACCCGCGGCGAGCAGCTGCGCGACCAGCAGGAGCGCTTCTACGCAACCGTCGAGGCCGACCCGTCGAGTGCCCTCGTGGTGTGGCGACGGGTGCGCCGCGAGCGGGACGAGACGTACCTGGCGGAGAGCCGCGACGCAGACGTCGCGACCGGGCGAGACCCCGGAGACGTCGATGACGGCGGCTACGAGCGGGTGGCACTCGACGTGGTCGCGGCGATCGCCGGCAACCGGCGGTCGGTCCACGTCCTCGACGTGAGGAACCGCGGGGCGATGCGCGGTCTGGACGACGACGCGGTGGTCGAGGTCCCCTGTGTCGTCGACGGGAACGGAGCCCACCCGGTCGCCGCGGGGGAGGTGGAGCCACACCAGCTCGGCCTGCTCCAGACGGTCAAGGCCGTCGAGCGGGAGGCGGTCGCGGCCGCTCTGGAGGGGTCCCGGGATCGGGCGATACGTGCCTTCGCCCTGCACCCGCTCGTCGGGTCGCCCGACCGCGCGCGGCGGCTGCTGGACGGCTACCGCGCTGCGCACCCCGAGCTGGTCCGGCTGCAGTAGACGGGGTCAGACCAGAGGGTTCTCGCTCGTCGAGCCCCTCGGGCTCAGGCCAGCGCGGGCAAGCGCCTCGTCGACGCCGGCGGAGAAGTACGGCGCCGGGTCGGGGAGGACGGGGCGCAGCTGCCCGAACACCTCGAGCGACAGCAGCCCGTGCAGCCGGGTCCACAGGTCGACCGTGACCACCACGGCCTCGAGGCTCATCTCCGGCACCCGGCGCAGCCGCCACTCGTCCAGCTGCTCGACGTGTACCGCCGGGAGCGATGCCCGTCGTGCAGCAGCTGTCGTCGGGTCGAGGCGCCCGCCCGACTCGGCCAGGTGCACGTACCGGTAGAGCATCCGCCCCACTCGCGTCCCCGCCTCGTACAGCCGGTCCGCCGGGGCGACGTAGCCGGGCAGCGGGTCGCCGTACATGAGGCCGTACTCGTGCGGGTGCTCCACGCTCCACGCGCGGAAGGCGAGCAGGGCCGCGCGCAAGGCCGCGACGGGCTCGTCGTCTCCGCCTGCTTCTGCGGCCGCCGCCTCCACGTGCTCGGCCTGGGCGGTGTAGGCGTCCTCGAGCAGCGCCGTGACCAGGTCGTCCCGGCTCGGGAAGTAGCGGTAGAGCGCGGACACCGCCATCCCGACCTCGCGAGCCACGGCGCGGAGCGACAGCGCCGCCAACCCCTCCGCAGCCAGCTGGGTGGAGGCGACGCCCTTGATCTCGGCGACCAGGTCCTGGCGACGGCGTTCGCGGAGGGTGGGGCGGGGCGCCGGAGGGGTGCTCGAGGGCATGCGGGCAGCATGCCTGGATGAGAACAGCGTTCGCAAGCAGGCACGCCGCTCTTGACAACTGGTCCGTATGAGAGAACAGTGTCCGCAGCGCGAACAGCGTCCACCTGTAGTGAGGAGCAGCCATGACCATCGCCCGTACCGTTCCCGCCCCGAGGCCGACAGCCGACCCGCCCGAGCGCCGCTGGCCGCTGACCGGTGGCCTCCTGGTCGCCTCTGCCGTGCTCGCCGCCGTCGGTGCGGTCGTGCTCGGGGCCGCGTTCGGCTGGCCCGCGGTCCTCGACGAGCCGGGGACGGTGGCGTTGCCGCTCTTCGCCGAGGCGGAGACCGCTGTCCGCGTGGGTTTCGTGCTCGAGCTCGTGTCCAGCCTGCTGCTCGTGCCTGCGGCGTTCGGGCTGGCGGTCGCGCTGGGACGCGACACCGCAGCCGTACGAGCGCTGACGACGTTCGGCGTCGCAGGCGCCCTCTTCCAGATGCTGGGGTGGGTGCGCTGGCCGATCGCGGTGCCCGGGCTGTCCGAGCGGTTCGCCGACCCCGCCGCGAGCGAGGCCGAGCGAGCGGCGACGGCCGCCTCGTACGACGTGCTCAACGCGTACGCCGGGGGAGCGGTGGGCGAGCACCTGGGCTGGCTGATGCAGGCTCCGTGGGCGATCGCGATCGGAGTGCTCGCGATGGCTGCGGCAGGCCTGCCGCGGTGGTTCGGGGTGGTCGGCGTCGTCTCGGCCGCGCTGTGGGCCGTGCTGATCGTGCCCGAGCCCTACGTCGAGGCCCTCGGGTCGGACGGGGTGGCGACCGTGGCCTTCGGCGTCTACACCGTCTGGTTCGTCTGGCTGGCCGCGCTCGGCGCCCTCGTCGGCGTGCGGTCCGTCGCGCCGGCTCGCCGCGCTGCTGCCAGCATCTGAGCAGGAGGGATGCGTCGTGAGATTCCCTAGGTCAACCTCAGG
>DATHTV010000071.1:0-19220 GCA_035462845.1 Jiangellales bacterium
CATCGAGGGACGCGCGCGCCTGGGTCAGGAAGGCGTCCCGCCCGACCGTCCTCCCGCCGGGTCCCCCGGAGGACCCGTAGTCGGCGCAGACCTGGGCCGCCAGTGTTGCTGCCGTCGTCAACCCTCGCTGCCGAGGACAGCGTCGCGACAGCGGCCTGGCCCACGGTGGGACCAGTCCCGGTCACCCGGACCGGGCGGACCTGGAGGACCTGCCATGACCACCCAGCACTTCGACGTCCCGGAGATCAGCTGCTCCCACTGCGTCACCGCGATCTCGACCTCCGTCGGCCGGATCGACGGCGTCACCGCCGTCGACGTCGACATCGACGCCAAGGCCGTCACCGTCCGCGGCACCGCTTCGCGCGACGCGGTGTGCGCAGCCATCGAGGACGCCGGCTACGACGTCGCCTGCTGAGGCCGTCCGCCGGTCGCGAGCCCCACCCTGCTGCTCCCGGCACGCAGCGAGGGATTCGTGACGCGGCAGGTGGGGCCCTGACGCGGTGCCTTCACCGCGTCAGGGCCCCATTGGCGCGGATGACGTGATCGACGGGACGACCGACCCTGGCGGTGGTCCGCGGGTGCCGCGCAAGCATGGGCGCATGACCACCGTCACGAGCCGGCCGGACGGCAATTGGACCAGGACGGAGCGGCTGCTGGGTCACGTCCAGCACCCCGAGACTTATCGGGAGGTGCTCCTGACGTCTGCGGGCGCGCCGATCGCCCTGTCGGTCTGGGAGCCGGACACCCCACGAGCCACGGTGGTCTTCGTCCCCGGGACCGCCGCGCACCCGCTGTTCTACGAGGAGTTTCTCGACCGGCTGGTCCAGTCCGGCCTCGCCGTGGTGGGGGTACACCCTCAGGCGCACGGCAAGAGCCCTCGCGTCCGGAGGGTGCTCCGGTTCGCCGACCTGGTGACGAACGCGGTGGACGCCGCGCGATGGGCGAGTCGTGAGCTCGGCCGGCCGGTCGTCCTGTGCGGCTCCAGCCAGGGCGGATTGATCGCCCCGCTCGCCGCCACGGCGGGTGCCCCGGTGGTCGGCGTGGTGGCGCACAACATCTTCGACCCGCAGGACCCGTCGGCCGCCGCGGTCACGCGGTTCCGCGGCGCCCGGCGCCTGCACCGGCCGGTCCAGGCCGCGATGAGCGGCGCGGCACGGCTCGTACCGCGACTCCCCGTGCCGGTCACGGCCTACCTCGACCTCGGACGCGTGTTCGGCGCCGGGTGGACGCGCGAGCTCTTCGAGCTCGACCCGCTGGGCCGGCGGTCCTACCCGCTGCAGTTCCTCGCCGACCTGATGACGGTGGACACGCGTCCGCTGTACGACGGGAGCCTGCGGGTCCCGGTCACGGTGCTGGCGACGCGGGGCGACCCGCTCTTCGCCCTGGTGGACCTCGAGGCGGTGGCCTGTCGACTCGTCGCCCCGCAGGTCGACCTGGTCGTCCTCGAGGCGGACTGTCACCTGGTGCTCAACGAGGCCCTCGACCTGGCGGTCCCCGCTGTGGTGGCCGCAGTGGACGGCTTCCTGGCCGACGCACCCCGGGCAGCGAGCCGGACCGGTGCCTGAGCCGGCGCGCACCCGCCTACTGCGCGCCCGGCTCGCGGACGGGCGGAGCGGCCGAGTGCTCTTCGTCTCCCACTGCCTGCTCAACGAGAACGTCCGGTACCTGGGCGGCGCCACCCGGCCCGGTGCGGTCGTCGAAGTCGTACGGACGGCCCTCGAGGAGGGCGTCGGGCTCGTGCAGATGCCCTGCCCGGAGCAGCGTGCCTGGGGAGGGGTGCTGAAGACCCGCATGCTGGAGGCGTACGGCCGCGCGTGGCTGGCCCGACACGGCGGGGCGCGACGACGGGTCGCTCGGGCGGTGACCGTCTGGACGCGCCTCGCGGTCGCGCCGCTCGCGCGGCGGGTCGCGGCCGACGTCGCCGACTACCGGCGCAGCGGGATGACGGTCGTGGGAATCGTAGGGGTCGGGGCCTCGCCATCCTGCGGTGTCACGTGCACGATCGACCTCCCGGCGGCGCTCGGCACCCTCGCCTCGTGCCCGCTCGCAGAGCTCACGGCCGAGGGGGTGAACCGGCGAGTCGTGATCGCGAACACGGCGCCGGGGACCGGCCTGTTCACCGATGCTCTGCGTGCCGCGCTGCGGCGGCGGCACCTTGCCGTGCCCTTCTTCGAGCATGACCTGATCGCCGAGCTGCGGGGAGAGGCCCGGCTGCCTGAAGGGCTGCCGCAGGCGCTCCGGCGCCGGACCTGAGGAGCCGGAGCTCCGCCAACAGCGAGCTCGGAGGAGCCGGACCCGAGGAGCCGGACCCGAGGAGTGATCGCTGTCGCGGCGTCACGTTCCGACAACGGCTGCGGCGCGACGTGACCTTTGGACGTGGCGGGTCCGCCGTCACGGCGTGATCGTGGGATCGCGGACCGGTCCGATCGGCGCGCACCCGAGGAGGCGGACGAGATGAAGGTCAAGGACGCGGCAGCGCAGTTCCTGGGTAACCGCCGGATCGCGGTCACCGGCGTGTCCCGCAAGGCCGAGGGGCACGGCAGCAACGTCGTCTACCAGCGCCTGCGTGATCGCGGGTACGAGGTCTTCGCGGTCAACCCGAACGCGGAGACCGTCGAGGGCGATCGGAGCTACCCCTCGCTCAGTGCGATCCCCGGTGGTGTCGACGCCGTAGTCATCGGGACCCGGCCCAGCCACGCCGATGGCACGGTGCACGAGTGTGCTGACCTGGGGATCACGCAGGTCTGGATGCACCGCGCCTTCGGGCAGGGCAGCGTTTCCCCCACCGCCGCCGCCTGGGGGCGGGACCGTGGCATGACGGTCATCGAGGGCGGGTGCCCGCTGATGTTCGGTGACACGTCCGACGGCGGTCACCGGGTCATGTGCAGGCTGCTGACCCTGACCGGCAAGGTGCCGCGGCAGGTCTGACCACATCAGCGAAGGGCGGGCGCCTGCTCGGTGCCCTGCGCCGCGCCGCGGCGCCTCTTCCACACCAGGTCGAGCACGACGCTGAGCAGCATGATCACGGCCAGCGCAACCGTTGTCCCCGGCTCAGGTGATCACGCCGAAACCGAGGTAGGCGAAGAAGGTCAGCGCGACGCTCGACACGATCGTCCGCAGTGGCGGATACCCCGAGAACGCCAGCAGGTCCGCGTTCATGTTGATCAGCGTCGCGACCGAGAACAGGGTGAGGATGCCGATGACGACGACGACCACCATCGTCTGGACCCGGGCCACCGCCTGCGAGCCGAGGATGTTGAGTAGCGCCATCACGACGATGATGAGCACGGCGAAGGGCTTCACCCAGTCCGCGCTGTCGACGACAGCGGCGCTGGCGTAGCTGCCGAAGGACACCGCGACCATCGCGGTGATGATCGCGTTGACCGAGAAGAGCAGCCAGGCGATGACGCCGGTGAAGTGGCCGTCGCCCCACCCCCGGATGACGTACTCCAGGAATCCTCCCGCCGAGGGGTAGCGGGCCCCGAGCTTGGCGAACGAGTACCCCTGCAGGATGGCCACGCCGCCTGCGATGAGGAATGAGATCCAGACCGCCGCGCCGGCCACCTCGCCGGCGGCACCGAGGAGGGCGAAGATGCCCGCCCCGACCATCGAGCCGACCCCGATGAAGGCCGCCTGCCGCAGGCGCCGGAGCGGCCGGTGTGCCGGCTCCTACATCGAGGCTTGCACCACTCAGGCGGGGGCGACTCCCCCTCAGCGGGTGATCGTGGACGGCTTGAGGCTGTCGCCGGTACCGACCGCCTCGACGGACTGCTCGAACTCTTCGTCGCCGAGGGCCTGCCGAGCAGCGGCCTCGACCCGCTCGACGTCCGGCGCGTCGAGCGGGCCGGCCGGCCGCTGGTTCCGGCTCCGGAGACGGCGGGCCGCGCCGAGGAGGCGCGCCCCCTGCTGGGCGTCGCCGCGCGCCACGGCGACTCCGGCCAGTCCCTCCAGGCCCAGCGCCACGAGGTTGGGGTCGGGCAGGGCGCGGGAGATCGCCCGCACCTCCTCGTGACACTCCTCGGCGGTGTCCAGGTCGCCCATCAGCTCGCGGACGTAGCCCCGGCCGCTGCACGCCCACGCGAGGTAGGGCAGCGAGCCGACCTCACGGATCAGCCGGGCCGCCTCGGCGAAGGCGGCGTCGGCCTGCGCGAGCCGCCCCTCGCGACGCGCCAGGTGCCCGAACCCGACCGCGGCCAGCCCTTCGCCGCCGCGGTAGCCGTACCGGCGGGCCACCGCGCGGGCCTCCTCGAGCAGGGCCCTGGCGCCGGCCTCGTCTCCGACCGAGAGCCTGGCCAGGCCGGCCTCTGCCGCGGCGAGCTGGACGGTGTTGTGCAGTCCGGCGCGCCGGGCCACGTCGAGGCCGAGGTCGTAGACGGGCAGGGCGTCCGCGGTCCGCCCCGTCGCCCGCAGGTTGTGCGCCTGGTGTGCCCGCACGGCCGAGACCCCCCACAGGTCACCGAGGCGATCGAACTCGGCGGCAGCCCGGTCGCCGGCGGCGATCCCCTCGTCTGCGTCACCGGCCCGGACCAGCACCTCCATCCGGACGAAGTCCGCCAGCGCCTGCTCCCACGACCCGGCCGGAAGGATCTCCTCGGCCTCCACCAGCCGGGCCAACCCCTCGTCGGTGTTGCCCGGTACCGCCTCCACCGCGAGCAGCACCCGCGACAGCGCGGCGCCCACGTCGTCGCCGGCCGCCTCGAGCAGCGGCAGAGACTCGGCCGCCGCCTCCGCGCACGGACGGCTGGGGTGCACCACGCAGGCGCTGGGCCGGCCCACCATGGCCAGCGCCTGCCATGCCCGCCCCCGGACGAGCGGAGAGGCACCCGGCACCGCGTCGAGCAGGGCGTGCAGGTGCCGGCGGCCCTCCTCGTGGTCGCCCAGGTACCAGAACCACCCCAGGGCGGTGGCGAGCCGCAGCCCGTCCTCGCCATGGGTGTCCGGGTGGGCAGCGCAGTACGAGAGCACGGCGACCAGGTCGTCGTGGCGCAGCCGCAACCGCTCCCGCCACTCGGCCTGCCGCGCCCCCCGCAGGTACGGCTCGGCTTCCTCGGCGAGACCGAGCAGGTACGCGAGGTGGCGCGTCATGACGGCATCCAGCTCGCCGGAGTCGGCGAGGCGCTCCGCGGCGTACTGACGAATCGTCTCCAGCATCCGGAACCGCCCGTCGTCCCCGACCGGCACCACCAACGAACGGTCGACCAGGTGCCCGACGCCGTCGAGCACGTCGGCGGGGTCCAGGGGGTCGCGCCCGCAGACCTGCTCCGCGTCGTCGACCGCCCACGCGCTGCGGAACACCCCGAGCCGGCGCAGCAGCACCTGCTCGGCCTCGTCGAGCAGCCGGAAGCTCCAGTCCACCGTGGCCCGCAGGGTCTGCTGGCGGGCGTCGGCGGTGCGCGGCCCGGACGTGAGCAGCCGGAAGCGGTCGTCGAGGCGGGCGCTGATCTGCCGTACGGGCAGGGTCTTGACCCGCGCGGCGGCGAGCTCGATCGCCAGTGGGAGACCGTCCAGGCGCTCGCAGACCTGGGCGACGACGGCCAGGTCGTCGTCGGCCGGGACGAAGCTCCTCGCCGCGGCCCGCGCCCGGTCGACGAACAGCCGGACGGCCGGCACGTCGGCGAGCGAGGCGCCGTCGCCGCCGACAGCCGCGGTCGCCAGCGGGGCGAGGGCGTACTGGACCTCGCCCACCACCCCGAGCGGCTCGCGAGAGGTGGCCAGCACGACCAGGTGCGGGCAGCCGGCCAGCAGGGCCTGCACCACCCGGGCGGAGGCGTCGACCAGGTGCTCGCAGTTGTCGAGCACGACGAGGGCCCGCCGGTGGCCGAGCTGGCGGGCGAGCCGGGCTTCCGCCGTCTCGCCGTGCAGCGGGTCGGCGGGCGGCAGGCCGAAGACGTCGGCCACCCGTGCCGCCACCTGATGATCGGCCGTGAGCCCGGCGAGTCCCACGAACCACGTGCCGTCGCCGAACTCCGGCTGCGCCGCTCGGGCGGCCTCCACGGCCACCGTGGTCTTGCCCAGCCCGCCCGCGCCGGTGACGGTGACGCAGCGCTGACCGGTGACGAGCCGGACGAGGTCCGCCACCTCGCCGTCCCGGCCGACGAAGGACGCGACGCGCTCGGGCAGGTTGGGACGGGCAGCGGGAGCGACCCGGCGGGCCGGGGCGGCCAGCGACTCGTCCTGGCGCAGGATGGCCGCCTCGAGCTCCCGCAGCTCCGGGGAGGGGTCCAGGCCGAGCTCCTCCCCGAGCACCTCCCGCGCCTGCCGGTAGACGGCGAGCGCGTCCGCCTGCCGGCCCGCGCGGTAGAGGGCGAGCATGAGGAGCCCGTACGGGCGCTCGCGCATCGGGTCCGTCGCCACGAGTGCCTCGATCTCGTCGAGCACGTCGGCGTGCCGCCCGGCGTCGAGCTCGAGGGCCAGCCACTCCTCCGTCGCGACGATCCGCAGCTCCTCGAGGCGCCGGGCCTCCCCGATCGCCCACGGCGCCTCGCCGAACTCCGCCAGCGCCGGACCTCGCCAGGCCTCCAGCGCCCGGCGGTAGGCCTGCAGCGCCGCGTCGACGTCGTTGGCCGCCGTCAGCTCGCGAGCGGCCTGGACATCGGCCGCGGCCCGTACGGCATCCACCCGGGCGAGCCCCGCGTCGAGCAGGTAGCCGGGGGGGCGGGTCACCACGGCCGCACCCTCGGCGCCCATCGTCGCCAGTGCCCTGCGGAGCTTGGACACCCGCAGCTGCAGGGCGTTCGCCGGGTTGGCCGGGAGGTCCTCGCCCCAGAGCGCGTCGACGAGCCGGTCGGCCGGTGCCACCGTGCCCGCCTGCAGTGCGAGCAGGGCCAGCAGCGCTCGCTCACCCGCCCCTGGCAGGCGATGGACCGTGTCGCCGACGGCGACCTCCACCGGACCGAGCAGCCGGATCTCCACGTGTGCCCCCCGGTGGATGCTCGCCGACGACACCGTACGGCCCGGATCGTACGACGGGTGGGCGACGACCGTCGGCCCCCTTTCCATCTGCCGGAGGACGGGAGATGCTGGGCCGCGTCCGTCGGAGCGACCCGCCTCGGGTCACACTCGGCGAGGGGGTCCGTCATCGGGTGGTGGGCGGAGCAGGTCGTGCCACGCCTCAGCGACCTCCAGGACCGCCGGGGCCGCGCCCTGCGTGACCGGGTCTGCCGAGGGCTGACCGGCGACGTGCTCGAGATCGGCTTCGGCAGCGGGCTCAACGTCCCGCACTACCCGCCCGCGGTGAGGCGTGTGCTGGCCGTCGAACCGTCCGACGTGGCGTGGCGGCTCGCCGGCCGACGCATCGCAGCGAGCCCGGTTCCCGTCGACCGGGTCGGCCTGGACGGGCAGCGGGTTCCGCTCGAGGACGCGAGCGTCGACTCGGCGCTGTCGACGCTGACGCTGTGCACGATCCCGGACCCCGCCGCCGCACTCGCCGAGGTCTTCCGGCTGCTGCGGCCGGGCGGCGTGCTGCACTTCGTCGAGCACGGGCGCGCGCCGGAGCCGCGGGTGGCGCGATGGCAGGACCGCCTCCAGCCGCTCAACATGCGGCTCTACGCGGGCTGCCGCCTGGACCTGGCGGTCGACGAGTGCCTGGCCGCCAGCGACCTCGTCGTCGAGGATCTCGACCGGTTCTACCTGCGCGGGCCCAGCCCGTTCGGCTACCTCTACCTCGGCCGCGCGCGACGCCCCTCGGCGGGACAGGGCCGGGACAGCGAGGGCGAGCACCGTCCTGGGTGACCCTCCAGGAGGTGCACCCATGACGACCCACGTCGACGTCGCGGTCATCGGTGGCGGCCAAGCCGGGCTCGCCACCTCGTACGAGCTGTCCCGCCGGGGCCTCGAGCACGTCGTGCTCGACGCCGCCCCCGAGCCGGGGCACGCCTGGCGGTCCCGCTGGGACTCGCTGCGGCTGTTCACCCCGGCCTGGTTCTCCGGTCTGCCCGGGATGCCGTTCCCCGGCGACCCGGGTACTCACCCGAGCAAGGATCAGGTCGCCGACTACCTCGCCGGCTACGCCGCCCGCTTCGCCCTGCCCGTACGGCACGGGATCGAGGTCACGTCGGTACGCCGGGCAGGCGATGCCTTCCGGGTCGAGACGGCCACTGGCGCGGTACGGGCGGCGCACGTCGTGGTCGCCACCGGCGCGTTCCAGCGGCCGGTCGTCCCGGCCCTGGCTGCGGGCGCTGCCGCGGACGTCGTCCAGGTGCACACCGCCGCGTACCGGCGGCCGTCCGACCTGCCCGCCGGCACCGTCCTCGTGGTCGGGGGCGGCAACTCGGGCCTGCAGGTGGCGGTCGAGCTCGCCGGCAACCGCCGGCGGGTCGTCGTCGCGGAAGGCACCCGTGCCACGCACCTGCCGCAGCGACTCCTCGGACGGGACGTCTTCCGCTGGCTCGACACGGCGGGTGCGTTCGACGTCACGCCCGGCTCCCGCCGCGGTCGCCGCATGCGCGGCACGCAGCTCGTCATCGGCACCTCCCGCCGCTCGCTGCGGCAGGCGGGTGTCGAGAGGCGCCCACGGCTCGTCCGGCTCGACGGTACGAGGGCCGCCTTCGCCGACGGCACCGCCGTCGAGGTGGACGCCGTGGTGTGGGCCACCGGCTTCCGCACCGACCACGCCTTCGTCGACGTGGACGGGGCGCTGGACGAGCACGGCGCCGTCCGGCAGCACGCCGGCGCTGGCGCGGTCGCCGGCCTGTGGACCGTCGGCCTGCCGTGGCAGAGCAGCCGCGGGTCGGCCCTGCTCGGCCGGGTAGGGCGGGACGCGGCCGCCGTGGCGGACCGCATCGCCGGCTCCGCGGCCCCGGGCACCGCCGCGACGACAGCGACACGACAGCGCGCGCTCGCAGGCTGACGGCGACTCGAGGAGGACCCGATGAGCACCCAGACCACCACCCCGGCCACCACCCCGGGCACCAGTGCCGCCATCACCCCCGCCGACGCCGGCACGACCGGCATCACCCTGGCGATCACCGGCATGACCTGCGCCTCGTGCGTACGGCGCGTCGAGAAGGCCCTGGCCAAGGTCGACGGCGTCGCCGCTGCCGAGGTCAACCTGGCCACCGAGCGGGCCGCGGTCACCGTCACCGGGACCCCCGACCTGCCCGCCTTGCAGCAGGCCGTGAGCTCCGCCGGGTACGGCGCCGAACCGGTCACCGTCCCCGGCCCGGTCACCCCGTCCGTACCGGAGGAGAAGGCGACCGCGGACGACGCACGGGACCGCGAGCTCGCCGACCTCAAGCGCAAGTGGCAGGTCAGCCTCACCGCAGGCCTCTCCATGATGGTCCTGATGTACGTCCCCCTCCCGGTGGACGCGATGGACCTGGTCATGCCGGTGCTGCTGGTCGTGGCGAGCATCGTGCAGTTCTGGGCCGGCGGGTCCTTCTACCGGCAGGCCTGGGCGGCCGCGCGGCACGGCGGCATGACGATGCACACGCTCGTCGCGATGGGCACGACGGTGGCGTACGGCTACAGCGCGTTCGTCACCCTGTGGCCGGCCGTGGCCGAGCGGTGGGGCCTCCCGCTGCACGTCTACTTCGAGAGCGCGGCCGTCATCATCGCGCTCGTCCTCATGGGCAAGTGGCTGGAAGGCAAGGCCAAGAAGCGCACCTCGGCCGCGATCGAGGCCCTGGTCGGCCTCCAGCCAAAGACGGCTCGGGTGGTCCGCGGCACGTCCGAGGTGGACGTCCCGGTCGAGCAGCTCGCCGTGGGCGACCTGATCCGGGTCCGCCCGGGCGAGAAGGTCCCGGTCGACGGCGTCGTCGCCGAGGGCGCCACCACGGTCGACGAGTCGATGCTGACCGGCGAGAGCATGCCGGTGCGCAAGGAGTCCGGCGACACGGTCATCGGCGCCACCCTGAACCGCACCGGGTCCGTCGTGATCCGGGCGACCGCGGTCGGTCAGGACACGACGCTCGCCCAGATCGTCCGGCTGGTCGAGGACGCGCAGGGCTCGAAGGCCCCGATGCAGCGGCTGGCCGACCAGGTGTCCGGATGGTTCGTGCCGGCCGTGATCCTCACCGCGGCGCTGACCTTCGCCACCTGGATGCTGCTCGGCCCGGCCGAGAGCCGGGTGACGCTCGCCGTCGGCACCGCGATCGCGGTGCTCATCATCGCCTGCCCCTGCGCGCTCGGCCTGGCCACACCGGTGGCGATCATGGTCGGCACGGGCAAGGCCGCCGAGCTCGGCATCCTCATCGGCGGCGGTGAGGCGCTGGAGCAGGCCCGCCGGATCACGACCGTGGTGCTGGACAAGACCGGCACGATCACCCGCGGCCGGCCCGAGGTCGCCCGCGTCGTCACCGCCCCCGGCTGGTCGGCGGACGACGTGCTGCGCCTGGTCGCGGCCGCCGAGGTCGGATCCGAGCACCCGCTGGGCGAGGCCGTCGTCGCCGCTGCCCGCGAGCGCTCCCTCGCGCTGCCGTCGGCGGAGTCCTTCGAGGCCCTGCCCGGCCACGGGATCCTGGCGCGCGTCGAGGGACACGACGTGGCCGTCGGCAACCGGCGGCTCATGGCGACGCGCGGCGTCGCGCTCGACGGGCTCGCCGCCGAGGCGGACGCGATGGCCGCCGAGGGAGCCACCGCCGTGTACGTGGCCGTCGACGACTCCGCGGCTGCCGTGCTCGCGGTGGCCGACACCGTGAAGCCCGAGTCGCCCGAGGCGGTCGCCCAGCTGCGGGCCCTCGGCCTGGACGTGTGGATGCTCACCGGCGACGACCGGGTCACCGCCGAGGCCGTCGCCCGCCAGGCCGGCATCGAGCACGTCATCGCCGACGTCCTGCCCGAGCAGAAGTCCGACCAGGTCGCCGGGCTCCAGGCCCGGGGCGAGGTCGTCGCCATGGTGGGCGACGGCATCAACGACGCCCCCGCACTCGCCCGCGCCGACCTCGGCATCGCCATCGGCACCGGCACCGACGTGGCGATCGCCGCCTCCGACATCACGCTGGTCGGCGGCGACCTGCGCGGCATCGTGTCCGCGATCGCGCTCTCCCGCCGTACCGTCACGACGATCAAGCAGGGCCTCGCCTGGGCGTTCGCGTACAACGTCCTGCTCATCCCGGTCGCAGCGGGCGTGCTCTACCCGGCGTTCGGCATCCTGCTCGACCCGGTGCTCGCCGCCGCGGCGATGGCGATGAGCTCGGTCAGCGTCGTCACCAACGCCCAGCGGCTGCGCGGCTTCCGGCGCCCCTCCGGCGTGGCCGAGGTCCTGCGGCCCGACCTGCGTACGCGGCTGTCGTCGGCGGCCTTCCTCGTCGGTGTCGCAGTCGTCGCGATCGCGGTCGGAGCCGGCCTCACGGCGCTGTCGAAGACCGACACGGCCCAGCGCGGCATGAACGGCGTGCTCGCCTGGATGCAGGACACCGGGATGCCGATGCGGCCGGCGATGAGCGTGATGATGACGACCGAGGCCGACCCGGTCGACGCGCACGACGCGGGCGTCGAGACCGAGGTCGACGTGCCGGCCGACGTCCGGCCGGGCGAGCCCACGACCGTCACCGTGGTCGTGCGGGACGCCGAGACCGGCGAGCCGGTCGAGGACGTCGTCCGCAGCCACGAGGCGTACATGCACCTGATCGCGACCCGCTCCGACCTGGCCACCTTCGACCACGTCCACCCCGAGCCGACCGGCCGCCCCGGCGAGCTCGCGGTGGCGCTGACCTTCCCGACGGCCGGCACGTACGCGGTGCACGTCGAGTTCCGTCGGCAGGGGCAGATGACCGACGTGGTGGACCGCCACGAGGTGGTCGTCGCCGGGACCCCGGTCGAGGCCGAGCCGGTGGAGGCGTCGGGTCGGACGGCCATTGTGTCGGGCGTGCGGGTCGAGCTCGAGGGCGCGCCGGAGTCCGGCGGCGAGAGCCGGCTGAGCTACCGCTTCACCGACGCCGCGACCGGTGCTCCGGTGGACGACCTGCAGCCGTACCTCGCCGCGGCGGGTCACGTGGTCGTGATGCGCGCCGACGGCAGCGACTTCGCCCACGAGCACGCCGAGGTCGAGGACGCCGACGGGCAGCCGGTCTTCGCCCTGCCCGGGCAGGACTTCGGGCCGGAGCTCGACGTCCACGCGCACTTCGACGACCCGGGCACGTACCGGCTGTGGGGGCAGTTCCGCACGGCCGACGGCACGGTGCTCACGGTGCCCTTCACGGTGGACGTGGCCTGACAGGGGCACTGCCGCCGCGCCCCGCGTGCCGCGGCAGATGAGGGCTGAGCCAGGTGAATTCACCTGGCTCGGCCCCCATCTACGCGGTTGCCGTGATCGTTCGTGGGTCGTCAGGCCTGGAGGTTGATCGTGTGGGTCCCCGGCGCGGACGGCGGCCACCCCACGTTCAGCTGCGACATCCGGACAATGCGCCAGGTCGAGGTCCCGATGGCGTAGCACCCCTGGAACCGCTCGTTGCGCACGTAGACGGCGGGGCCGACGCTGTCGCCCCACCAGCGGCCGTCCTGGGCCTCGGCGTAGAAGTACGCGTACTGGTTGGTCGTCCAGAAGGCGGTCTTGGCCTCCCCCGGCGACAGCGACCACCAGCCCTCCGTACGCCAGCCGCCCCCCTCCCCGCCGCAGGCGCCCGTGTCCCTGCACATGATGGCGACCCAGACGTGCTGGTTGTACCGGTTACGAAAGGCCACCCACATGGGACGCCCCCATCTCTCGGGCTCGGGATCCGGTGACTACGTCGCCCCTCGCGGGCGGTCGATGAGGGGCGCGTGCTCGGCCGTGTCCTGGCCGCCCGACTCCGCGTACTCCTCCAGCGGCCAGCGGGAGAAGCTCTGCTCAGTCCGGCGGTCCTCGAGGCTGGGCAACGCCTGGTCGCTGAGTCCTTCTGGTGCACCCTCGCCGAACGCTCCGGTGGGGTCGGGTTCCCTCACTTCGGCCATGGACTCACCGTGCACCGCGTCCCCGGGTCTGTCCAGGGGGCGGCGTCCGTCGGGGCCGCAGCGGTCCACGGCGGGATGGCCTTTGCCTGGCTCGGCTTCGTCGACCCCGTCGTCGATGTCGCGCCCGCGGCGTTCGACGGACCCGACCCGGTCACGAGCGCGGCATGCGCGAACGACCGAGTCCCCGTCTCGTCGACGGTAGGGAACACGCCGCGTGAACTCGAGGCACGCGGCGTGTTCTCGGGTCCTGACCGATCTGGCGTCGCAGTCACGCGAAGGCGTGTACCCGGTCCGCGCGGTCGGGTTTGGCGGGCCGCCGCCCACCCTCCAGGGCGTGGACGGCTGCGAGCCGGTTCGTGACGCCGAGTTTGCGGTAGGCGTTCTCGAGGTGCTTGCGCACGGTGCAAGGGGCGACGACGAGGCGCTCGGCGATCTCGGCGTTGGACAGACCCTCGGCGACGTGCTGGAGCACCCGGCGCTCTTGCCCGGTGAGCGACGGCAGCGTCGACGTCGGCTGCTCGCGCAGCACGCGCTCCAGGGCCGGAGCTACGAGCCCGAGCAGGGCCTGGTCGCGGTCCGAGAAGTCCCGCGAGCGGCGGATCAGCCACACCTTGACGACGTGCTCGGGCCCGTTGCGCACCCCTAGCGTGAGCGCTGCGACCCCGCGCGCGCCGGCCGAGCCGTTCCGCGGGGGGCCGCGGCCACGCCTCCGGATGCCGAGCGCGACCCGACCGTCGCCGGAGGAGAGGTCGTCCTCGACCACCGGGTCACGACACTGGGCCGCCTCGCCCACGGCGAAACCCGTGCCGTCGAGCAGGGCGATGCCCATCGCGTCGCACACGATGAGCCGCGCGAGGTACCGCAGCACGCCCTCACCCGGCAGGGCCCCACCCACGCCGGGTTCAGAAGCGATGACGGCGCGCACGGCGGCCTGTTCGTTCTCGCTCAGCAACAGGTCGGTCATGGGTTCCTCCCACGCCCGCCGGCCCGCCGGCCCGACGGTCCGCCTCTCCGAGTCTCCGCCCGGCACCGCGCTCGGTAAATAGTCATTCAGGGCGGGGAAGATACGCCGGAAAGCGAATGGTGGGCGAGGAGCGCCCCTTCGAGACTGGGCGAAGGTCGTCTCGAAAGGTGTCCGCCATGCCAGCACGTCGCCGTATGGTCGCAGCCGCCGCCCTGCTCACCCCGCTCCTGGTGGCCCCGCTCGCGGGACCGGCCGCCACCGCGGCTCCGTCAGCTGCACCGCTCGCCTCGTCGATCGCTGTGGACTGGCAGCGGACCGCCGCCCGCACCATCTACGTCGAGCGGGGCACCCCCGTGCCCGTGGCCGCGCTCTACATGTCGTTCACCTCGCTCGCAGTCCACGACGCCGCGACCGAGGCGCAGCGCCACGGCACCCACGCCGCCGCCGCCGCGGTGGCCGTGGCCGCCCACGACGTCCTGCTGGAGTACTTCCCGCTGTCCGCGGCAGGCCTCGACGCCGACCTGGTCACCAGCCTGGCGATGGTCCCCGACGGCAAGAAGGAGGAGGCCGGTGTCGCCATCGGTGCCGCCGCGGCGGACGAGATGATCGCCTCCCGGGTGGGCGACGGGCGCGGCGACACCTCGGTCGTCTACACGAAGTCCGCGGGACTCGGAATCTGGCCGGCCGCACCGGTCCCCGGCGGGATGGCCTTTGCCTGGCTCGGCTTCGTCGACCCCGTCGTCGACGTTAAGCCCGTCACCCTCGACGGACCCGACCCAATCACCAGCACGGCCTACGCGAAGGACTACGAGGAGGTCCGCCTGCTCGGGTCCGTCGACTCGGCGGCGCGGACCCCCGAGCAGACGGCCATCTCGCTCTTCTTCGCCCCCAGCGCCCCGCTGATGTACCGCACCGCACTGTGCGACCTGCTCGACGCCGAGCCGCTCGGGCTCCAGCCCACGACCCGGCTGTTCGCCCGGATCGACGCCGCCATCGCCACGACGCTCATCGAGACGTGGCGGCTGAAGTACGAGGTCGGCTTCTGGCGCCCGTTCCAGGCCGTCGCCGCCGCCGGGATCGACGGCAACGCCGGGACCAACCCCCACCCCGTGGCGTGGGTCCCGCTGGTCACGAACCCCGCCTACTCCGACTACACGAGCGGCCACGCGGCCGGGACCTCGCCTTTCGCGGAGGTGCTGCGCCGGACCTTCGGCGATGCCACACCGCTCGTCTTGAGGCTGGGTGCCGTCACGAGGGAGTACACCACGCTGACCGCACTGGAGCACGACGCCCTCCACGCTCGGATCTGGGGGGGCCTGCACTTCCGGGACGCCATGGACGACGGCTACCACCTGGGCCACACCACCGCCCAGCAGGTGATGAAGGCGATCCACTGAGCTCGTCCACCGCGTCGAGGAGTCCGCCGAGCACGGCCTCCTCGTGCACGGCCACCCGTGACGTGTCATCTCGTCCTGCGAGCAGTTCGTCTCGAGCGTGACACCCCGCAGGGGTTCGAGATCCGCGACGAGCTGGCGCGGGATGCGGAGCTTCGCATGGATCGTCGCCTGGTCGAGCTCGCGGGGCGTCATCGAGCCATCAGCGGGCCGTTCGACCCGTTGCCCTCGCCCGCGCCCCGGCCTACCGTCCGAGGGCACGGGGCACCGGGGCCTCCGGCGGGGGCGTGGAGCGGGGACGCCCGGTGGCCGGCTCGGGAGGACGACGTGGAGCGCCACCAGACCCTCATCGCGTCGGTGCAGCGCGCCCTGCACCTCGTCGACGAGATCGGCGAGGCCGAGCGGCCGCTCACCGCCAAGTCGCTGGCGCGGCGCACCGGCCTCGCGCTGCCGACGACGTACCACCTGCTCCGCACCCTGGTGCACGAGGGCTACGTGCTCAAGGTCGACGGAGGGTACGTCCTCGGTGACCGGGTCGCCGTGCTGTCCGAGCGTGGTCGCGGGCTCACCCGCAGCGCCCGCTTCCGGCCGGTGCTGCGTGGTCTCCACGACGATCTCCGCGCTGCCGCCTACCTCAGCGTCCTCGACGACGGTGAGATCGAGCTGGTCGACGTGGTCGACTCCCCCGCCGCGCCGCGCGCCGACCTCTGGGTGGGCTTCCACCAGGCTGCGCACGCCACGGCGCTCGGCAAGGCCGTGCTCTCCACACTCGACGAGGAGGCACGCAGCGAGTACCTCGCCGCCCACGACTTGCCCGACCTCACCTGCCACACGGTGACCGACCGCCGCCGTCTGCTGCGCCAGCTCGAGGACCCCGCTCCGTACGCCCTCGACCGCGAGGAGTACGCGGTGGGCACCGCCTGTGTCGCGGTCCCGGTGCCGTCGCTGCGGATCACCGGCGCCGTCGCGGTCTCCGTACCCGCCCGTCAGGTCGCCCGGGTCGTGGAGCGAGCCGACGTGCTGCGGCGGGCCGCCCGGCTGGTGGCCTATGCCGCCGAGGAGGACCGGTGAGCCACCGCCGCTGAGAGCGGTTGTCACCATCTGAAATCTCCGCGTTGCCGGGACGCCCCGGCTGGACGACCTTGAGGGTCACGGAGGGCGCACCCCCGCCCCCGACCCGACCCCGTGGAGGCGTGAGATGACCGCGACGACGACGTCGCCCAGTCCCCCGACCGGTTCCCTCGACCGCGAGACCCGGCTCGGGCTCTACCGCACGATGGTGCTCTGCCGGGCCTTCGAGGACGCGATCCTGCGCGAGTACCACGCCGACAAGGGCCCCGGATTCGACATCGGCAAGGGCCTGGTCCCGGGTGAGATGCACCTGTCGTCGGGCCAGGAGCCGGTCGCGGCCGGCGTGTGCGCCCACCTGAGCACCGACGACGCCGTGACCGCCACGCATCGGCCCCACCACTTCGCCATCGCCCACGGCATGGATCTGCGGAGGATGGCCGCCGAGATCTTCGGTCGCGAGGACGGCCTCGGCCACGGCAGGGGCGGCCACATGCACCTGTTCGACCCCGCGACGCACTTCTCCTGCTCGGGGATCATCGCCGAGGGCTACCCGCCGGCGCTGGGCATGGCCTTCGCCTTCAGCCGCCGCGGCACCGACCGGATCGCCGTCGCCGTGACCGGTGAGGGTGCGGCCAACCAGGGCGCCTTCCACGAGTCGCTCAACCTGGCCGCGCTGTGGAAGCTGCCCGTCGTCTTCGTGGTCGAGGACAACGACTGGGGCATCTCCGTGCCCCGCTCGGCCTCGACGTCCGTCGCGAGCAACGCCGACCGGGCCGCCGCGTACGGGATCCCCGGCGAGCGCATCGAGGACAACGCCGTCGAGGCGGTCCACGAGGCCGCCGGCCGGGCCGTGGCCCGGGCCCGCGCCGGCGAGGGCCCGACCCTGCTCGAGGTGCACACGCTCCGGCTGCTGGGCCACTTCGAGGGTGACGCCCAGGGCTACCGCCCCGAGCTGGCCGACGTGCCCGGCCGCGACCCCATCCCCACGTACGAGCGCACTCTCCGCGACGCGAGCCTGCTCGACGACGACGCGGTCGCCGCCGCGAGGCGAGAGGCAGAGGAGAAGGTCGAGGACGCCGTCGCCTTCGCCAAGGCCAGCCCCCTCCCCGACCCCGCCGACGCCGCGAAGTACGTGTTCGCCTGACAGGAGGACGGCATGACCATCACCGACCGGCCGGTCGTCCCGGCCCCGCGCAGCAGCCACCGGCTCACGACGGCCAAGGCCATGGTCGAGGCCATCGACCTCGAGATGGCCGCGAACCCCGAGGTCTTCTACCTCGGCGAGGACGTGGGCGCCTACGGCGGCATCTTCTCCTCCACCACCGGGCTGCTCGACAAGTACGGACCCGAGCGCGTCATCGACACCCCGATCTCGGAGACCGCGCTCTTCGGCCTCGCCATCGGCGCGGCCACCGAGGGCATGCGCCCAATCGCCGAGCTGATGTTCGCCGACTTCATGGGCGTCTGCCTCGACCAGCTCTACAACCACATGGCCAAGATCCACTTCGAGTCCGGCGGGAACGTCAGGGTCCCCATGGTCGTGACCACCGCGGTCGGCGGCGGGTACTCCGACGGCGCCCAGCACTCGCAGTGCCTCTGGGGCACATTCGCCCACCTGCCGGGCATGAAGGTCGTCGCGCCGTCCAACCCGTACGACGCGAAGGGCCTGATGACCGCAGCGATCCGCGACGACAACCCGGTCGTCTACATGTTCCACAAGGGCGTCATGGGCCTGGCGTGGATGGCCAAGAACGCGCGCGCCACCGCCGACGTCCCCGAGGAGGCGTACGAGGTCCCGATCGGCAAGGCGCACGTGGCCCGCGAGGGCAGCGACGTCACCGTGGTGACGATCTCGTTGTCGGTCCACCACTGCCTCGACGTCGCCGAGTCGCTGGCGGGGCAGGGCATCAGCGCCGAGGTGATCGACCTGCGGAGCCTCGTCCCGCTCGACCGCGAGGCGATCCTCACCTCGGTCGGCAAGACGGGTCGGCTCGTGGTCGTCGACGAGGACTACCTCTCGTACGGGATGTCGGGCGAGGTGGTCGCGACTGTGGCAGACCACGACCCCGGGATGCTGCGGGCGCCGGTTGCCCGCGTGGCCAACCCCGACGTGCCGGTGCCGTACGCCCGGACGCTGGAGTACGCGGTGCTGCCGAGGCAGGACCGGATCGAGGCGGCCGTGCACCGGGTGGTCAAGGCGTGACCGACGTGGTCTTCCCGTCGCTGTCGAAGGAGCGGGCCGATGCCGAGGGAGTCGTGTCGACCTGGTTCGTCACCGACGGCGACACCGTGGCGCAGGACCAGCTGCTGGCCGAGGTCCAGGTGGACAAGGTCGCCGTGGAGGTCCCGGCTCCCCACGCCGGGACGGTGCGACTGCTCGTCGCCGAGGAGGCGGAGGTGAGGCAGGGAAGCGTCATCGCCCGGATCGAGTAGGACCCCCACACAGCCGACGCCGCCCGACCGGCCCCCCCTCCCCCCACCCCGGCCGGGCGGCGCTCGGCGCTAGGCGCGCGCCGAGGAATGCCGCGACCCACGCGCGCGCAGCAGCCGCCCGCTCGGGTCGGTACACGTCGTCGATGACGTCAAGCCGTCCCTCGTTGACGACCTCGTCGACCAGCCGGCGGACGAGTCGTGCTGCGGGCGTCCTGTCCACCCGCTACCGGATGAACGACTCGGTGACCAGCACGGCCAGGCGGTGCGCGTCCACGGACCGAACGCCAGGCGCGGTGACGTCCCCCGGTCGAGTGGCGCGGGCCGCCGCACATGCCGGACATCCCGCCAGATCCACCCCTGAGCAGGGTTGCGACTCGGTCATGCGCCGATGCCCGGCAGGTCGCCGACCTCCACGGTCGCGCTGGCGCCGTAGAGCTCGTAGTGCCGGGCGGTCCGCTCCCGGTCGACGAGGAAGTCGTCGTCCCGGT
>DATHTV010000072.1:0-12795 GCA_035462845.1 Jiangellales bacterium
GGGGTGAAGACGGAGTACGGCGTGCCCTGCTTGGTGGTGACGCGGCCGGGGTTCACCGCGTACGGGCTCCCGGTGCGGACCAGCTCGACGCCGGCGTCGGCGAGGGCGCGCTCGACCTGCTCGTCGCGCCGGGCGCCGTACGGGTTGAAGTCGGCGGACACGTGGACCGTGGCGGCTCCGGCCGAACGGGCGACGGCGACGACCTGCTCGACCGGGTCGCCGCGGCGGACGTGCAGCTCGCCGCCCAGCTCGCCGAGGTCCTCGCCGAGGGCCCGGAGGCTTCGGACGAGGTAGGCCTGCCGCGGTGCGCCGGCGGGGTCCCACAGCCGCGGGTCGAGGACGTAGAGCGGCACCACGCCGTCCTCGCCCGCGTCGCGGGCCGCGAGCAGGGCCGGGAGGTCGTGCAGCCGCAGGTCGCGCCGGAACCACAGGACGCTCGTCGCCATGATCGCGAGGCTAGGCGGGCGGCGGTGGCCCCGCACCTCCGCCAGCCGCGCTCCACAGTGATCTTGACGGGCGGGGTTGCCCGGCGCCTGAGTGATCGGTGTGGAGCCGCGGTCGCGGGCGGCGCCACCTCCGCTCCACGGTGATCTTGGCCCCGCACGCTTGCCCGGCGTCGAGTGATCGGCGTGGAACCCCGGTGGCGGAGAGCGCGACGTCGCCGCCACGGTGATCACCCCCTTGTCGCTCGCGTACGGGAGCAGGGCGGGCGCTCGTCCACAGCCCGGCGCTCAGGTGTGCCCCGTCCACAGCCGGGCGGCGGCCGGTCGCGTGCCGCCCGGCGGAACGCTGAGGTGTGGGCGCATGACCACAGAGCCACGCTTCCCCGACCCCAGGGCGCGCGATGCCGCCTTCGACCGCCTCGTCCGCCGCCGGGGCTTCGCGACGAGACAGCAGCTCGACGCCCTGGGCTACAGCGCCTCCGCCATCTCGCGCCGCAAGCGCTCCGGCCGCTGGAACGAGTTCGTGCCCGGCAGCTGGGCGCCGGCCAGCACACTCCCGACCATCGGCGACCGTGAGCGCGCGGTGGCGGCCTGGCTCGGTGACCTGGCCACGGTGAGCCACCTCTCCGCCGCGCAGAAGCTCAGGATCCCCGCACCGAAGCCGACCAGAGCGTGGATCTCGGTGCCGTTCACGCTCCGGGTGGAGCAGCCGCCGCTGGTCCGCCTGCACCGGACCAGGCATCCGCCGATGCCCTGGTGGGCAGGGGACCTCCGCGTCACCGAGGCCGCCAGAACCGTCGTCGACCTCGGTCAGCTGCTGGACCGGGACCAGCTGACCGCTGCCATGACGCACGTCCTCCGCGAGCGCATGTGCACGCTGGCTCAGATCGAGGACGAGCTGGCCGAGCTGACCCACAAGGCGGGGACGGGTCTGGTCCGAGAGGTCGTCACGGAGCTGTCCCCGGGCTTCGAGTCCTACCTCGAGATCGTCTTGGGCAAAGGATTCGCCAGGTGCGGGATGCAGGACCTGCAGCCGCAGCTGCACATCGTCGACCCGGACGGCACCTTGATCGCCATCGCCGACTTCGCGGACAAGGAGGCACGGCTGCTGTACGAGGCGGACGGTTGGGCCGCCCACGGGAGTCCGGCACAGCAGGCGCGGGACCGCCGGCGGGATGCGGCGCTGCTCGAGCGCGGCTGGCAGACGGTCCGGTACGGCACCGATGACATCCTCCGGCACCTGTCGGCGACGCTCGCCCAGGCCAGGAGCATCCGGGCGAGCCGGCGGGCGTTGCTCGGCCTCCCGCCGGCGCCTTGCCCTCCTCGCCGCGGCTGAGGCCCGCCGCTGGCGCGTGGCCGCGGGTTCGGTGATCGGTGTGGGGTGGAGGTGCCGCCAGGCGCGACGGAGACTCCACGCCGATCACGCCGATCACGGCGATCGCGGGGAGGGAGCGAGTTGCGCCCAGCCTCGGCGCGAACGAGCCCGCCCTCGGCCCGCAGGTTAGGCTCACTGACCAGACGGCAACGGCGGGAGCACCTGGTCGTGAGCGACCTCATCGACACCACGGAGATGTACCTCCGCACGATCTTCGAGCTCGAGGAGGAGGGCATCGTCCCGCTGCGGGCGAGGATCGCCGAGCGGCTGCACCAGTCCGGGCCCACGGTGAGCCAGACGGTGGCGCGGATGGAGCGGGACGGCCTGCTCACCGTCGAGGGCGACCGACACCTCGAGCTCACCGCCCGCGGCCGGCTGCTGGCGACGAGGGTGATGCGCAAGCACCGGCTGGCCGAGCGGCTCCTCGTCGACGTGATCGGGCTGGAGTGGGAGCACGTCCACGCCGAGGCCTGCCGCTGGGAGCATGTGATGTCCGAGGCCGTCGAGCGCCGGCTCGTGGCGCTGCTCGACTCCCCGACCGAGTCCCCGTACGGCAATCCCATCCCCGGCCTCGAGGAGCTCGGCAGCGACGCCACGGTCGAGGACTTCCGGGACGGCGTCCAGCCGCTCGACCGGGCGGTGGCCGACGGCCGCACCCGTATCCACGTCCGCCGGATCAGCGAACCGGTCCAGACCGACGAGAGCCTCATGGCCGCCCTCCGGCGCGCCGGCGCCCTGCCGGGCCGCGTCGTCGACGCCGAGCGCACCGCGGACGGAGTGCTGCTCGGATCCGGGGGCGAGACCGTCGAGCTCACCCCGCGGATCTCCGCGCACGTGTTCGTCGACGTCCTCTGACCCGACGCCTGACCCGACGAGGTACGCGCAGAACTCTCCATACCCAAGGGGGTACCCTGGGCTCGTCCCGCCACCCAGGGACGGACCCGAGGAGGCACCGTGCAGATCGACCAGGAGTCGGCCGCCGAGGTCCTCGTCCGGCTGCGCCGCGTACGAGGGCAGGTCGACGGCGTCATGACGATGATCGAGCAGGGCCGCGAGTGCGCCGACATCGTCACCCAGATGGCCGCCGTCTCGCGGGCGCTGGACCGGGCCGGCTTCAAGCTCGTGGCCAGCGGTATGGAGCAGTGCATGCTCGCCGAGAGCCGCGGCGAGGAGCCGGGCATGAGCCGGGAGCGGCTGGAGAAGCTCTTCCTCGCCCTGGCCTGACCGCAGCAGCACGGACGACACCGGGAGCCACCGATGACCGATGCGCCCAGCGTCGAGATCCTGGAGACCCCCAACCTGGGCGACCGCTCGTACGTGGTGCACGCGGGCGGCCGGGCCGCAGTCGTCGACCCGCAGCGGGACGTGGACCGAGTGCTGGCCATCGTCGAGGAGCACGGGCTCACCGTGGAGAGCGTGCTCGAGACGCACCTGCACAACGACTACGTGACCGGCGGCCTCGAGCTGGCCCGCCGGCTGCGCGCCGACTACGTGGTGCCGGCCCTGGCCCGGGTCGGGTACGACCGCACACCGGCCGCCGACGCCGACGCCTTCCAGGTCGGCGACCTCGCCTGGCGGGTGCTGCACACCCCCGGGCACACGCCGCACCACGTCTCGTACGCGGTCTCCCTCGACGGGACCGACCGCGCGGTCTTCACCGGCGGCAGCCTCCTGCTCGGCAGCGTCGGACGCCCCGATCTCGTCTCGCCCGAGCTGACCGAGGGCCTGGCCCACGACCAGTGGCGCTCGGCCCGGCGGCTGGTGGCCGAGCTCGACCCCGCGGCCGACGTGCACCCGACCCACGGCTTCGGGTCCTTCTGCAGCGCCACGCCGACCACCGCAGAGCCCTCGACGCTGGGCGAGCAGCGGCGCGCGAACCCGGCGCTCGTGCAGGACGAGGAGGACTTCGTCCGGGACCTGCTGGCCGGCCTGGACGTCTACCCGGCCTACTACCGGTACATGGGGCCAGCCAACGCCGAGGGCCCGCCGCCGGTCGACCTGTCCCCGGCCCCCACAGCGACCGCCGAGGAGGTGGCGCGGCGCCTTGCGGCGGGGGAGTGGGTCGTCGACCTGCGGGCCCGCCGGGTGCACGCCGCGGGCCACCTCCCCGGCAGCCTGTCCTTCGACGGCAGCGGCAACGTCGTCACCTACCTCGGCTGGCTGATGCCGTGGGGGAGCCCCGTGACGCTCCTCGGTGACGACCCTGGCGTGCTCGCCGAGGTGCAGCGGGACCTCGCCCGCATCGGCATCGACCGGCCGGCCTCCGCGTCCGCGGGCGGACCGGCGGAGTGGGCGGGTGGGCGAGCCACCGAGGTCACCTCCGTACGGGACTTCGCCGCGCTGGCGCAGGCGCGGGACGACCGGGACGACGTCTCCGTCGTGGACCTGAGGCGGCTCAGTGAGTGGGAGGAGTCGCACATCGACGGCGCCACCCCCCTGCCGTTGCACGAGCTGCCCGATCGGCTCGACGACCTGCCCGACGGGGAGCTGTGGGCGCACTGCGAGTCGGGCTTCCGGGCCGCCGTGGGAGCATCGCTGATCCGCCGGACCGGCCGCGAGGTCGTCCTGGTCGACGACGACTACGAGCACGCCGCCGACGCCGGGCTGCGACTGGTACGAGGGGAGTCCTGATGGGGTGGTTCGACCGCCGGAGCGACGCGGCGCCCGAGGTCGGCCCGGTCGAGGCCGCACGGCTCGTCGACGAGGGCGCGGTCATGGTCGACGTGCGCCGGGCCGACGAGTGGCAGGCGGGCCGGGCGCCGCAGGCGAGGCACATCCCCATGGAGGACCTCGGGCGACGGCTCGCCGAGCTGCCCCGTGACCGGTCCATCGTGGCCGTGTGCCGCTCGGGACGGCGCTCGGGCATGGTGGCCGACCAGCTGCGGGCGCACGGCTACGACGTGCTCAACCTCCAGGGCGGCATGCTCGCCTGGGCCGGCTCCGGCTACCCCGTCGTGGCTTCCGGAGGACGGGACGGTCGGGTCCTCTGACCCGGCCATGACCGATCCTTGGCTTCTCGCCGCCCTGGGGCTGGCACTCGGCACGGTGATGGGGCTGCTGGGCGGCGGGGGCGCGGTGCTCGCGATCCCGCTGCTGGTGCACGTGGTCGGGGTCGGCTTCGGTGAGGCGGCATCGACGTCGCTGCTGGTGGTGCTCGTGGGTGCAGCCGCGGGCCTCGCCGCGTACCGCGGGACCGGCCGGGTGCAGGTGCGCACCGGCCTGCGCTTCGGGCTGCTGGGAGTGGCCGGAGCCGCTGCCGGCGCCCTGCTCGCCGCGCAGCTCCCCGACCCGCCCTTGCGCGGCGCCTTCGCCGTCCTGCTGGTCGTGGCGGGCGTGGCGATGCTGCGCGACGGGCCGCCCGTGAGTCACGGGGTGACCGCGCCCGTCGGCGGCTGGCGGCTGCTGTGGATGGCCTCCGCGCTGGGCCTGGTCACGGGACTGCTCGGTGTCGGCGGCGGCTTCCTGGTCGTGCCCGTGCTCGTCGTCGCCGTAGGCCTGCCGGTGCACGTGGCCACGGCCACCGGTCTCCTCGTCCTCGCCGTCACCTCCGTGGCCGCGCTGCTCGTGCGTACGGGGGTCGGGCTCGCCGTCGACCCGGCGGTCGCCGGCCTGCTGGTCCTCGGGACCGCGAGCGGGGCCGTCGCGGGGGCGCGGCTCTCCCACCGGGTGCCGGCCGCCGCGCTGCGCCGGGGGTTCGGGGTCCTGCTCCTCGCGGTCGCTGCGTACACCGCCGTCGACGCGATGACGGGGCTACCGTGACCGCGTGAGCGACCCGCCGCATCCCGCGCCGGACCCGATCGAGGAGGCGAGGACGCACCCGGCCGCCGACCAGCTGTGGCGCAGCGGACCGATCTGGCTGGCCAGCGACCGGGCGCTGGCGCGCTACGTGGGCCGTCCGGTGGCCTCGTTCCTGCGCGTCGAGGCGGCCGGCGGGATCGTGCTCCTCGTTGCCACGGTCGTGGCGCTGGTGTGGGCCAACTCCGCCTGGTCGGAGTCCTACGAGGCGCTCTGGAGCATCCGCGTCGGCGTGACGGTGGGCGACTTCTCGATCGTCGAGGACCTGCGGCACTGGGTCGACGACGGCCTGATGGCGATCTTCTTCTTCGTCGTGGGTCTCGAGATCAAGTACGAGCTGGTGTCCGGCGAGCTGCGCGACCCGAGGACTGCGGCCCTGCCCATCGTCGCCGCGGTGGGCGGGATGGCCGTCCCGGCGGCGATCTACCTCGCCTTCAACGCGGGCACCGAGGGGTCGTCCGGCTGGGGGATCCCGATGGCGACTGACATCGCCTTCGCGCTCGGCGTCCTGGCCCTGCTCGGCAACCGGGTGCCGTCCGCGGCCCGGCTCTTCATCCTGACCCTCGCGATCGTGGACGACCTCGGGGCGATCGTGGTGATCGCCGCCTTCTACACGTCCGACCTGTCCGTGGGGTGGCTCTCGGTGGCGGGTGCGCTGCTGCTCGCGTTGGTGGCGTTGCGGCGGCTGAGGGTGTGGTCGCCCGCGGTGTACTTCGGCTTCGGCGTCGCGGTGTGGGTGGCGACCTACCAGTCCGGCGTGCACGCCACGATCGCGGGCGTGGCCATGGGACTGCTCGCCCCGGCCCGGGCACTGCTCGACCAGGACGCCGCCCGCCGGCTCGTCCGCGAGCGCGTCCCCGACGAGATCAACGCCGTCGAGCTGCGCCGCCTGCGCTTCCTCCTGCGCGAGAGCGTGCCCGTGGCCGAGCGGCTCGGGAACACGCTGCACCCGTGGAGCAGCTACGCCGTGCTGCCCATCTTCGCGCTGGCCAATGCCGGCATCGACCTCCGCGGCGGGGTGCTGGGCGAGGCGCTGAGCGCCACCGTCACCGCTGGCGTGTTCTTCGGCCTGGTGGTGGGCAAGGCCGTCGGCATCGGCGCCACGTCATGGCTGGTCGTCCGCCTCGGCGTCGCGCGCGCGCCGGCCGGAACGGGTCGTCTCACGATGACGGGGCTGGCCATGGTGGCAGGAATCGGCTTCACGGTGTCGTTGTTCATCACCGGCCTCGCGTTCGACACCGGTAGCGACCTTGCCAACGACGCCAAGGTGGGCGTCCTCGCCGGCTCCCTCCTGGCGGCGGCGCTGGGAGCGGCGGTGCTGGTGCTGGACAGCAAGCGGCGAGCGCGTGGGCTCATGACAGCGGCGACCGGCTGACCCTCGACTCGTCAGGTCGAGGACGTGGGCGGGAGCTCGTCGGTGGCACGGTCCCGCCGGGGGCGCCAGAGGGTCGTCACCATGACGCCGACCGCGAGCACGCCGAAGAGCACCGCGGGGACGTCGCGCTCGGTGAAGATGAAGATCGTCGTGAGCACCGTGAGGACGAACCACATCCACCAGTTGCGGTCCTGGGAGCGCCGCTCGAGCCGGCGGAGCTCGCGCACGTCGGCGATCTCCGCCTCGGTGCGCAGCTCCCGGTCACGGACGTGCGCCTCGACGGCGCGCTCGGTCATCAGCATCCAGCGCTCGACGAAGCCGGGGTAGGCGCGGTCCATCGCCATGACCTCGGCGGGCGGGGGAGCCCAGCGCTCCTCGTCCGTGGTGCGGTCGGGTGTGGTCGCCTCCGGCGACTCGGCGGCGGTCGGCGTGCTCACGGGGCCGGCTCCTCGGGGGCGTGGTCCAGGGGTGGCGGGGCGGGCGGCTGGGCCTGCGCCTCGTCGCGCAGCGACGCGTACGAGCGGAGGCTGGCGTGGCGCACCAGCTCGAGCGCCTCGGCGAGGGCGGAGCGCGTCTGCTCCGGCGGGCTCGTCACGACACGCTGAGTACCCGTCGCAGGCGCCGGTCAACCACGTTCGCCGGCCCGGTGACCTTCGCCCCGACGCCAGATGCGTCGGATCCACTCGGGAGCCGGATGGCTCGGCGGTCTCCCGTGTGGTCGGAACCCTCGACGCGGGGGCGTACCCTTGGGGTGGGTACAGGGCTCATCCCTCGCTCCGCGGTCCCGGTCGGGACGTCCCATGACGGGCAGGACCCGGCAGTGACCAAGATCGCGATGCTCGCACCACCCTGGATCTCCGTCCCCCCGTCCGGCTACGGCGGGATCGAGCACGTGGTCGACATGCTGTGCGACGGGCTGGTGGCGCGCGGACACGAGGTCACGTTGTACGCCGCACCGGGCTCCCGCTCGACGGCCATGGTCCAGCACGTGCTTCCCGAGGGTCACGAGGACGAGATCGGCTCGGCCATGATCGAGGCCGACCACGTCGCGCGGGTGCTGGACCGTGTCGACGACGCAGGCCGGTTCAGACCCTTCGACGTCATCCACGACCACTGCGGTTTCACCGCGCTCGCGGTGGCCAACCGCATCGAGGTACCGGTCGTCCACACCCTCCACGGCCCGTTCGTGCCGTCCACGTCGCGGTTCTACGCCCAGCACGGCCACAAGGCTCACATCGTGGGGATCAGCGAGGCGCAGAAGGCCTCGGCGCCGCCAGGATTGCGCATCCACGACGTCATCCCCAACCCCATCGACGTCGATGCCTGGCCGTTCGTCCCGGTCAAGGACGACTACCTGCTCTGGGTGGGGCGCATGCACCCCAGCAAGGGCGCCCACCGCGCGATCGAGGCTGCCAGGCGGGCCGATCGGCGCATCGTCCTGGCCGGCCCGGTCCAGGCCGGCCAGGAGGAGTACTTCCGGGACCACGTGCAGCCGCACGTCGACCAGGATCGAGTGCGGTACGTCGGGGAGATCGGCGGCGACCTCAAGCGCCGCCTGTTCGCGCAGGCGACGGCACTGCTCATGCCCATCCGGTGGAACGAGCCGTTCGGCATGGTCATGGTCGAGGCGTTGGCCTGCGGCACGCCGGTGATCTCGTTCGACGAGGGCGCCGCTCCCGAGATCGTGGCG
Source organism: Jiangellales bacterium (assembly GCA_035462845.1). GTDB lineage: Bacteria > Actinomycetota > Actinomycetes > Jiangellales > Jiangellaceae > DASTQL01. Next base: position 8,679 of record DATHTV010000072.1, read on the forward strand.
CACGGCACGACCGGCTTCCTCGTCGCGGACGAGGAGGACATGGCGGCCGCCGTCCGGCTGGTGACGGACATCGACCCTCGGGTCTGCCGCGAGCACGTCACGGCGCGCTTCGCCGTCGACAGCGTCGCGGCGGCGTACGAGGCGGTGTTCGCGGGGCTCGTGAACACGACGCCTGCCGTCGTCGTACCCATCGAGCACGCCCTCCGACGCCCCCCGGTGACCGCGGCCATCGCGTGAAACAGATCCACGGAGGAGCTCGGCTGGCAACCGAAGGCAACACGTTGCCGGGACGACCCCGGAGGCCATGTACTCGGTTCAGTCAGCTGGTCAACGAGGGCCCGGGTCAGCTGAACAGCCGGGCCACCTCGTCGTACGCGGCGAGCAGTCCCGGCACCGAGACGCGCAGCCCCTTGTACAGGGCCACCTCGGCCGCTCCGGCCACCTCCGGGACCTCGATCGGCCGGGCGGGCACCTCGGGGCTCAGGGCGCCGAGCGCGGCAGCGAGGTCGGGGGCCCGGCCGAGCCCGACGAGACCGAGCGCGGCCACCCCCAGGGCCGAGCCCTCGGCGCCCGTGGTCACGGTCAACGGCCGTCCGATCGCGGCTGCCAGCACCCGCCGCCACAGCACGGAACGCAGCGCGCCGCCGGTGGCTCGGACCGAGGTCACGGGCGCGACCCGGTCGAGCGCGTCGACGATGGTCGACAGCTGGAGGGCGACGCCCTCGACGGTGGCGCGGACGAAGTGCCCCGTGGTGTGCCCGTGGCGGACCCCGAGGTAGGCGCCGGCCAGGTCGGGGTCCCACAGCGGGGCCCGTTCGGCCAGCAGGAACGGCAGCATGAGCAGCCCGTCGCTGCCCGGGGGCACGGCCTCGGCGAGCGCGAGCAGCTCCTCGTCGTGCGTCCTCCCGTCCGCGGCGGCGAGCCCACGCCCGAAGACCTCGCCGGCCCACCGGACCACCACGCCACCGTTGCTGACCGCACCGCCCATGATCCACTGGGTGTCGGTGAGGGCGTAGCAGAACAGCCGCCCGGCCGGGTCGAGCGTGGGCCCCGGCACGACCATCCGGACCGCCCCGCTCGTGCCCAGCGACAGACCGGCGACGCCGGGGGTCATCGCCCCGGTGCCGACGTTGCCCAGCGGCCCGTCGCCCGCCCCCACGACGACCGGCAGGCCGGCGGGCAGGCCGACCGCCGCCGCGACTGCCGGGCTGAGGCCGCGCGTCGCCGTGGTGGGCAGGATCGGGGGGAGCTGGTCGAGGCTGATCCCCGCGAGGTCCACGGCCGACGGGTTCCAGTCGCGCGTGGCCATGTCGATCATCGCGGTCCCCGAGGCCGAGGACAGCTCGGTGACCACCTCGCCCACGAGGACCGACAGGACGAAGTCCTTCAGCCCCGCCCACCAGCGCACCCGGGCGCTGAACACCGGCTCCCGGCGCGAGTACCACATGATCTTGGTCAGTGGCGTCATCGGGTGGATCGGGGTGCCCGACACCCGGTAGAGCTGGGTCGCGAGGTCGGAGGCCCGCAGCCCGCGCGCCTCGTCAGCCGAGCGAGCGTCGGCCCAGGTGATCAGCGAGGTCAGCGGCTCGCGCCGGTCGTCCAGGCCCACCAGCCCGTGCATCGCCGTGCTGACGGACACCGCGAGCACGGGTGCGCCACCGACCGCGGCGACGCACTCGGTCAGGGCCTCGACCACCGCGGTGCTGATCGCGCCGGGGTCCTGGACCTGCCAGCCCGGTTGCGGCGCGGTCAGCGGGTACTCGCGCAGCGCGGTGTAGCGCCATTCCGTGCCGAGCTCGAAGGCGACCGCCTTGGTGGCGGTGGTCCCGACGTCCAGGCCGATGACGACCTCTCCGGAGGGGCCTCCGTTTCGGGTTCCCGCCTCGGCGCTCCCGCGGTCCACCGATCAGGCCCGTGCCGACAGGTCCTCGGCGTGCGCGAGCACCGCCGCGACCACGTCGGGGTCGGCCGCGAGGTCCTCGCCCAGGAAGCCCAGGACGGCGGCCACGGACTCCCCCAGCGTCCCCTCGCCGAGAGGGACGACTTCAGCGGCCCGCGCGTCCTTCACCGGCGCGCCGGCGCGGGTGATCAAGCCGGCAGACCGGGACATGAGGACTCCGGCGGAATCGGTGGCAGTCACAGCATGAACGCCTTCCGGGGATTGGTGACGACGAGGTCGTGCGCGGTGTCGAGGGCCTCGTCCATGGTGAGACGGTGGTCGGCGACGAGCCTGGCCAGGAAGCGCGAGTCCATCCGGCGGTTCGTGTCGTGCCGTGCGGGGATCCGCTGAGTGCCCCCGCTCGGACGCTTCTCCGAACCGGCAGTCCGGGAGGCCCGTGGCGGCGTGGCGTCGGCTCACAGCCATCCGCGCTCCCGTGCCGTCGCGGCGGCTTCGGTGCGGTTGCGGGCACCCAGCTTGGTGATCGCCGACGAAAGGTAGTTCCGCACGGTGCCTTCGGCGAGGTGCAGGCGCTCGGCGATCAGGGCGTTCGGACTTCCGTCGGCCGCGTGGCGCAGCACATCGCGCTCGCGCTCGGTGAGAGGGTCGTCGCCGTCCCAGGCTGCCACGGCGAGCTCCGGCGCGATCACCCGTTGGCCGCTGTGCACGCGACGCAGCGTGTCGACGAGCTGCTCGACCGGGGCGTCCTTGAGCACGTAGCCGGCGACGCCGGCGTCGAGCGCGCGGCGCAGGTAGCCGCTGCGCGCGAAGGTCGTGACGATGACCACCCGCGTCGACGTCCCGCGCCGTGACAGCTCCGCGGCCACGTCGAGCCCGCTGCGCCCCGGCATCTCGATGTCGGTCAGCAGCACGTCCGGCTGCTGGTCCATCACCGCCGCGAGCGCCTCCTCGCCGTTCGTCACGGTCGCCACGACCTCGATGTCGGGTTCGAGGGCGAGCAGCGACGCGAACGCCCCGAGCACCATGCCCTGGTCCTCGGCCAGCACCGTCCGGATCGTCATGAGGTCTCGCTGCTCGAGGTCATGCCGCAACGCCCTGCGCCGGGACCGTGACGGTCAGCGTCGTCCCGCCGTCCATGCGACGGTGGACGTGTCCGCCGAGCGCCGTGATCCGTTCGCGCATGCCTGACAACCCGGTCCCGTCGGGTGCGCTCGTACCGCGACCGTCGTCGACGACGGTCAGGCGCACGTCGTCGCCTGCCGTGACGATCCCGATCCTGCACGTGCGGGCGTCGGCATGGCGCACGACGTTCGTGACGGCCTCACGCACGGCCAGCGCGACCGCCGCCTCGACCGCGGGTGACATCGACACGTTCGTGTCGGTGTGCACCAGCAACTCGACGCCAGCCGCGGTCAGCACGTCGCGGGCGACATCGATCTCGGTGTCCAGCGCGTGGTGGCGCCAACCGCTGACCGCTGCCCGGACCTCGGTCAACGCGTCGCGGGCCAGGCGCTCGACGTCCGCGGCCTCGGCGGCGGCGCGCACGGGATCGGTCGGCGCAACCTTCCGGATCAGCTGCGCCCGTACGACGATGCCGGTGAGCGTGTGACCGAGCAGGTCATGCAGGTCACGGGCGATCCGCTCGCGCTCGCCCAGCGTGGCCAGGCGTTCGATCCGGAGGTTGTCCACGCGCAGGCGGGCCGACTCGCGCCGGTTCTCCACCTCGGTCATCACCGAGCCGCCGATCAGCCAGACCAGCACGATGGGTGGCGCGAACGCGAGCAGCCGGAAGAGCAGCGGCATGGGCGACAGCGTCGCGAGCACGAGTAGCAGCACCGTCAGGCCGACGAACCAACGATGTGCGGTCCGCCGCGATGAGGACCGGGCCGCGAACGCGGCCGCATAGACGAAGAACACCGTGGCGCCAACGTTGAACCAGCTCGTCGTGACACCCAGCACCGTGAACAGGACTGTGACGACCGTCCTGGTCCGGGCGGTGCCCAGCTCGCCCGCGATGACGAGCACCGCCCCGACGGCGATCAGCGCGATGATCAGCAGCCAGTCGGTGTACTGGGAGCCGGTGGTGACGCCCGTTCCCGCCCCGGCCGCCTGCATCAGCGGCTCGAACGTGAGAGCGCCGAGGAAGATGACGTACCACCAGCGGCTCACACCCCGGCGCAGACCGACGGCCGTCAGCCGACCGGTGTGGTCGGCTGA
>DATHTV010000073.1:0-5727 GCA_035462845.1 Jiangellales bacterium
GCAGCAGGGGCGAGTCGGGCAGGTCTGCGGAGGGTGGGGGGACGGCCGGGCTCACCACCTCATGGTGCCGCACCCGCCGCCGCCGTGGGAGCGCCGCGACCACCGCCGACACATCGGTGACACACGGACGCAACCTCGGCGCAGGATGCTGGGTCGTCGTCGAGCGGAGGAGGACCCGTGCTGCTGCGTCTGCGAGTCGAGCTGCCCGACCTGCCGGGGTCGCTGGCCAAGGTGACCCGGATCCTCGGGGTCCTGGGCGCCGACGTCGTCCAGATCACGGTCCTCGAACGGGACGCCGGGAGGGCGCTGGACGACCTCGTCGTCGACTGGCCGGGCGGGCAGCCGAGGGGGCGGCTGGTGACCGCCCTGCGCAACGTCCCGGGCGTGCAGCCGCTGGGCGTCTGGGCGGCCTCGGCGTCCCCGGAGGCCCAGCCGGAGGTCGACCTCGTCGTCGCCGTCGTGAGCGCACCGGCGCGCGCGGTCCGGACGCTCATGGATGCCGTCCCGATGGTGCTCGCCGCGGACTGGGCGTGCGTGAGCTCGGCCGACGGCCGGCTGCTGGGCGCCAGCTGGTCGGCCCCGCGCCGGCCCAGGCTGCCGGCGCACGTGCCCGCCCGGGTGGTCGCCCTCACCGACGGCGTCCGGATGGCCCGGGCCCCGCTGCCGGGTGGCCAGGTCCTCACCGTGGCACGGGAGGAGGGGCCGGCCTTCCACCGCAGCGAGCTGCACCGCCTGCAGCGCCTGCTCGACGTGCTGGACGCGCTGCCGGTGAAGCCGCTCCCTGCAGTGGACGGTGCCGGGCGCGGGCTCCTCGCAGGGGCCTGAGGACGGCCTAGCTCAGGCGACCTCGGTGAGGTGCACCCGACGGGCGTACGTGCGGTAGGCCCGGCGCGGAAGCCCGAGCCTGATCACCACCCGTACGGGAAGTGGCAGGTGGCCGACCATCATGGCCAGTCCGTCGGGGTCGGCGTCGGCCATGAACATGCCGAAGACGGCCAGCCGCACGTCCTTCGGGATGTCCGCGTCGCCGCCCTTGCCGAGCTCTCGCCACTCCGGGCCGGTCAGGACCTGCTCGGCGATCGGGAGGAGGCGGGACTCCTCCGCGTCCATGTGCTCCACGAGTGCGTCGTGGAGGCGCTGCAGCAGCGGGACGAGCGCGTCCCGCTCGGCGGCACCGGCCGAGGTCCGCCAGTCGGCGGCCAGCGGCCCGATCACGTCCAGCAGGCCCTCGACGACGTGGTGCTGGGACTCCATCAGGTCGACGACCGGCTCCAGCTCGGCGGGGGCCCGGTCGTGCAGCAGGGGCCAGAGGTAGTCGTCCTCGCGGGTGTGGTGATCGTGCAGGAGCCGCATCCAGAGCTCCAGGTGGGCGCCGACGATCTCCGACCGGCGAGTGTCGCCCGCGGCCACGCCGTCGACGAGCCCTGGCATCAGCCGGAGCTCACGGCGGAAGCCGGAGTGCACGACGACCATGTCGCGGGTGTCGGGCCGGTCGGCGGTGGAGCCGGCGGTGCGGGTGGACGAGCTCACGGGCCACTCCTCGGGTCGTCGCGGCGGGAGGTCCGCCGCCGGACCCCAGAGTGCGGCGGAGCGCTTGCAGGCCACTTGTAGGTCGCTGGGCGGTCTGAAGCCGCGCCTCAGTCGTCGTCGTCCCGGTCGCCGCGGCTCTCGCGATCCCCGCCGCGGTCGGCCACGGGCAGGCCGGTGCGGAGCTGCGCGGCCGCGTCGAGGAGCACCTGGCCCGTGGCGGCCGGGACGCGCTCGTCGTCGACCAGCTCCTGCACCTCCTGCTCCAGCGCGCCCAGCCGCTCGGCGGCCTTGTCCGGGTCGGCGTCGCGCAGAGCGGACTCGACCCGGTCGACCCGGCGCTCCAGGTCGCGCTGGGCGCGGCGTCCCGGCCCCTCACCGCCGATGCCGTCCACGGCCGCACGCAGGGTGGCGAGAGCCGCAGCCGGGTCGGCGGCCTCGGGCGCGGCGGGCGTCTCGGGGTCCGGGGCCGGCGGCTCCGGCTCCGGCGCCGGTGGCTCCGCTGGTGGCTCAGCCGGTGGCTCGGCCTCGGGTTCAGCCGCTACGGGAGACGCGCCGGGAGCGGCCGCCCCGCCCCCGCTGCTCTCCTCGCCACCGGGGAGCAGACCCAGCGACGCCGCGCCGACGAGCAGGCCGAGGAGGGCGAGCACCGCCGCCGCGGCGATCACCATCCGGCGTCGGTCCGCGTCCGCCGAGGCGGGGGACGGCCCGGAGACCCGGGCGGTCCGCGCTCGCGGCGCGACGGGGGCCGGCAGCACGGCCGTGAGGCCGGCGTCGGCGTCGGCGCCGGCGTCGACGGCGGCGAGCCGGGCCACGACCTCCGCAGCGGAGGCGGGTCGTCGCGCCGGGTCCTTGGCCAGCAGCTCGGCGACCAGCAATGCCAGCGACTCGGGGACGCCGGGCCGCAGCTCGCGCACGTCCGGCGGGTCGGCGTGGAGGTGCTGGAGCGCCACGGCGACGGCGGAGTCGCCGTCGAACGGGGGGCGTCCGGTGAGCAGGGCGACGAGCACGCAGCCCAGCCCGTACAGGTCGGTGCGCGCGTTGACCTCGCTACCGGCGGCCTGTTCGGGGGCCAGGTAGGCGGCGCTGCCCACCACGTGGCCGATGGCGGTCAGCCTGGTCGCCGCGTCCCGCTCCACGTGGGCGAGGCCGAAGTCCACGACCCGCACGTGGCCGGCCGCGTCGAGCACGAGGTTGCCGGGTTTGACGTCCCGGTGCACCACACCGGCGGCGTGGGCCGCGGCGAGCGCGGCCGCCGCCTCGCGGGCGTAGGTGATGGCCCGGGCGACCTCGAGCGGTGCCTCGTCGGCGACGACCCGGGCCAGGGACGGTCCGGGCAGCAGCTCCATGACGAGGAAGGGCGCTCCGTCCTGCACGCCGTAGTCGTGCACCAGGACGACCCCGGGATGGCGGAGACCGGCCACCACCCGGGCCTCGCGGTCGAACCGCTCCCTCGCCGCGGGGTCCGCGGCGTCGGAGCGGACGACCTTGACCGCCACGTCCCGGCCGAGCCGCTCGTCGTGGGCCCGCCACACGGACCCCACGCCACCCACGCCGACCAGCAGGTCGAGGCGGTAGCGACCGGCGAGCAGCTGGGTGGAGGCGGGCACGTCGTCCCAGGTTTCCGCATCAGCGCTCATCCGTCACATCCCCGGCGTGTCGCCGGCGGACCGCCCGGTCAGGTGCGCTCGTACCGGGCCCGGGCGAAGCAGTAGACGCCGTACGCGGCGATGCCGAGGCCGACCATGGTCAGCAGCCACGGCCCGAACGGCTGCTCCTTGAGCGTGCGCAGGGCGGCGTCGAGGCCGCCGGCCGCCTCCTCGTCGTGCTCCCAGGCGGCCACGAGGAACAGGACGCCCACGATCCCGAGCGCCACGCCCTTGGCGGCGTAGCCGACCTGACCGAGCCGCTCCACCCAGGTGCCGTGCGAGCCGGAGGTGGCACCGGGCTCGAGGTCGTCGAGGAAGTCCTTCCCGATCCCCTTCTTGACGTGGTACGCGCCCACGGCCAGGGTCACCAGGCCGACCGCCCCCACCAGGAAGCGGCCACCGGGCAGGTCCATGAGAGTGCTGGCCGCCTCCTCCTCGCCGCTGCCGCCGCCGCTCCCGCCGCCGAGAGCGACCCGGGCGGCGACGGCGGCGATCACGCCGTACGTCACGGCCTTGGCCGCGGCCTTGACCCGGGCGGCGGCGCGGTGACCGTCGCTCCCGGCGTGCCCGCCGATGACCGCCTCGGACAGCTGCCACAGCGACAGCAGGGCCATACCGACGGCGACCGCCCAGACCAGCACCAGCCCGAGCGGCTGCTCGGCGAGGGTCTCGACGGCTCCGCTGGTGGAGGCCTCCTCGCCGCTGCCGCCCCAGGCCACCTGGAGGGCCAGCCAGCCCAGCACGAGGTGGACGACGCCGTACACGACGAAGCCCAGCCGGGCCAGCCGCTCGACCCGCGGGTCGTCCGCGACCCGTCCCGCCTGCTGCACGGTGTCCCGCGCCGTGCGCCCGGCCTGCCCGCCGCCGACCATGTCCGTGCCCCTCTCGTCGCCGGCCGCTCGCTGCCGCCGGCCCGCAGGCAGGCCTACCCGCGGGCGGCGCCGGCCAACCGCTGCCGTCACCGAGCGGTCAAACGGGGCCGGGCGACCCGTGGCGGGCTCAGCCGGCGGGATCGAGCTCGATACGCACCGGGATGTTGCCCTGCGTGGCGTTGGAGTACGGGCAGACGGCGTGCGCCGCGTCGAGGAGCTCCGCCGCGATGTGCTCCGCCACCCCGGGCAGGTGGACCGACAGGGTCACCGCCAGGCCGAAGACCCGGCCGACCGGGCCGATGCCGACCTCGGCGGTGACCGTGGAGCCGGCGGCGTCCACCCCGGCCTTGCCGGCCACGATGAGCAGGGCGCTGTGGAAGCAGGAGGCGTAGCCGGCCGCGAACAGCTGCTCGGGGTTGGTGCCACCCCCGGGGCCACCGAGCTCCGGCGGCGTGGCCACCGCGACGTCCAGCACGCCGTCGTCGGTCCGGGTGCGGCCGTCCCGCCCGCCCGCGGCGGTGGCCCTCGCCGTGTAGAGGACCCGGGGGGAGCGCGGTCCGGTCACGCGTTCCGTGGCGGTGGCGGCGTCGGTCACGGCAGCTCCTCGTCGGCGCCCATGAGGCCGGACGCCGGTGTGGTGGGCGTCGGCGTCTCGCCGGTGGCCAGGTGCAGCAGCGCGGTCCCGTACGCCTCGGCGGGATCGTCGGCCTCGAAGGCCGCGTCCCGGCCGGCCACGTCGATGACCACCCGGTGCCGAGCGCCGTGCCGCTCCAGCCGCAGGAAGGTGCCACCGAGCAGCCGCCGCAGCTGGTCCTCGCGCGGCAGCCACAGGGTGTCGGACTTCTCGACGCTGTCCAGCGCCCACTCGACGGTGCCGTTGAAGCCGATCTCGGGGCCGCTCGGGAACTCGTGCACCTCGATGGTCATGTCGGACAGGACGAAGACGTCGTCGTCGATGCCGCGGTCGGCGATGACGAAGCAGTCCCCGCGCGCCGGCTCCCAGCGCAGCCCGGTGTCGCGGAGGCGGCGGGCCAGGGCGACCGAGATCACCCGGCCATCCTCACCGAGTCTCCGGCCGGGTGCATCCCCGGCCCTGCACCCGACGGGCGGCAGGGCTCACCCCGGGAGCCCCAGTGCCTCCGCGAACACGTCGGCGATCACGGCGTGCCCGCTGGCGTCCGGGTGCAGGCAGTCGCTCCCGCCGACGAGGTCGCCGGTGTCCAGGCGCCCGTAGGTGTCGGCGACCAGGACCCCGTACCTCGTCGCCTGCGCGCGGAGCAGGTCGTTGAAGCCGAGCGCGAGGGGAGTCAGGCCCGGCAGGGCGCCGCCCTCGAGGACCACGTCTGCGAGCGGTGCGCTCGGCGCCAGGACGCAGGCGGGCAGCGGGTTGTAGTACGTCATGAGGACGATCTCGGTGCCGGGACCGGCGGCCTCGCGCAGGGACCCGAGGATGTCTGCGAGGTTCTTGCCCGCCGTTGTGAAGACCTGCTGGATCGTGCCGGCGCAGCGTGTCGGATCGGGGGGCGAGGCCTGGACGCAGGCCCCGACCACCGGCTGGAAGAGGTCGTTGCCGCCGATCGTCACCGTGACGACCTCGACGTCGTTGCGCGGGTTGGCGTCCTGGTTGCGCGCTCTCAACAGCTCGAGCGCAGTCGGCAGCTGCCCCTGGATCAGGCTGG
>DATHTV010000074.1:0-19297 GCA_035462845.1 Jiangellales bacterium
CCGCCTGGAGTCCCTGCCCGTACGGCGGGGGGCGAGCGTGCTGGTCGTGCTCATCGGCTGGCTCTACCTGCTGCCGCAGTTCCAGGCGGCCGGGCTGACCCTGCGTACCGTCACGGGGGCCCCGGCGTGGGCGGGGGCGGCCCTGGTCGCCGTGGTCGTCCTGGTCAGCGTGCTGTCCGGCGGGATGCGCAGCATCACCTTCGTCCAGGCCTTCCAGTACTGGCTCAAGCTCACCGCCCTGGCCGTCCCGGTCGTCTTCCTGCTCTCCGCCTGGCAGGCGGACGGCGCGCCCGCGGTGCGCGGCGACGAGGTCCCCGCGTTCGAGGAGACGACCCGGGTCGAGGTCACCCTGGACGTGGCCGTCGACGTGGTCGAGCCGCTGACGGTCACGGCCGAGGGGACCGTCGGGGGCGAGCCGGTGAGCGGACCGCTCGCGCTCGAGCCCGGCTCGTACGACGTGGCGGAGGGGACGGTGCTGACCTTCCCGGCCGGGGCCCCCGTGCCGCACGTCGAGCGGCTGACCCCGGTGACCGGGGACGCCTGGGCGCTGCCGCTGGAGGGCGGGCGGGACTACGCGCTCTACTCGACGTACTCGCTGGTGCTGGCGCTGTTCTTCGGCACGATGGGGCTGCCGCACGTGCTCGTGCGCTTCTACACCAACCCCGACGGCCGGGCCGCGCGGCGGACCACGCTGGTCGTGCTGGTCCTGCTGGGCCTCTTCTACCTGTGGCCCACGGTGTACGGGGTGCTGGGAAGGGTCTACGCGCCGGACCTGCTGCTCACCGGGCGTACCGACGCGGTGGTGCTGGTGCTGCCCGGCCGGATGGTGGAGGGGCTCGGCGGCGAGCTCCTCGGCGCCCTGGTGACGGCCGGCGCGTTCGCGGCGTTCCTGTCCACCTCGTCGGGGCTCACCGTGTCGGTGGCGGGGGTGCTGACGCAGGACCTGCTGCGCCCGTGGGCGCGGGCCTCGGCGGCGAGCGTGCGGGCCTTCCGGGTGGCGACCGTGATCGCGGTCCTGGTGCCGTTCGGGCTCGCCCTGCTCGGCCAGCAGCTGGGCATCGCCGACGTGGTGGGGCTGGCCTTCGCCGTCGCGGCGTCGTCGTTCTGCCCGCTGCTGCTGCTCGGCATCTGGTGGCGGCGGCTGACCGACGTCGGCGCCCTGGCAGGACTCGCCGCCGGGGGCGGGCTGGCGACCGCCGCCGTGCTGGTCACGATCGTGGCGGGCCCCATCGACGGGCTGACCGGGGCGCTGCTCGCCCAGCCCGCCGCGTGGACGCTGCCCGCGGCCTTCCTCGTGATGGTCGTCGTGTCGCTGGCCACGCCGCGCCGGGTCGCGCCCGGTGTCACACGGACCATGGTGCGGCTGCACGCACCCGAGGTGCTCGACGTCGACCGGGGCGATTGGCACCCCGAGCGCCGCACCCGCCGCTGACCCCGCCACTGACCCGAGGAACCGACCCGGCTCGGCCCCAATGATCACGGCATCCGCGTACGTGGGGGCCCAGCGCGGTGAATTCACCGCGTCAAGCACCTACTTACGCGGATGCCGTGATCATTGGGGAGACGGTTGCCGCTCGTCGCGCGGGGGCGACCGCTCGTCGCCCCCCGCAGGTCCGGCCGACGCGGCGCTGCGCCCGCTGGCCGCAGCCCGGGCCCGCACCCCTCCCCGGGGGCTGGACGCGCTCCTAGCGTGACCCGCGTCACCCACCCGGCCGCGACGGCCCGCCGCCCCCGCGAGGAGCCCCCCATGACCACGCTGGACCAGCCGACCCGCCACCGGGGCCACCACGCCCCGAGCGCGGCCGAGTACGAGAGGGTGCAGGCGACGCCCGAGTTCGCCGAGCTACGGCACCGCTTCCGGGCCTTCGCCTTCCCGATGACCGGCGCGTTCCTCGCCTGGTACTTCCTCTACGTGCTGCTGTCGACGTACGCGGTCGACTTCATGAGCACCCCGGTCGTCGGCAACGTCAACGTCGGCCTGCTGATGGGCCTCGGCCAGTTCGTCTCCACCGGGCTGATCACCTGGCTCTACGTGCGCCACGCCGACAAGAACCTGGACCCGCTGGCGGAGCAGCTGCGCCTCGAGATGGAGGGGGACCACTCGTGACCGAGATCGGCAACCCGTTGGTCAACATGGCGATCTTCGGGCTCTTCGTGGTCGGGACGCTCGTCATCGTCATGCGCGCGTCGCGCACCAACCGCAGCGCGGCCGACTACTACGCCGCCGGCCGCGCCTTCAGCGGCCCGCAGAACGGCGTGGCGATCGCCGGCGACTACCTGTCGGCCGCCTCGTTCCTCGGCATCGCCGGCGCCATCGCCCTGTACGGCTACGACGGCTTCCTCTACTCGATCGGCTTCCTGGTGGCATGGCTGGTCGCCCTGCTCCTGGTCGCCGAGCTGCTGCGCAACACCGGCCGCTTCACGATGGCCGACGTCCTGTCCTTCCGGATGCGCCAGCGCCCGGTCCGGACGGCCGCCGCGACGTCCACGCTCGCCGTCTCGTTCTTCTACCTGCTCGCCCAGATGGCCGGGGCGGGCGGCCTGGTCGCCCTGCTCATGGGCATCACCGACCGGACGGCGCAGAGCGTGGTCATCGTCGTGGTCGGCCTGATCATGATCTTCTACGTGCTCGTCGGCGGCATGAAGGGCACCACCTGGGTGCAGATCATCAAGGCCGTCCTGCTCATCGCAGGCGCCGGCATCATGACGATCTGGGTCCTGGCCATGTACGGCTTCAACTTCTCCGCCCTCATGGGCGACGCCGTGACCCAGGCCGGCGAGGCCGGGGCCGCGCTGCTCGACCCGATGGGCCGCTACGGCGGGTCGGGCCTGTCCAAGCTCGACTTCATCTCGCTCTCCCTCGCGCTGGTGCTCGGCACCGCGGGACTGCCGCACGTGCTCATGCGCTTCTACACGGTGCCCAACGCCAAGGAGGCCCGCCGCTCGGTCACCTGGGCGATGAGCCTGATCGGCCTCTTCTACATCTTCACGCTCGTCCTCGGGTACGGCGCGGGCGCCATCGTCGGCCCCGAGGCCATCAAGACCGCCCCCGGCGGGGCCAACGCCGCGGCGCCGCTGCTGGCCTTCGAGCTCGGCGGGACCCTCCTGCTGGGAGTGATCGCCGCGGTGGCCTTCGCGACCATCCTCGCCGTCGTCGCGGGCCTCACGATCACCGCCGCCGCCTCCTTCGCGCACGACGTCTACGCCAGCGTGATCAAGAAGGGCGACGTCTCGCCCAACGACGAGGTCAAGGTCGCGCGGATCACCGCGGTGGTCATCGGCGCCGTCTCCATCGTCGGCGGCATCCTGGCCAACGGGCAGAACATCGCGTTCCTCGTGGCCCTCGCCTTCGCGGTCGCCGCGAGCGCGAACCTGCCGGTCCTGCTCTACTCGCTGTTCTGGAAGCGGTTCAACACCCGGGGCGCGGTGTGGAGCATCTACGGCGGCCTGGTCACGGCGATCACGCTGATCGTGTTCTCCCCGGTCGTCTCCGGCAAGCCCGTCGACCCGGTCACCGGACGCAGCCCGTCGATGCTCCAGGACGTCGACTTCTCGTGGTTCCCGCTCGACAACCCGGGCCTGGTCTCCATCCCCGCCGGCTTCCTGCTCGGCTTCATCGGCGCGGTCACCTCCAAGGAGTTCGACCGGGCCAAGTACGCCGAGATGGAGGTCCGCTCCCTCACCGGCGCCGGCAGCGAGAAGGCGGTCTCGCACTGACCCCCCGACCCGCCCGGCCGCGGACGCCATCGCCCACGGCCGGGCGGTCCCACCGCCCACCACCCCCGCACGCACCCCTTGTCCGGCGTGACCCACCGGTGGTGGGGTAGGGGCGCAGCGGGCAGCCCTCGACGCCAGAGCCAGACCAGCACCGACGATCAGGAGTCGACGACGTGACCAGCAGCGACGCCCTCTCGAACCTGCTCCACGAGGAGCGCCGGTTCCCCCCGTCGGACGAGTTCGCCGCCCAGGCCAACGCCCGGGGCGAGCTCTACGACGAGGCCAAGGCGGACCGGCTCGGCTTCTGGGACCGCCAGGCCCGTGACCTGCTGTCGTGGGGCCAGGAGTGGCAAGAGGTCCTCGACTGGTCGAACCCGCCGTTCGCCAAGTGGTTCGTCGGCGGCCGGCTCAACGTCGCGTACAACTGCGTCGACCGGCACGTGGAGTCCGGGCACGGCGACCAGGTGGCCATCCACTGGGAGGGCGAGCCGGGGGACTCCCGCGACATCACCTACGCCGAGCTCCAGGCCGAGGTGTGCCGGGCCGCCAACGCGCTCACCGAGCTGGGCGTCGAGCACGGCGACCGGGTCGCGATCTACCTCCCGATGATCCCCGAGGCGGCCGTGGCGATGCTGGCCTGCGCCCGGCTGGGCGCAGTGCACTCGGTGGTGTTCGGCGGCTTCTCCGCCGAGGCGCTGCGCTCCCGCATCGACGACGCCCAGGCCAAGGTCGTGGTCACCGCCGACGGCGGCTACCGCCGCGGCAAGCCCGGCGCCCTCAAGCCGGCGGTCGACGACGCGGTGGCCCACACCCCGTCCGTACGCCACGTGCTCGTGGTCCGGCGGACCGGCCAGGAGGTCCCCTGGACCGAGGGCCGCGACGTGTGGTGGCACGACGTCGTCGCCCGCCAGCCCGACACCCACGCGTACGAGGACCACGACGCCGAGGACACCCTCTTCATCCTCTACACGTCGGGCACCACGGGTAAGCCCAAGGGCATCAAGCACACGACCGGCGGCTACCTGCTCCAGAACGCCTACACGCACAAGTACGTCTTCGACCTCAAGCCCGACACCGACGTGTACTGGTGCACCGCCGACATCGGCTGGGTCACCGGGCACAGCTACATCGTGTACGGGCCGCTGGCCAACCGCGCCACCCAGGTGATGTACGAGGGGACGCCGGACACCCCGCACAACGGCCGGTTCTGGGAGATCGTCGACAAGTACAGGGTGTCGATCCTCTACACGGCGCCGACGCTCATCCGCACCATGATGAAGTGGGGCGACGACGTCCCGGCCCGCTACGACCTGTCGTCGCTGCGCGTGCTGGGGTCGGTGGGCGAGCCGATCAACCCCGAGGCCTGGATGTGGTACCGGCAGCACGTGGGCCGGGACCGCTGCCCGATCGTCGACACGTGGTGGCAGACCGAGACCGGCGCCATCATGATCAGCCCGCTGCCCGGCGGCACCGCGACCAAGCCGGGATCCGCCATGACCCCGCTGCCCGGCATCTCCGCGGCGGTGGTCGACGACACGGCGACCGAGGTCGGCCCCGGACACGGCGGCTACCTCGTGCTCACCGAGCCCTGGCCGGCGATGCTGCGCACGATCTGGGGGGACGACCAGCGGTTCGTCGACACGTACTGGTCGCGGTTCGAGGACCGCTACTTCGCGGGCGACGGCGCCAAGCTGGACGAGGACGGCGACATCTGGCTGCTCGGCCGGGTCGACGACGTCATGAACGTCTCCGGGCACCGGATCTCGACGACCGAGGTCGAGTCCGCACTCGTCTCGCACCCCAAGGTCGCCGAGGCCGCCGTCGTCGGCGCCTCGGACCCGACCACCGGGCAGGGGATCGTCGCCTTCGTCATCCTGCGCGGCGGCGCGGTGGACGACGGGGACGCGGTCGTCCAGGAGCTGCGCGCCCACGTCGCGAAGGAGATCGGGCCGATCGCCAAGCCGCGCCAGATCATGGTCGTCGCCGAGCTGCCCAAGACCCGGTCCGGCAAGATCATGCGGCGACTGCTGCGGGACGTGGCCGAGAACCGCGAGGTCGGCGACGTCACGACCCTCGCCGACTCCACGGTCATGGACCTCATCAAGGGCGGGCTGTCGAGAGGCTCCAGCGCCGACGAAGCCTGATCATGGCTGCGACCACGGGGCGGCCATGGGGGCGGCCGCTCGTTTGTTCGCGACGACCTCGACCTGATGCCGGATGACGGGCCCGTGCTCGCGGTGGGGGGTGCTCTCACCCTGCACCCGCTGACGGCTCGAGCGCACAACGGGTGACTCCCGGCGTACGGACGGCGACGTTCCGGCTCACCGGTCGCGGGGTAGCCTGGGCGCCGCCGGTCCTCCCGGGAGTGGTCCGGCGGGTCGGTCAGGGCGCGACGACCGGAGGTGAGCGTGAGCCAAGAGCACGGCGGTCGTAGCGGCTTCCTGGAGCGGCTTCCCCTCACCGAGCGCACCACGCTCACCGGGTTCCTGCGCAACGAGACGACCGGCGGCCTGCTGATGCTGGCCGCGACCGTCGTGGCACTCGTCTGGGCCAACAGCGCGCTGAGCGAGTCCTACGTGGCGCTGTCCGAGCTCACCTTCGGCCCGGTGGCGCTGGACCTCAACCTGGACGTGGCCCACTGGACCGCCGACGGGCTGCTCGCGGTGTTCTTCCTGGTCGCCGGGCTGGAGCTCAAGCGCGAGCTGGTCGTGGGGTCGCTCTCCAACCCCGCCGCCGCGGCGCTCCCGGTGGTGGCCGCGGTGTGCGGCATGGCGGTCCCGGCGCTGATCTACGTCGCCGTCAACCTGAGCGGCGGCGACCTCCGCGGCTGGGCCATCCCGACCGCGACCGACATCGCCTTCGCGCTCGCGGTCCTGGCGGTGATCGGCTCGCGGCTGCCGACCGCGCTCCGCGCCTTCCTGCTCACGCTGGCCGTCGTCGACGACCTCCTGGCGATCATCATCATCGCGGTCTTCTTCACCAGCGACCTCGAGGTCGTCCCCCTGCTGGTGGCGGTGGCACTCCTCGCGCTGTACGCCGCGCTGCAGGCCAGGCGGGTCACCGGCTGGTGGGTCTACGTGCCGATCGGGCTGGCCGCCTGGGCCCTCGTGCACGCCAGCGGCGTTCACGCCACGGTCGCCGGGGTGGCGATCGGGCTGCTGACGCGCGTCCGCCGGGACCGGGACGAGGCTCACTCCCCCGCGGAGAGGCTCGAGCACCGCATCCAGCCGTTCTCCGCGGCGGTGTGCGTCCCCCTCTTCGCCCTCTTCGCCGCCGGGGTGCCGGTCTCGCGCAGCGAGCTGGCCGCGGTGTTCACCGAGCCGGTGGGGCTGGGCATCGTCCTCGGCCTGGTGCTGGGCAAGACGCTCGGCATCTTCGGCGGGTCGTGGCTCACCTTCCGCTTCACCCGGGCCCAGCTCAACCCCGACCTCGCCTGGAGCGACGTGCTGGGGCTCTCCATGCTCGCCGGGATCGGCTTCACCGTGTCGTTGCTGATCAGCGACCTGGCCTTCCGGGGCGGCGGCAGCGGCGGTGTCACGGACCTCGCCAAGGCCTCGGTGCTCGTCGCGTCGCTGATCGCCGCCCTCGGCGCCACCGTGATCCTCCGGATGCGCAACACCGTCTACCGGCGGATCAGCGACGAGGACGAGCGCGACGACGACATGGACGGCATCCCGGACGTGTACCAGCGCGAGGACGTCACCGACCCTCCGCCACCCGCCGCGCCTCCCTCTGCGTCGCGTGAGACGCCGCCGCGCCGGGCATAGGTCGTCCGACACCCCGCCGGTAGGGTCGGCGGGACCGGCAACGTCGAGAGAGGGCCGTCGATGACCGATCAGCCGACCGTGGGCACGGCCACGGGCGAACCGACCCTGGGGCAGCTGGTCGTGCAGGCCCAGCGCGAGCTCACCTCCGTGCTCCGGGGTGAGGTCGAGCTCGCCAAGGCCGAGCTCAGGGACAGCGCGGCCGCGGCCGGCACCGGCGCCGGGCTGTTCGGCGCCGCTGGCTTCCTCGGCGTGGTCGCCTTCATCCTGCTCTCCATCGCCGCCGCGTACGGGCTGGTGGCCGCCGGGCTGCACCCCGCCGTGGCCTTCCTCGTGGTCGCCGCGGTCTACCTGCTCCTCGCCGGCATCCTCGCCCTCGTCGGCCGTTCCCGGCTGCGCAAGGTGTCCCCGCCCGAGCGGACCAAGGCGAGCCTGGCGCAGACCAAGGCCGCCCTGAGCCGCGGCGGGTCGTGACGGTCGGAGGCTCGCTCCGCGAGGTCGTCGAGGTCGCCGGGCCCTGGCGCCACCGCCAGGTGGCCGCCAACGGGGCCAGGTTCCACGTGGCCGAGAGCGGCGACGGCCCCCTCGTCCTGCTGCTGCACGGATTCCCCGAGTTCTGGTGGGCCTGGCGCCACCAGATCCCCGCCCTCGCCGCCGACGGCTGGCACGCGGCCGCGATGGACCTGCGCGGCTTCGGCGGCAGCGACAAGACCCCCCGGGGGTACGACCCGACCACGCTCTCGTCCGACATCGCGGCCGTCGTCCGCTCGCTGGGAGAGCGGCGGGCCGTCCTCGTCGGCCACGGCTGGGGCGCCTACGTCGCCTGGGCGGCGGCGGTCCTGCGCCCCGCGACAGTGGCCGGTGTCGCGTCGGTGTCGATGCCGCACCCGCTGGTGCTGCGGAGGGCCATGCTGACCGACCCGCGCCAGACCGTCTCCGCCGGCCACCTGCTCGGCTTCCAGGTCCCGGTCGTCCCCGAGCGGCGGCTGGTGGCCGACGGCGGGGCATTCGTCGAGACCCTGCTGCGCCGGTGGGCCGCCGACGGCTCGGACTTCCCCGACGCCGAGGCCGCCGCCCGCTACCGCGCGGCGATGCACCTGTGGCCGGCCCCGCACTGCGCGCTGGAGTACCACCGCTGGGCGGTGCGCTCCCTCGTACGGCCGGACGGTCGGCGGTTCGCGCGACGGATGCGGCAGCGCGTGGAGCAGCCGGTCCTGCAGGTGCACGGCGCCGCCGACCACACCGTCCTGCTCCGGACGGCGGCCGGGTCGGCCGACCACGTCTCCGGGCCGTACCGCTGGAGCGTCCTCGAGGATGCCGGGCACTTCCCCCACGAGGAGCAGCCTGCCCGGTTCACCGAGGTGCTGCTCGACTGGCTGTCCGCCCTCCCGCGCTGAGTCCCCCGGGCGGTGCCCGGCCTGGTCCCCGGCTTCGTCTCCGGGCCGGTTCCGAGCCGAGCCCCTCAGCGGGCCAGGCAGACGCCCGTGTCGACGGCGGCCGACGCACCCGCCTGGGCGAGCGCGTCCGCGACGGCGCCCGGGGAGAGCGCGTAGCCGGTGTCCGGGTCGGTGAGGGAGGCGGCGAACACCACCCCGTACACCCGGCCGTCGTCGGCGACCAGCGGACCGCCGGAGTTGCCGGGCGCCACGTCGGCGCGGACCGAGACCACCTCGCGCTGGACCCGCTCGTCGCCGTAGATGTCCCGCCCCAGCAGCACCTGCTGGCTGCGCACCCGGGCAGGCTCCCCAGCGAGCGGCCCGTTGTTCGGGAACCCGACCACGACCGCGTCGGCGCCCGGGACGACGTCCGCACGCAGCTCGAGCGGCGCCCGGGTGAGGCCCGGGACGGCCAGGACCGCGACGTCCACCTGTGGGTCGAAGTAGACGACCTGCGCCTCGAGCGGGTCCTCGCCGGGAATCTGGACGGTCGGCGCCGACACCCCCGCGACCACGTGCGCGTTGGTCATCACCCGCTCGGGGGCGACCACGAACGCGCTTCCCTCCAAGATCGTGCCGCAGGCCGCGGCCCGGCCGACGACCTTCGCGACGCTCTCGGAGGCCAGGGCGATCTCGGCGTCGCGGGTCAGCGCCGGCGACGGGGGCCCGACCTCGGCGATCGGCTCCGGCACCCACGGCGCGACGACCTCGGGGAACCGCCCGGCCGCGACCACGGACCGGAAGGCCTCGCGGAGCCGTTCCGGCGACACGGGGACCACGTCGTCGACGACCCGCAGCACGGCGGACTCGCGGGCCGCCGCCGCGGCGTTGGGGATCGTCGACGAGGCCACGGCGAGGCCGACCGCCCACGCCGCGACCAGCAGGCCGGCCACCGCAAGCAGTGCCCCGCCGGCGGCGTCGACGTGCCGGGCGGGCCCGGCGGCGACCCTCGTCCGAATGGCGCTGCCGGCCCACGCGAGCAGGCCCTGGCCGACGAACGCCGTGATCAGCACCAGGAGCACCGCCAGTACGGCCGTGCCCAGGCCCGGCTCCAGCCCGCCCAGCAGCACGGGCACCAGGAGCAGCCCGCCCACCGCCCCGCCGACGAAGCCCACGAAGGAGAGCAGGCCCACGACGAAGCCCTGCGTCCACCCGGTCACCGCGACGACCAGGACGAGCAGGAGCAGGAACCAGTCCAGGAGGTTCAGGCCGAGGAAGCTCACGCCGAGCCCTCCGGCGAGTCCCGGAACAGGCCGGGGTGCGCCGCGGAGCGCATCGCCATCCGCAGCAGGTCGTCGGGCAGGTCCTCCACGCGCGTACGGTCCCAGGGGCGCTCCAGGCCGGCCACCTCGAGCAGCCTCGCCAGCAGGCCGGCGGTGAAGCCCCAGACCAGCAGGCCGTGCACCCGGAACGCCGGACCCTCGTGCCCCGACGGGTGCCGGACCCGCAGCCGGTTGTCCGCGTGCAGCAGGTCGTCGAGCGCGACGCGGTGCACCGACGCCACCTCGGCGGGATCGACGACCGAGACCGCGGACGGCTGCCGCCACCAGGCGATCACCGGAGTCACCACGAAGCCGCTGGGCGGCAGCCACAGGTCCGGCAGCATCGCCACCACGTCGACACCGTGCGGATCGACGCCGGTCTCCTCGGCCGCCTCGCGCAGGGCGGCGCCGACCGGCCCTTCGTCGCCGGGGTCGACCGCGCCGCCGGGGAAGGCCGGCTGGCCGGCGTGGCTGCGCATGTCGTGCGCGCGCTCGATGAGCAGGAGGTCGGCCACGGTGCGCCCGTCCCGCTCGGACTCGCCGAAGAGCATGAGCACGGCCGACCTGCGACCACCCTCCGCCGGCGGCAGGAAGGCTGACATCTGCTCGGGACGCACGGACGCGGCGGCGGCGGCGATGGCCTGCATCCAGTCGGGCAGGGCGGCTCGCTGCGGGGACGGCAACCGATCCGCCGAGGGCCGGTCCGCCGGCGGCCAGTCCGCCGAGGGCCGGTCCGGTCCGGTCACGCCACCTCCCGCACCAGGGCGGCGGCCACCGCCGGATCGGTCGGGCCCTCGCCGTACGAGGGGCAGAGCGCCGCGAGCGGGCAGGCGCCGCACGCGGGCCGGCGAGAGTGGCACCGGCGCCGCCCGTGCCAGATCAGCCGGTGCGACAGCAGGGTCCAGTCCCGGCGCGGGAAGATCGCCGCGACGTCCGCCTCGACCTTGTCGGGATCGGTCTCGGCGGTCCAGCCGAAGCGGCGAGCCAGCCGGCCGAAGTGCGTGTCGACCGTGATGCCCGGGACGCCGAAGGCGTTGCCCAGCACCACGTTCGCCGTCTTCCGACCGACGCCGGGCAGCGTCACGAGGTCCCGGAGCCGGCCGGGCACCTCGCCACCGAAGCGCTCGACGAGGGCCTGGGACAACCCGATGAGCGCCTGGGTCTTGGCCCGGAAGAACCCGGTCGACGCGATGATCCGCTCGACGTCCTCGCGGTCCGCGGCAGCGAGGGCGGCGGGCGTCGGGTACGCGGCGAAGAGCTCGGGGGTCACCAGGTTGACCCGCTTGTCCGTCGTCTGCGCCGACAGGACGGTGGCCACGAGCAGCTCGAACGGCGACCGGAATTCCAGCTCGCAGTGTGCGTCGGGGTAGAGGACGCCCAGCTCCCGGTTCATCCGCCGCGCGCGCCGGACCAGTGCCAGGCGCGACTCCTCGGCAGGGCGACGGGCGGGCACCGGGACAGCCTACGGTCCGCCCGGTAGCGTGGCGCGGCGCATGATCGGTCAGAATGAGGACGAGCAGACTGTGAGCCGTGACACACCGCGGGCGGGCCGGCCGTCCGGGGAGCCGAGGAGGCACCGAGTGGACGACGTGCTGCGTAGCGCGCCACTGTTCCGCGAGCTGGACGACGAGGCGGCGGCCGCGCTGCGCGCCTCGATGATGGAGGTCCGGCTCGGCCGCGGCGAGGTGCTCTTCCACGAGGGCGACACGGGCGACCGGGTCTTCGTGGTGATCGAGGGCAAGGTCAAGCTGGGCCGCACGTCCAGCGACGGCCGCGAGAACCTGCTCGCGATCCTCGGCCCGGGCCAGATGTTCGGGGAGCTGTCGTTGTTCGACCCGGGGCCGCGGTCGGCCACCGTCACAGCGGTGACGGACACCGTGCTGCTCAGCCTGGCCAACGAGGACATGCTCACGTGGCTGACCGGCCGACCCGAGGTGGCCCGCGGGCTACTGCTCCAGCTCGGCCAGCGGCTGCGCCGCTCGAACGACACGCTCGCCGACCTTGTCTTCTCCGACGTGCCCGGTCGCGTGGCCAAGGCCCTGCTCGACCTCTCCATGCGCTTCGGCGTCCCCTCCGAGGAGGGCGTCCGCGTGGTGCACGACCTCACCCAGGAGGAGCTCGCCCAGCTCGTCGGCGCCTCCCGCGAGACCGTGAACAAGGCGCTCGCGGACTTCGCCGGCCGGGGCTGGCTGCGCCTCGAGCAGCGCTCCGTCGTCCTGCTCGACGTGGAACGGCTGCGCCGGCGAGCCCGCTGAGGGCTGGGACACCTGCCGGGGACAAGCTGCTCGGGACACCTGCTGGGGACACCTGTCCGACACTTGAGGCCCCGGCCGAAACCGGCCGTTCACCCGGCCGGCGTGACGTCCGGCACGGTCCGCGCCTCGCGGGCGCGGACGCGACGGACGTCACGTCCGCGAGGCGGGAGATCGCTGTCCCGAGTGGTGATGCTGGAGGCGGCGGACCGATCCGGACCGCCCCGCACAGCACCGCACTCCCGATCAGTCGGAGGACCCGATATGCGCCAGCACCCCACATCCCGTACGGGCCTGCGGACCCGTCTCGCCGAGGCCCGCTCGACCCGGCGGCAGTGCCGCGTCCTCGCGCGCGAGCTCGCCGGCTACGACACCCCGGCCGCGCGGCTCGAGCTCGAGGCCGTCCTGGCCCGGCACAGCGACGAGGAGGCCGCGCCGATCCGGGCGATCCTGCGCGCGCAGGACGCGGACCGGCTCGTCCGCACGCTCCCCTGAGCCGGCGGCCGACGGCGGCGCCAGGCCGGTCCACCGACCGTCCGGGCAGCTGTGCTCATCCGGAGCGGTCGCGCAGGTAGTCCAGCTGGGCCCGGACCGACTGCTCGGCGGCATCCCACAGCGCCGGGTCCACCGCCGCGTACACCACCTCGACGACCTCCCGGGGCGTACGCGCCCCTCCGGCCAGGGCGGACCGGACCTCCTCGAGCCGCATCATCCGGTGGTTGAGGTAGTCCTGCGCCACGGCGGCCGCGTCGTCTCTCACCGGCCCGTGCCCGGGCAGCAGCCGCATGCCGCCCAGGTCGACCAGCCGGTGCAGCGACGCGAGGTACGGCGCCAAGGCGCCGTCCGGGTGGGCCACGACCGTCGTGCCGCGGCCCAGCACGGTGTCGCCGGTGAGCACCGCCGGCTCGGCCGGATCGGCGACGACGAAGCACACCGAGTCGCCGGTGTGGCCAGGGGTGTGCAGGACTCGCAGGTCCAGCCCGGCCACGTCGACGGGCGCGTCGTCGCGGCCCAGCGCAGGCGCGTGGGCGCACAGCCGGGGGTCCCAGGCGCTCACCGGGGCACCGGTGATCTCGCGGAACCGGCCCGATCCCTCCGCGTGGTCGGGGTGGCCGTGGGTCAGCAACGTGAGCACCACGGTCCCGGCCAGGTCGGCAACCCGCTCCAGGTGCTCGTCGAGCAGGGGCCCCGGGTCCACGACCACGGTGCCGCCGCGGACACGGAGCAGGTAGGTGTTCGTGCCCTCGAGCGTCATCGGCGACGGGTTGTCGGCCCGGACCAGCCGGCACCACGAGGGCAGGTCGGCGTTGAGCGTCACGGCGTCACCTCCGGCCCAGCCCGACCGTCAACCAGTGCCTCCGGGTCGCCCGGGTCGTCGCCCGGGAAGCCCGGGTCGCCGGGCAGCAGGATCCGGACCTCCGCGCCGAGGTCGACCCATCCGGGCGTGATCGTGGGCAGGGGGCGGTCGGCCGCCGCCGCCAGCGCCTCGGCCGCCGATCCGTGCGCGCTCAGGTCCTCGAGCGTGATCCAGGTCGGCGGCAGCATCGCCAGCCGGCCGTCCCGGGCCGCCGCCACCGCGTCGCACGGCCGGGTCCAGGCTGTCCGATCGGCTTCCCCCGAGACGTCCCGCGGCTCCTGGCCGTCGGGCAGCAGCGCGAGGAAGATCCACGTGTCGTAGCGCCGCTCCTCGAACCGCGGAGTCACCCAGTGCGCCCAGGCCGCGAGCAGGTCGGACCGCAGGACGAGACCCCGGGCCGAGAGCAGGTCGGTGAGCGCCAGCCGGCGCTCGACGAGTGCCTGCCGGGCGTCCTCCCACTCGTCGCCGGAGGCGTCGACCACCCCGGAGCGCGGCGTGGGCCCGGCACCCGGCGCCGAGGCGAGCAGCACCCCGGACTCCTCGAAGGTCTCGCGCACGGCGGCGCAGACGAAGCCCCGGGCTGCGGCGGCCCCGCATCCGAGCCGTGCGCCCCACTCCTCGGGCGTGGGACCGGCCCAGGCGTCGAGGGGGTGCTCGGCGTCGCGCGCGTCGACGCCACCGCCGGGAAACGCGTGCATGCCGGCGGCGAAGGCCATCGACGCCCGCCGGCGCAGGACGTACGCCTCCGGGCCGTCGGCGGTGTCGCGCAGCAGGACGACGGTCGACGCCGGGCGCGCCGTGACCGGCTCGACGGTCCCGGCCGCGAACGCGCGGGCCCGGGACGCCAACGCGTCCGGCAGCGTGCGCGAGGAGGTCAGGTGCCCACCTCGACGACGAGTTCCACCTCGACGGGTGCGTCGAGCGGCAGGACCGCCACGCCGACGGCACTGCGCGCGTGCTGCCCGGCGTCGCCGAACACCTCGCCGAGCAGGTGGCTGGCGCCGTTGACCACCCGCGGCTGGCCCGTGACCCCGGGCGCCGAGGCGACGAAGCCGACGACCCTGACGACGCGGGTCACCGCGGAGAGGTCGCCGACCACCGACCGCACGGCGGCCATCGCGTTGAGCGCGCACTGCTGGGCGCACTCGGCCGCCTCCTCCGGTGTGACGTCGGCGCCGACCTTGCCCGTACGGATCAGGTCCCCGTCCCGGAGCGGCAGCTGGCCGGAGGTGTAGACGTACGAGCCTGTCCGGACCGCCGGCACGTAGGCGGCGACCGGTGCCGCCACGTCCGGGACGGCCAGGCCGAGCTGCTCGAGCCGGGCCTCGGGGGTGAGGCCGGCGGGCGTCACGACCGCTCCCGCTTGAGGTAGGCGACCATGCTCTCCGGGTTCGGACCGGGGACGACCTGGACGAGCTCCCACCCGTCCTCGCCCCACGTGTCGAGGATCTGCTTGGTCGCGTGCACGAGCAAGGGCACCGTCGCGTACTCCCACTTGGCCATGCGCGGGAGCGTAGTGGTCTTGGATGGCGGTGATGTCCGAGACTCCCCGGGTCCGCGCCGGTGACCCGCGCGCCGTGCTGTCCCGCCCCGCGTCGCCTCCCGATGCCGTGCTCCGGTACGGGGACTCGGGCGAGGCGGTCACCGACCTGCGCCTGCCGCTGCGGGCGGCCGCTGACCCACCCGCGCCGCTGGCGGTGCTCGTGCACGGCGGCTTCTGGCGCGAGGAGTACGACCGGAGGCACACCCGACCGATGGCCGATGCCCTCGCAGCCGCCGGCTGGGCCGTGGCCGCCCCGGAGTACCGGCGCACAGGGCGCGACGGAGGCGGCTGGCCGGGGACCTTCGACGACGTCGCCGCCGCGCTGGCGGCCCTCCCGGCTGGTGTAGATGCGGTCGCGCCGGGGGCGGTCGACGTCGGCCGCGTCGTGCTGGTCGGTCACTCCGCCGGCGGTCAGCTCGCGCTGTGGGCCGCCGCCGCGGCCGGCGTGCGGCCCGCAGGGCTGACCGGTGTGCTCGCCCTCGCCCCGGTGGCCGACCTCGGGGCGGCCTGGCGGCTGGACCTCGACGGTGGTGCGGTGCGGGCCCTGCTCGGCGGCGGTCCCGACGACGTGCCCGACCGGTACGCGGCCGTGGACCCCGTACGCCTGCCCGCCCCACCGGTCCCGGTCGTCGTGCTGCACGGAGCGGAGGACGAGCAGGTGCCGCTCGCCCTCTCCGAGTCCTACGCACGGCACACGGGCGCCCGACTCGAGATCCTGCCCGGGGTCGGGCACTTCGGGCTGATCGACCCGCGCTCCCGGGCGTGGCCGCGCGTGGGGGGCGTGCTGGAGGACCTGGCCGGGTAGGAGCGCCCCGCCCAACCGCGTGACTTGCCGGCGCTGATGCCGGCGCTGACGCTGACCCGAACCCGGAACCTCGGAGGTGGCGATGTCGACCGTGCTGGTGCTCCTGCGTGGCGGTACCCGTGACGGCGAGGAGACGACGGTCGCGGCGGCGGTGACGCGGCTGCGGGCCGTGTCGGCCGCGCCCGGCATGCTCGACATCTACTCCCGGACCGGCGATCTGGTGAAGGTGGCCGGCAACCCCGACCCGGCCACGGTCTTCGAGTTCACCGGGCAGGAGCCCGCCGAGGGGATCAACCCGGTCGACATCCACCTGCCCGGCGGTCCGGCTCGCTAGCCGAACCTACGTCTCCGTAGGCTACCCTCGGGTAGTACCCGGAGGTGGCCGGTGGGCGAAGAGCCTGCGTCGCGCACGGTGACGCTGCACGGCGACGACCTGAGCTTCGTGGACGAGGGTGTCGGCGAGCCGATCGTCTTCCTGCACGGGCTGCTCGGCTCCAACCGCGACTGGACCCACCTCGTGGCCGACCTGGCCGAGCACCGGCGGGTCGTGGCGCCCGACCTGCTCGGGCACGGGTCGTCGGCGAAGCCGGTCGGCGACTACTCGCTGGGCGCCCATGCGGGGATCGTGCGCGACCTGCTCGACCACCTGGGCCTCGACCGCGTGATCCTGGTCGGTCACTCGCTGGGCGGCGGCATCGCCATGCAGTTCACCTACCTCTTCCCCGAACGGGTCGCCCGGCTGGTGCTGGTCAGCAGCGGAGGTCTGGGCCGGGAGGTCGGGCTGCCGCTGCGCGCCGCCACGCTGCCCGGCTCCGAGTGGGTGCTCCCGGTGCTCGCCTCGTCCTGGGTGCGGAGCCGGGCCGAGGCCCTCGGTGAACGCATCACCCGGACGGGGATCCGGCCGCGCGCCGACCTCGTCGAGGGCTGGCGGGGCTTCGTGTCCCTGGCGGAGGCGGACACCCGGCGCGCCTTCCTGGCGACGAGCCGCTCGGTCATCGACCCGGGCGGTCAGACCGTCACGGCGATTCCCCGGCTGTCACTGGTGGCCCGGATGCCCACCATGGTCGTGTGGGGCGCCCGCGACCGGCTGATCCCGTTGCGGCACGGCATCGCGGCGGCCCAGGCGATCGCGGGCAGCCGGCTCGAGGTGTTCGAGAAGGCCGGGCACTTCCCGCACCTCGAGGCCCCGGAGCGGTTCGCCCGGGTG
This sequence comes from Jiangellales bacterium, assembly GCA_035462845.1. GTDB lineage: Bacteria > Actinomycetota > Actinomycetes > Jiangellales > Jiangellaceae > DASTQL01. The sequence continues at coordinate 17,344 of DATHTV010000074.1, forward strand.
CTGCACGACTTCGTGACCACGCCCGCGCCGGCGCCCGCCTGACCCGACCGGGACGCGGGGGACCCCCGGCCGTGAGGCGAGGGTCCCCCAGGACCAGCAGTGGCGCTACTCGTTCGTCCCCTCCGCGCTCTCCTCCTCGTTCGGGACGCCCTGACCGAGGACCAGGCCGTCCGCTGTGGCCGTCGAGACGTGGCCGAGGTCGGGGTCGACGGCCAGCTCGGCGAGCACAGACATGCCGACCTGGTAGCCGATCTTCTGGATGTACCCGTTCGACTTCTGGCCGATGCCGCCGCGCAGCTCGAGCAACACCGACCCCGAGCCCAGCAGGCCGTACGCGTTTCGCGAGATGCCCGGCTCGGTGCCACCCGGGTAGCGGCTGATGTTCGCGTAGCCGTAGGAGTCGGTCGAGTCGACGAGGACGGACACGACCTTGCGGGCCAGCAGCTGCCCTCGGTCGAAGCGCTCCCGGGCGCCGGCGTCGACGGCCTCGAGGCGGTCGGCGGTGGCGACCGCGGTCGGCCACAACGTCGAGCCCGTCACCATCCGGCCGTCGGCGTCCCGGAGAGTGCCCTGGTGGTGGAAGTCCAGGGTGACCGCCGGCTGGTAGCGGTCGAACAGGGCACGGACCGTCTTGGCCTCCGGCACCGGGTTCCCCAGCCGGAAGTCGTAGTCGTCACCCGGCTGCCAGTCGACCGTCTCGCAGCTCGTGACGCCGGTGGTGATGTTCGGCCAGTTGGGGTTGTCCACCGGGCACTCGGGCCGGAAGGCGTGGTAGCGGTTGATGTCGTAGCCGCGTCCGTTGGTGTAGAACGACGGGAACGGCGAGGACGTGAAGCGCGGGTCGTAGTTCTGCCGCCACGGGACGGTGAAACCGCGCTCGTCGACGATGGGGGTCCCGTCCGCGGTCTTCCCGTCGAAGCCGTCCACGTTCACTCGCGGGACGAAGACCATGGTGAGCTTCTCGCGCAGCTCCCGAGCCTGCGCCGAGCTGCCGGCCAGGTTACGGACCAGGGCCACGACGGAGTCGCTGGTCTCCATCTCGTTGCCGTGCTGCTGGGCGATGATCATCACTGCGGTGGGACCGTGGCCGATCTCGACGACGGGGATCCCTCGCCCGAGGTTGCTCTCGTACGGCCCCCAGGCCAGCGTGGCCGCGCCACCGCTGCGCGCGACGATCGTCTCCAGTCCGCCGACGAGCTGCTCGTAGCTGCGCAGCGAGTTCAGCTTCACGGTCTGCTGGTCGATCAGGTACGGGCCGTTGGGCTTGGAGCCCGGGTCCGCCTGGGCGACGAGGGCGGGGGCGCAGAGCGCCGTTGCCGCGGCCACCGTCGCGAGGACATGCCATCGCTTCATCTGTCGAACCTCCGGTGAGGTCTCGGCTGCCCGCGGTGGCAGGGGAACCGCCCGCTCGGTGAGGCGTGCATCTCGGCACGGACAGGATGGATGTTTCGCTTTCGACCCAATCAGGACCAAGGCATCACGTCAACACTCAGGGCAAGCAGGTCTGACTTTGCGTAGCCGCCTTGGTTCAGCGCCAGCCGGGTCCCGGCCCGTCAGCCTCGTCGAAGATCAGCCACGTGCGGGTTGCCTTGACCCCCGCGACGTCCTGGATCCGCTCGAGCACCACATGCCGTAGCGCCGCGTTGTCCGGCGCGCGCACCAGTGCCAGGGCGTCGAAGTCGCCGCCGACCAGGGCCACGTGCTCGACGTACGGCAGCGTGCGCAGCTGGTGGGACACCTCCCGCCAGGCGTTCTGCTCCATCGACAGCAGGACGAAGGCACTCGTGCCAAGGCCGGCCCGCTCGTGGTCCACCCGGGCGCCGAAGCCGGTGATCACGCCGTCCCGAACCCGCCGGTCGACCCGGGCGTAGGCGTTGGCCCGCGACACGTGCACCCGCTCGGCGAGGCTGCGGATCGACACCCGCCCGTCGCGGACGAGCTCGGCCAGGACCGC
>DATHTV010000075.1:0-2583 GCA_035462845.1 Jiangellales bacterium
GCCCGCCTCACCGACCTGCGGCGTTCGGGCCGCACCGTCCTGGCCTACGGGGCGCCGTCGAAGGCCGCCGTCCTGCTCGGCGCAGCCGGGATCACCACCGACCTGCTGCCGTTCACGGTCGACGCGTCGCCGGCCAAGCACGGCCGACGCATCCCCGGGTGCGGGGTGCCCGTCCGCCCGGTCGACGAGCTGCGCGCCGCCCGTCCTGACGTCGTGCTGCTGCTGACCTGGGACATCGCCGAGGAGGTCGTCGCCGACCTGGAGCGCGACGGCGGCTGGGGCGCCACCTACCTGCTGCCGGTCGGAGAGGACGTGCTGGCGTGAAGGTTCTCGAGGGCGAGCTGGCGGGCGTCCTGTTGCTGGAGCCGCAGCCCGTGCGGGACGAGCGCGGCTGGTTCTCGCGGACGTTCGACGCCGACGACGTCCGAGCGGCGGGGCTCGATCCGGCGGCGTTCGTCCAGGACAGCCAGTCACGGTCACGTCGCGGTGTGGTGCGCGGGCTGCACGCCCGCCGCGACGGCGGCGAGGGCAAGCTCGTCCGCTGCTCGGCCGGGAGGGTCTGGGACGTCGCCCTCGACCTGCGGCCCTGGTCGCCCACGTTCCTGCGACACCAGGAGCTCCTGCTCGACGACGAGTCGCTCGTGTCCGTCTACCTCCCCGCCGGCCTGGCCCACGGATTCCAGGCGCTGACACCCGTGGCCGACGTCTGCTACCGGATCGACCGCCGCTACGAGCCGGGTCACGACGTCACCGTCCGGTGGGACGACCCGGACGTGGCCCTGCGGTGGCCGCTGCCGGCGAGCTCGATCTCCGAGCGGGACGCAGCGGCTCCGCCCCTGGCGCAGGTGCTCCCCCTGCTGGCCGAGTGGTTCCCGGAACCCGTTGTCGTGCGGACCGCGTCGTGACGACCCGCCTGCCCGACGGCGCGGGCCGGCCCGTGATCGGTGGTGTCGTGCCGTCGCCCCGAACCATCGCGCCGGCCCTGACGGGACCGCTCGCCGGACGCAGCGCCCTGGTCGCGGGTGCCTCGCAGGGGATCGGCTCCGCCGTGGCGGAGGCGCTGGCGCGCGCGGGGGCGCGCGTCGTCCTCGTCGCCCGCCGCCCGGGGCCGCTCGTCGAGGCTGCCGACCGGTGCGGCATTGCCGGTCACGTGCTCACGGCCGACCTGGCCGAGCCCACTGCACCACGGCGCGTCGTGGAGGAGCTGCGCCGGCGCGGCGAGCGCATCGACCTGCTCGTCTACTCGGCCGGGGAGTACCTCCGCGGTGCCTGGGCCGACACCCCCGCGGGTGCCCTCGACTACCAGCTGGCGTTGACGGCGCGAGCCCCGTACGAGCTGGTGCAGCGGTTGCTCCCCGACCTGCGCGGCGGCGGTGACGTGGTCCTGCTGGTGTCGACCGTCCGCCCGGCCGCCGGGCTGGGCGCTTACGCCGCCGCCCACGCAGCGCTGCGCTCGCTCGCCAGGACGCTGCGCGCCGAGGTCTCCGGCATGGACCTGCGGGTGCTCGAGGTACGCCCCGGCCGGACGGCGACGCCGCGGCAGCGACGTGTGTTCGAGGAGGAGGGCCGCCTCGACGGCTACCACCCGGAGCTGCTGCTGCAGCCGGAGGACGTGGCTTCCGTCGTTCTGTCCTGCGTCCAGCTCCCGCGCCGGGCCGAGGTGACGGAGGTGGAGCTCCGACCGAGCGTGCGCAGCTACTGAGCCGGGGGGTTCCGGACCAGGGGGCCGGTGGGCCAGGGGGACCGACAGACCAGGGAGGACCGATGAGCAGGGGGGACGGATGACGACGACAGGGGTGTGGAAGAGCGATCCGGAGGAGCTGGTCGCGCTCGTGGCCCGGGCCGCCGAGGGGCGGCCGGACGCCTGGGAAGCGCTGGTCGACCGGTTCGTCCGGCTGGTCTGGGACGTCACGTCCGAGTACCGGCTGAGCGAGAGCGACCGGGCCGACGTGTGCCAGACGACCTGGCTCCGGCTGCTCGAGCACATCGACCGGCTCCAGGACCCGGCACGCGTCGGGTCGTGGCTGGCGACGACGGCGCGCCGGGAGTGCCTGGCGGTTCTGGCGCAGCGCAAGCGAGTCCTCCTGTCATGGCACGACCAGGCGCTCGAGGACGTGCGAGCGGAGCAGCCGCCGCCTGAGCAGTCGCTGCTCGCTGCCGAGCGGGTGCGGGACGTCCACGAGGCGGTGGACAAGCTACCGCCGCTGTGGCGGACCCTCATGCGGATGCTCATGGCCGACCCCCGGCCGTCGTACGCCGAGATCTCGGCGAGGCTCGGCGTCCCGGTGGGCAGCATCGGACCGACCCGAGGACGGTGCATGCAGCGACTTCGGGTCCTGCTCGACGAGGCGTGACGCCGTCGTCTGCCGACCGGTCGGTGTCACAGGAGCATCCAGGCCGTCCGCACGGGCGTCCGGCCCCGGTGGTCCGGCCACCTGACGACGAACGTCGTCAGGCCAGGTGCCAGGTCGTCGACCCGGTGCCCACCCTGCGTCCGGGTCCCCACCCGTCCCGCGCCCTCCACCTGGAGGACCTCGATCAGAACGGGACCCGCCGGCCGGAGCCGCACGTCGATCGACAGCC
>DATHTV010000076.1:0-2612 GCA_035462845.1 Jiangellales bacterium
ACAACGCGAAGGTGCAGGCCAAGCACGCGGTCGACACCGCGAAGCAGGAGGTCGACAAGAGCCGGCAGGGGGATGATTCCGGGTACGGCGACTCCGTCGACAGCGGGTACGCGCCGGACAGCGAGGTCCCGACGAGCTCGATGTTCGGCACCGGCGGGGAGGGGACGCCCGACTCGTCGGCCTCCGACGGCCTCGGGGCGGACGTGCCGAACACGCATCGCACCGCCTGACCCTCCCCCCGCGATGGCCCCCGCCCACGGACGGGGGCCATCGGCGTGTCCGGCCCGCGACTACCGGCCTGACCGGCCGGCCGAACTGCGCAAGGGGACCTGTGACCCTGTCCAGCCGTGCCACGGGGTCGGGAGGGTCGAGATGGTGCCTGATGGAGATCCTGGACAGCTTCCGTTCCCCGTGGGTGGTGCTCAGCGCGCTGCCGTGGGTACTCCTGCTCGCGTGGCTCGGCCGCCGGCTCCTCGGAGCGGCTCGGCTCTCGCTCACGACGACGCTCCTTGCGGGGCTGATCGGTTATGCCCTCGGCCTCGTCGCCGCGGTGGCTCTGGTGGAGGACACGGGATCCGCAGCCTTCGGTCTCGTCGCCACCGTCCTGGTCGTTGCCCTCGTGATGGTGACCATCGTGGTTCTCGAGATGCTCGCCGTCCACCGGCCGGTGGCACCGCCCCCGCCGAGGCTGGCTGTTCCCCGGCCACTTCGGGCGGCGCGGCGGCGCATCGCCGTGACCCGGCGCTTCAGCCAGGTGACCCGGATCGCCGTCCGGCACGGCCTCGGCGGCGTCCTGGGTCTGGATCGCCGGGACGGACGAGCAACCGCGGAGCCGACCGGCGGCGAGCCGGTGGTGGACAGGGCCCGCCAGGCACGCCGCGCACTCGAGGAGGCGGGTGGGGTCTTCGTCAAGCTGGGGCAGCTGCTGTCCACTCGCGTGGACGTCCTGCCGCTGGCTGCCGCCCAGGAGCTCGCGCGACTCCAGGAGAACGCGTCTCCTGCACCGCCGGACGCTGTGCGCAAGGTGCTCGAGGCCGATCTCGGCAGGCCTGTCGACGAGGTGTTCGCGGACTTCGACTGGCGGCCGATCGCCGCTGCGTCGTTGGGTCAGGTCTACGGCGCCAGGCTCCCGGGCGGCGAGGATGTCGTCGTCAAGGTGCAGCGACCCGGCATCGCCGAGGTCGTCGACCGTGACCTCGCCATCGTCCGCCACGTCGCCCGGGTGGCCGAGCGACGGACGGACTGGGGACGCTCGTACGGCGTGACCGCGCTGGCCGAGGAGTTCTCGACCAGGCTGCGGGAGGAGCTCGACTACCGGGTCGAGGCCGGTAGCGCCGTCGAGGTGGCCGCAGGACTGGAGACCGAGCCGCGCATCCACGTGCCGGACGTTCACGAGCAGCTGTCCACTGCCCGGGTCCTGGTCACCGAACGGCTGCGAGGGAGGAGCGTGGGGCAGCTGGAGTCGGCCGGGCGGTCCGTCGACCTCGAGTCGAGAACCGAGCTCGCCGACACGTTGCTCCGGGCGGAGCTCGCCGCGATGCTCGCCGGCGAGCGGTTCCACGCAGACCCCCACCCGGGGAACGTGTTCCTCCTCGACGACGGCCGGATCGGCCTGCTCGACCTCGGTGCCACCGGGCGGCTCGACGCCTTCGAGCGGTCGTCCGTCGTGACGATGCTCAGCGCCGTACGCGACCGAGACCCGGTACGGCTGCGCGAGGCTGTGCTCACCGTGGCCTCGGCCCCGCCGGACGTCGACGTGTACGCGCTGGACCGCGCGCTTGCCCGGTTCATGGCCCAACACCTGGACGGGGGCAGGACTCCCGACGCGGCGGCGCTGAGTGAGGTCCTGGCGGTGACGGCGCGCTTCGGGATGCGGCTGCCACCGTCCACCACCACGATGTTCCGTGCACTGGTCACGCTCGAGGGAACGCTGCGCGCCTTGGTGCCCGGGTACGCGCTGATGACTGCCGTCGAGCGCGTCGGTCGTGACCTCATGGCCTCGCGACTCGAGCCGGCAGCGGTGGGGCAGGCTGCGCGCGACGGAGCCGTCCACCTCGGGCCGGTGCTGCTCCGGGCGCCGTACCACCTCGACCGGCTGGCCACCCTGGTGGAGCGGGGTGAGCTGCGCATGCGTACGAGTCACCTGTCCGACCCGCGCGATGTCGCCGTTCTCACCCGGCTGGCCCATCGGGGCTTGCTCGCCTTCCTGGGTGGTGCCGTGGGGACGGTCTCGGCGCTGCTGCTGCTGTCCGATGCGGGGCCGATGGTCGCCGGGGCGACCCCCTTGGCCCACATCCTCGGCTACGTCGGCCTCGCCGCGGGCGCGGTGCTGGTCCTGCGAGTCCTGCTGGAGGTGCTGCAGGACCCGGCTCGGTGAGGCCCTCTGACCCGTCGTCGGTGCTCCCTCGCAGGTGGCGGTGCTGGCCGCGGCGGTGGCGGTGGACCCGGCCGCGGAGGCGCGGCTGGTGGAGCTGGCCGGGTGGGTGTCGTTGCCGGAGCTGCGGGAGGAGTGTGCGCGGGTGCGGGCGGCGGCCGACCCGGACCCGGGCGCGCGTAACGCCCGGTTGCACCGGGCCCGGCGGCTGCGCCGGTTCAGTGACGCCGAGGGGAGG
>DATHTV010000077.1:0-8798 GCA_035462845.1 Jiangellales bacterium
CGACGACCGGCAGCATCTCCTTGGGCGTGGCCTTCGTGGCCGGCAGGAAGCGGGTGCCGAGCCCGGCGGCCGGGATCACCGCCTTGGTCACGCGATGGGTCATGCGCGTCACCCTAGCGACCGGGGGTCGTAGCGTGACCCCGTGCCCCGCGGCCCGCTCGAGGACGTCCCCGGCGCGAAGGACGCCCTGCGCCGTCGCCTGCTGGAGGCGCGCCGCGGCCTGCGCCCCGCCGAGCTGGCGGCCGGGGCGCGGGCAGTGTGCGACGGGCTCCTGGGTACGCCGGAGGTCGCGGGCGCCCGGGTCGTCGGGGCGTACGTGTCGGTGGGCCAGGAGCCGGGCACCGGACCCCTGCTGGACGCGCTGCTGGATCGCGGAACCGAGGTGCTGCTGCCGGTGCTGCTGCCCGACGGCGACCTGGACTGGGCGGTGCACGAGGGGGACGCGGCGCTGCGCCCGGCCACGCGGGGCCTCCTCGAGCCCGCCGGGCCCCGGCTGGGACCGGGAGCGGTGACCCGCGCCGGGGCGGTGCTCGTCCCCGGCCTGGCCGTCGACCGGCGCGGGGTCCGGCTGGGGCGGGGCGGGGGCTCGTACGACCGGGCGCTGGCGCGGGTGGCCGGCCGGGCGTTCACCTGCGTGCTGCTCCACGACGGCGAGGTGCTCGACCTGCCGGTGCCACGTGACCGGCACGACGTGCCGGTGGCGGCGGCCGTGACCCCGGGGGGCGTGCTGCGGTTCCGCTGACCGTCCCCGGCGTGGCCGACTCCGTCAGGAGGGTGCCGGGTCACCGGGCACCAGGAGCATGCGGTCCTGCGCCGCCGCCTCGACCGCTGCCCGGCCGGAGACCATCGGCAGCGTGCCTCCCGTACGCCAGAGGTCGGTCTGGTCGCCGTAGTGGCGGTGGTACGGGTGCCCGCTGATGCCGGTGAGGTCGACCCAGCGGGAGGCGTCCAGGTCGGCCAGGTCGACGACCATGCGCATCGACGGCACCCAGTCGGTCTCGTAGCCCTCCGCGGCGTCCCACCCGTTGGCGAGCACGACCTCCTTGCCCCCGCCCACCTCGTACGGGCCGCGGTTGAACAGCGCCTCCACCGGCCCGATGCCGGACTCGCCGAAGGTGGCGTCGCGCAGCTCGAGGGCGTGCAGGCGCCCCCACGTCCAGCCGGCCGGGTCCTTGCCGAGCCGGCGGGTCAGGTCGTCGCGGGCCTCCTCCATCGCGCGGCGCAGGATCGTGTCCCGGGTCTCGACGACAGTGTCGGTGCCGACGTCGTCCCAGTACGGGTCGTCGAAGCGCTCCATCAGGCCGCGGACGACCTCGAACCACCGGCCGTCGCCGGAGGGCCACAGCTCCTCGGGCAGCTCGTCGTGGAAGGTCAGCCGCAGCAGGTTCCGCCACACCGCGTTGAAGTACGCGGCGGCCGCGGAGTCCGGTGTCTGCCGGAGGTCCCAGTCCCGGAGCAGGTCCTGGCCGTCGCGGTAGTAGTCCCCCAGCGCCGGGACCCGCAGCAGGAACGGCACGAGGAACTCGGCGTTGCCGTTCCAGCTGTCCGTCTGGATGTCGACCATCCGCTGGGCGTCCAGCGGACCCGACCGCTCGACCAGGTCCCGGATGCGCTGCGCCCGGTAGCCGTACGCCTGGTCGCGGCTGAGGAAGAACGGGTACGCGGGGCCGGTGACCGCCTGGTTGGCGGTCACCACGAAGCCCTCGTCCGGGTCGGTGACGCTGGGCAGCGCCTCGAACGGGATCGTGCCCACCCAGTCGTACGCCGAGGTCCAGCCGGGGACCGGCCAGCGGCCGTCGCCGCCCGCGCGCACGGGGATCGTCCCCGGTGCCTGGTATCCGATCGCCCCGTCGACGTCGGCGTAGACGACGTTCTGCGACGGCGCCTCGAACAGGGCGACGGCCGCCCGGAAGGACTGCCAGTCCGTCGCGGCGTTCATGGCGAAGATCGCGTCGCCGGTCGTGCCGGGCTCGAGCGCCGTCCAGCGCAGCGCCACCGCGTAGCCGTCGGGAGGTGGGGGCGGCGCGTCGGCGGGCGTGGGGGCGTCCCGGGCGACGTCGCGCAGCTCCTCCGACGCGTCGGAGAGCAGGGGGCCGTGCCGCGACGAGCGGACGGTGACGACCACGTCGTCGCCGCCGGCCACCTCGATTCGCTCGGTGCGCCGCTCCAGCGGCACGCGCTCGCCGTCCTCGACCAGGGCGGCGCCGCCCCGCACGTCCTCGAGGTAGAGGTCGGCGACGTCAGGTGCGAGGTTGGTGAACCCCCAGGCGATGCGCGGGGTGTGCCCGATGATCACACCGGGCAGCCCCGAGAAGCTGAAGCCGGTCACGTCGAACGGGCACTGCGGCCCGACGTCCCGGCAGTGCAGGCCCACCTGGTACCAGATCGACGGCGCCCCGGGCGCGAGGTGCGGGTCGTTGACGAGCATCGGGGACCCCGACTCGGTGAGCGACCCGTCGACCACCCAGGAGTTGGAGCCGACGCCGGGGCCGCTGCCGAGCAGCGCCGGCAGGGCCTGCGCCTGCTCCCGTACCGCGGCGAGGGCCCGGCGGGCGCCCTCCGGCACGGCCGGGCGCGGGTCGGTGGTGGTGGATGTCGACACCGCCTCGCCGGTGGGGACGGCGCGGCCCTGGCCGACCGGCGTCGCGAGGTCTTGGTCGGCGACGATCGGGGCGTGCCGGTCGTACGGGTACGGGGGGTAGAGCTGCTCGACCCGGCTCTCGGGGAGCTCGGCGGCGAGCAGGGCCCGGTCGATCTCCTCGACCATGTTGCTGCGCAGGTCCCAGGCCATGGCCTTGAGCCAGGCCAGGGAGTCGACGGCCGTCCAGTCCTCCGGCGCGGTGTCGCCGCCCTGCAGACCCAGCAGGGTGTAGGCGAGGCCCAGCTCACCGCCGGACCGGCTGTCCAGCCAGGCGTTCACCCCCTCCGCGTACGCCTGGAGGTAGCGGCGCGACGCCGGGTCGAGCAGGGGCAGCTCCGCCTGGGCGACCCGCCGCCAGCCGAGGGTGCGCAGGAAGGTGTCGGTCTCCACCTGGCTCTCGCCGAACAGCTCGGAGAGGCGGCCGGAGGTGACGTGCCGGCGGAAGTCCATCTGCCAGAACCGGTCCTGGGCGTGCACGTAGCCCTGGGCGCGGAACAGGTCCTCCGCGTCGTCGGCGAACACGTGCGGGATGCCGTGCTCGTCACGCAGCACCTCGACGTCCCCGCGCAGTCCCGGCAGGGTCACCTCGCCCGAGTAGTCGGGGAACGGCCGCCGGACCGACCACACGGTGAGCGCGGTGCCCGCGACCAGCGCCACCACGAGGAGACCGGCCACGACGGCGAGGACGGTGACCAGGCGACGCACTCGCAGCAGGGTACGGGGCGGGCCGGGGGCGTCGCCTGACGGGCGCGCACGGGTGGCGGTTGCTGGACGGGGAGGGTGAGCATGGCGCATCATTGGCAGTCGAGGGCTGCGAGTGCTAACAGCACCGCTGAGCCGCTGCCCGTGCCGACCTGGAGGACCCGTGCCGACCTACCAGTACCGCTGCACCGACTGCGGCGAGCAGCTCGAGGTCGTGCAGAAGTTCACCGACGACGCCCTGACCACCTGCCCGGCCTGCCAGGGCCGGCTGCGCAAGGTCTACTCGGCGGTCGGCGTGGTCTTCAAGGGCTCGGGGTTCTACCGGACCGACAGCCGTGCCGACGGCAAGCCCGCGGCTCCGGACAAGGCGAAGGAACCGGCCGGCGCGGCCGCGGACTCGTCGGGCTCGGGGGCCAAGGACTCCGGGTCGGCGGGCTCGGGTTCGGGCTCCTCTGGCTCGGGCTCTTCGGGCTCCTCGGGTTCGTCTGGCTCCTCGGACTCGGGCTCGTCCGGCTCCTCAGGCTCCGGCTCGTCCGGGAAGCGCACGGGCGCCGCGGCCAAGGCCGGAACCAGCGCCGCCTGACCGCGGGCACCCGGTCACCGCTCCGCCCGACCCCGGGCACCCAGTCCCGCTCCGCGCGACCCCGGGCACCCACCCCACGCCACGCACCGCTTCACTGCCTGACCCCGCCCTCGGCGCGGCCGATCGGTACGCCGAAGGCGGGTTCGGGCCAGCAAGGCTCCCCGGCACAAGCCCGGAGCGGATCCCGGCCGCCGGCGTCACCGCCCGCCTGTGGACGGCCGCCGCGCGGAGCCCGTCCGCGCTCCTAGGCTTCGCGGCCATGGACTCCAGCCCGGCTCATCCCCGACTCGGCGCCAGTGGCCGCTGACGGCCCGCGCCGGTCGACCGGTGCGGGGCGCCTGGCGGGCCTGGCCCGCGCCGTGTCGTGGCATCGAGGCCTGCTCGCCGGCGGTCTCGCGGCCGGGGCGGTGGCGCTCGGCCTCCAGGCGCTCCAGCCGCCACCCCCGCCCACCGTCGACGTGCTCGCACCCGTCGCCGACCTGCCCGGCGGGGTGCGGCTGACGAGCGCAGACCTGCGTCCCGTCGCACTGCCGGAGGACATCGTGCCCGAGGGCGCCCTCCGACCCGACGAGGACGTCGGGGGACGGGTACTCGCCGGGCCCGTCCGGGCCGGGGAGCCGCTCACCGACGTGCGCCTGCTCGGTCGCTCACTGCTCGACGGCTGGGGCGACGCCCTCGTCGCCACGCCGGTACGGGTGGCCGACGAGGGCGCCGTCGCCCTCGTCCGGCCGGGAGACCGGGTCGACCTCATCGCCACCGACACCATGGGCGAGGCGCAGGCTCACGTCGTTGCCGCGGGGGTCCCGGTGCTCGCGACCCCTCCGGGGGGCGAGGACGTCTCCTTCACCGAGGGCGCGCTGCTCGTCGTCGCGTCGAGCCGGGAGCAGGCAGGACGGCTCGCTGCGGCGGCGGTCACGTCCAGGCTGTCCCTGTCACTGCGGCCACCGCCGTCCGACCCGTGACGTTCCGGCCCGATCGTCCCCATCCCGCTACCGTCATTGCCGGCTCGGCATCGGGGGAGCCTCGACGGTACGAGGACGGAGACGCCACATGGGCAACGTGATCAAGGGCTTCCGCGAGTTCATCACCCGAGGCAACGTGATCGACCTGGCGGTCGCGGTCGTGATCGGCGCGGCCTTCACCGCCGTCGTCGCGGCCCTGACCGACAACATCCTCAACCCGGTGATCGCGGCGCTCGGACCCTCCGACGCCGCAGGTCTGGGGTTCCAGATCACCGACAACCCGGCGACCTTCGTCGACCTGGGTGCAGCGATCGCCGCCGCGATCAACTTCCTGCTGGTGGCGGCGATCATCTACTTCGTCTTCGTGCTGCCGATGAACACCTACCGCGAGAAGCGCGCCGCCGGCGCCGAGGACGAGCCCGCGGCCCCGCCGGATGACGTGCTGCTTCTGCAGGAGATCCGCGATCTCCTGCGCGCCCAGCAGAGCCTGACCGCGGGCAGCCCGCCGCACGCGGCCGGCTCCGGCCCCACGCCTGAGGCCTGACGCCCTACCGAGGGCTCGACACCGCATGGGCTGGCGGCCCTGACACCCGCTGCCACCCGCAGGAATCACCAGTGCGGCGGGCGCTCCTCGGCAAGCCGCCGGTCGTTGGACTCGTCGTCCTCGCCCCAGCCGGTGGGGCTCTCGTCCGTGGTGGTGTCGGGGAGGACGACCAGGTCGTCGTCCCAGCCGGAGTCGCTGCTCATGACCGGACCCTGCTGCGGTACGGCGAGCTCAGTCGAGGTCACCCGGCTCGAGCCGCTGGAGGCGCTTCGCCCGCACCAGGTTGTCGGTGTCGATCTCCGGGAAGCCCGAGTCGCGCCACAGCGCAGCGAACACCCCCGTCACGTCGCGTTGGCTGATGATGCCCACCAGCTCGCCGTCGGCCACGACGGGGAGGTGGCGGATCCAGTGCTGCGCCATCATCCGCGCCGCGTCGCGGATGGGGGTGTCCGGACCGACCGTGATCACGTCCTGGGTCATCACGTCCCCCACCGCGGTGGAGCCGACGTCGTTGCCGGAGGCGACCGCCTTGAGGACGTCGCGCTCGGTGACGATGCCCACGAGGTTCCCGTCCTCGACGATGACCACCGACCCGGTCTGCTGCCGCCACATGATCTCCGCGGCCGCCTGCAGGGTCCCGGTGTGCGAGTCGGTGACGGTGGCGTTGGTCATGATCTCGGCGACGCGCACGGCTTCGGCTCCTCCGGAATCGCTGGGTGGGCTCAGGGTATCCGTACGTGACCGGCCGGTGCCCCGGCGGCCGGGACCCGAGGGTCAGCGCGGCTCGTTGCCCCGGATCGGCTCGGAGGGGTCGGGCCCGGGCGGTGTCCCCATGTCGGCGTCTGGGGACTGCTCCTCCTCCGCGGTCGACTGATCCGGCTCCGGCGGTTGCTCCGGGCCGGTCACCTGGGCCTCCACCTCGGGTCCCGGCTCCCAGGCGTCCGCAGGCGGCTCGGCGTCGGAGGGCTTCGCCGAGTCCGACGACTGCTCAGCCTCTGAGGGCGTCTCATCCTCCGGAGATGTCCCGCCGTCCGCAGGCGTCCCGGCCTCCGGGGGGCCCTCGGAACGCACTGAGCCGTCGACGGCCGGGAGGTCCAGCCGGTCCGGCCCGCCGCCCGCGGCCCGCCCGGCCCGGACCGCGTGCCGCAGCAGCGCGTCGACGCGAGCCCCGGCCGGCACCAGGTCCAGCTCGCGGGCCAGCTCGTCGGCCGCCTCGCCCTCCGTGCGGAGCCCGGCGTCGGACTCGACCCACCGGGCGAGAGCGACGAGCTCGACCAGGGAGTACCCACTGGCGTCCCGTCCCGGCCGCACCGGCGGCCGCGCCCCGCGTGGTCGCGGGCTCCGGACCGTCCCCTGCGCCCGCGCCGACTCGACGGCGGCGTCGGGCAGCCCGACGACGGCGTCGTTCACCGCGGCGGCCACCGCGGCGTCGTAGCCGTCGGCCGCCTCGACCGCGCGCTCGTAGGCCTCGAGCAGCCGCCGGGTCTCACCGTCCGGGTCGGCCGCCCACGCGGCCGACCACACCCGGTGCGTACGCCAGCCGCGCCGCTCGAGCTCCTCCGGGACGATCCGCACGGACTCGCGGACCGAGCCGGCTGCTGCCCAGGCCGGGCCGTCGGTGTCGACCGCGAGCACGAAGCGCCGCGGCCGTACGGGGTGGGGCAGGGCCAGGCCGACCCGGCGGGAGGAGGTGCCGACGTGGGTCACCGGCGTGATCCCCGCCGCCGCCAGCCGCGTACGGACAGCGTCCTCGAGCGGGTCGGCGACGTCGCTGCCGACGCCGGTGCCGTCCCGGGCGCCCCGCTCCACGTACGCGAGGAGATCACGCAGCACGCGCGGACCCTCGCTCGTGAGCCGCCGCTCGTTGAGGTCGGCGGAGGAGAACGACGAGACCAGCGTGAACCGCATCCGGGCGCGGGCGAGGACCGCGGCCAGGCGCACGTCGCCGCCGGGGTGCGCGAGCGGACCGAACCGGTAGAGCACCCGGCCGTCCACGGTGCGCCCGTAGCCGAGCGTCAGCACGACTGCGTCGCGCGCGCCGACCGGGGGCCGACCGAGGTGCGTGACCACGAACGGCTCGTCGCCGTCCTCGGTGAAGAAGGCGTCGAGGTCGGGTTCCCGGGACAGCGCCGCCCGGACCGCCGCGGCGACCCGGCGGGCGTGGTCCGGTCCGAGGGTGACCACGGCGAGGCTCTCGTACGGGCGGGTGCGGGCGTGGTCGAGGACCAGCTCGACCACCCGCTGCACCTCGGCTCCAGCGCTGTCCACCGGGTCGTCGCCGGAGGTTCGGCCCGCCACGAGAACGTGGCGCACCGCGCTCGCATCGACGGATGCCGCCGGCGTGGTGACCAGCCGGCCGGCGTGGACGCTGCTGTTGGCGAAGGCGACCAGCCGCTCGTCCCTGGCGGCGTGCTGCCAGGACAGCTCGTGGACCGGCAGGGAGGGCCCCAGCACCTCGAGCAGCGACTCCTCCGGGGCCCGGGCCGGTGCGTCGTCGTCGACCGGCTCCTGCTCCACGGGTACGGAGTACGGCGGCGGGACCTGCTCGTGCGCCCCGCCGCAGAGGACCACGTGCTCGCCGCGTAGCAGCGCCGGCACCGCCTCGGCCGGGCGCAGCGCTCCCGCACCGGCCACCACCACCACGTCGAACAGCCGCTGCGGCGGCAGAAGGTCGGCCACGGCATACGGCGAGACGACCCAGCAGGGCTTCAGCGCCAGGATGAGCTCGGGCGCGGCGCGGACGAGGTCCGGCGTCCCCCGCACCTGAGTCGTGACGGCCGTCTGCGCCGCCACGAGGGCGGCCTGGCCGGGGTTCTGCTCCACCGCCGATGCTACGGCCGCCTCGTGGACCCGGTGGACGGTCGCGACGGCCGCGGCCTGCAGGCGCAGGTCCGCCTCACCGAAGGCGGCCACCTCGGCGTCGAGGGACTGGGCCTCCACCGCGCCGTAGGAAGGGTCCTCCTCACGCCACAGGTCGACGAGGGAGGCATGCCAGGCGTGGTCGAGCGTGGCGACCGCAGTGGCCGTGTCCGGGCGGCGCCCGCGCAGCTCCTCCACGAGCGCGCCGAGTCCGGCGGCCGACAGCGAGGCCTCGAGCTCCCGCAGCCGCGGCACGGTCAGCAGCGTCCGCTCGTCCGCGGCGAGCACGCCCAGCCGCCGGTGCGCCTCCGCCCACGGCAGCTCCGCGAGACCCGCCGTACGCGGGTTGGTGGCGGCCAGCGCCTCGAGGTCGTCCGTGGTGTCGGCCGAGGCGGCTCGGGCATCGGCGTGGTGGGAGCCGACCCGCGGCGGCTTCCCGTCCCGGGCCCGCGCGCTCCATTCCGCCCGGAGCTCGCGTGCCTGGACCAGCCGCCCGTGCAGGTCGGC
>DATHTV010000078.1:0-4882 GCA_035462845.1 Jiangellales bacterium
GCGGCGGCCCCCTTCGGCAGGGCGAGCCGGGGCCCCCGTGCAGACCGGGTCACCTCGTCGGTGACCTGGCTCGGTGAGGCGCCCACGACGCCGGTCCGCAGCCCGTCCATGAGCTCGTCCAGCAGCCCGGCCGCCTCACTCACGCTGAGGCGGCCGGCTTCGCAGCCTGTCCAGCCGAACCGGCGCGCCCCGTCGACCTCCGCGGTCGCCACCGGGCGTGCCCCCGCAGGCACGAGCAGCGGCGCGTTCGGGTCGGCGTCCACGTCGACCAGGTGCTCTGCATGCGCCGGGTGGCCCGGAAGGTCCACCACGGCCGCGACGACCACGCGGCGCAGGTCCGCGCGCGCCCAGACCTCGAGCCGTACGCGCGTGCCGCGGCAGCGCAGGTGCAGGCCGAGGCCGTCGTCGGTCAGTGCCCAGAGATCGACCGGCACCGCCGTGGTCGGGGCGGTCACGGTGATGCCGCGGCGGGCCAGGTCACGGGTCCAGTCCGGCAGTCGCACGGGGAGTCCTCGATGTCGTCGGGGGCGGCAGCCGGCCGGGGCCGGTCCGCGGGGTCGCAGGATCAGCGACAGCGACGACACGCGCACGACGGCGCGACGGCGCGCGGGCCCACGACGCCGGGCACGGCCGGCGTACGAGGGCGGGTGGTGCGCACGGCCGACAGGCTGCCACAGCCCGCTGCCGGCGTCCAGGGGCGGGCAACCTCGCCGCGCGCCGCCTGTCGGAGCCCCCGGGCACAATCGGCCCGTGCTCTTGCACCAGGTCGCCGAGGCCTCGACCGCGGTCGCCGCCACCCCGAGCCGGACGGCCAAGGTGCGGCTGCTGGCCGGCTGCCTCGCTGACGCCGCACCTCCGGAGGTCCCGGTCGTCGTCGCGTACCTCTCCGGTGCGCTGCGCCAGCGCCGTACGGGCGTCGGCTGGGCGTCGCTGCGGGGGATGCCGCCGGCGGCGGCTCTGCCCACGCTGCAGGTCCTCGAGGTCGACGCGGTCTTCGCCGGCCTGGAGGGTCTCTCCGGTCGCGGGTCCACGGGCGAGCGCCGCACTCGCCTGGCCACCCTGCTGGCCCGCGCCACGGCGGCCGAGCAGCGCCTGCTCACCGGCCTGGTGTCCGGTGAGCTGCGCCAGGGCGCGCTCGACGGTGTGGTCACCGAGGCCGTGGCCGCCGCGTCGGGCGTGCCGGCGCCCGACGTCCGGCGGGCGGTCACCGTCGCCGGTGCCCTGGCGCCGGTGGCGGAGCAGGTGCTGGCACACGGTCCGGCCGGACTCGCCGCCTTCCGGCTGGCCGTCGGCACCCCGGTCAAGCCGATGCTCGCCCAGAGCGCCCCGTCCGTCGCGGACGCGCTGGGACGGACCGGCCCGGCCGGGGTCGAGTGGAAGCTCGACGGGATCCGGGTCCAGGCCCACCGCAGCGGCGGGGAGGTGCGCGTCTTCACCCGGACCCTGGACGACGTCACCGACCGGGTCCCGGAGCTGGTCGAGGCGGTGGCGTCCCTGCCGGTGAGCACGGCCGTTCTCGACGGCGAGGCGGTCGCGCTCCGCCCGGACGGTCGGCCCCGGCCGTTCCAGGAGACCGGTGCGCGCATCGGCCGCCGCCTGGACGTGGGCGCGGCGCGAGCGGCGGTGCCGCTGTCCGCGTTCTTCTTCGACGCTCTCCACGTCGACGGCGACGACCTGGTCGGCGCCGAGGGCAGCGAGCGCTGGGCGGCACTGGCGGCGGCCGTCCCGGCGGGGCTCCGGGTCGCCCGCCTGGACGACCCCGACGCCGCGTCGGCGGAGGAGTTCCTGGCCGACGCCCTCGCCCGCGGGCACGAGGGTGTCGTCGTCAAGTCGCTCACCGCGGCGTACGACGCGGGGCGCCGGGGAGCAGGCTGGGTCAAGGTGAAACCGCGGCACACCCTCGACCTGGTCGTCATCGCCGCCGAGTGGGGCCACGGGCGCCGGCGCGGCTGGTTGTCCAACCTCCACCTGGGCGCCCTCGACCCCGGCGGTCGCTACGGCCCGGCCGGCGGCTTCGTGATGCTCGGGAAGACCTTCAAGGGCCTCACCGACGCGATGCTCACCTGGCAGACCGAGCACCTGCTCAGCCTCGCGGACGGCCCGACCGACGAGTGGGTCGTGCGGGTCCAGCCAGAGCTGGTCGTGGAGGTCGCCTTCGACGGCGTGCAGACGTCACCGCGCTACCCGGCCGGCATGGCGCTGCGCTTCGCCCGAGTGCTGCGCCACCGCCCGGACAAGCCCGCTGCCGAGGCCGACACCGTCGACGCGGTGGCGGCCCGGCACGACCCGGGGTGACGGCCCGCGCGTCGGCGGGGTCGTCAGCCGGCGACGACCTCGCCGGGGACGACCTGGACCTCGTCCGGAGCCTGTGCCCGGGCGGCGGGGTCCGTGCGCTCCCAGACGAGGAACCGGTCGGTCTCCACGAGGACCGCGGCCGCCACCCAGGCGGCCACAGCGGCGTCGTCGGCCACCCCGAAGACCCAGAACAGCGCCTCGGGCACGAGGTCGATCGGCGAGACGATGTAGGCGACACCGGCCGCCATCAGGGCGAGTCGTGCCCAGGAGAGGCCGTCGTAGCGGCGGCCGAACGCCGCGCGGAGAAGCCGCGGCAGGGCGGCGACGCGCTCGCCCAGACCGGGCGAGCCGGGCTTGCGGGAGTCACGCAGCACTCGCGCAACGGCGGACAGGGTCACGAGACGGCGGGCACCGGTCACGGCGGGCTCCTCGGGTGCGGTCGCCGGCGGGGGCCGGACGAGATCGGGTCCAACATGAGGGAACGCCCCAGGACGCCGCCGTGTTCCCGGGTGGGGGACCCTGGAGGTCCTGCCCCGCCCGCCGAGGGCGCAGCCCGTACGCACGTTCCCGTCCACCCCGGAGGCACCGGTGCCCGTCCCGCAGGACCCCGACCCCAAGCTCGCCACGTACGCCCACCCGCAGCGGCTGGTGACCACCTCGTGGCTGGCCGAGCACCTCGACGAGCCAGAACTGGTCGTCGTGGAGTCCGACGAGGACGTGCTGCTCTACGACACCGGCCACGTGCCGGGCGCGGTCAAGATCGACTGGCACCTGGACCTCAACGACCCGGTCAGCCGCGACTACGTCGACGGCGCGCGCTTCGCCGAGGTCATGGGCTCGCGCGGCATCGACCGGGACACGACCGTGGTGGTCTACGGCGACAAGAACAACTGGTGGGCGGCCTACGCCCTGTGGGTCTTCTCGCTGTTCGGCCACCCCGACGTCCGGCTGCTCGACGGTGGCCGGACGGCGTGGGTGGACGAGGGTCGGCCGCTGACCACCGACGTACCGCGGCGCGAGCCGGTGGAGTACCCGGTCGTCGAGCGCGACGACCGCACCATCCGGGCCTTCAAGGAGGACGTCCTCGGCCACCTGGGACGGCCGCTGATCGACGTCCGCTCCCCCGGCGAGTTCTCCGGCGAGCTCCTGCACATGCCGGACTACCCGCAGGAGGGCGCGATGCGCGGCGGCCACATCCCGGGCGCCGCCAACGTGCCGTGGGCCCGGGCCGCCGCTGAGGACGGGCGCTTCCGCGGCCGCCAGGAGCTGGAGGCCATCTACCTCGGGGAGGTGGGCCTGTCCCCCGCCGACGACGTCGTCGCGTACTGCCGGATCGGTGAGCGCTCCTCGCACACCTGGTTCGTGCTGACCCACCTGCTGGGCTTCGACCGGGTCCGGAACTACGACGGCTCGTGGACCGAGTGGGGGAACAGCGTGCGGGTGCCCATCGAGCAGGGCCCCGGCTCCTCGCGGGCGGCCTCGTGAGCGACCTGCCCGCGCCGTTCGCGGAGATCGTCGACGAGTTCTCCTCGGTGACGGCCCGGGAGAGGCTGCAGCTGCTGCTGGAGTTCTCCGAGGAGCTCCCGGAGCTGCCCGACCGGTGGTCGGGCCAGCGGGACGCCATGGAGCAGGTGCACGAGTGCCAGTCGCCACTGTTCCTCGCCGTCGAGGTGGAGCCGGACGAGACCGTACGTCTCTACTTCGACGCCCCGCGCGAGGCACCGACCACGCGGGGGTTCGCCGGCATCCTGCACGCCGGGCTGGACGGGCTGCCCGCGTCCGAGGTCGTGGCGGTCCCGGACGACGCGCCGATGCGGCTCGGCCTGGCCGAGGCGGTCTCCCCGCTGCGGCTGCGCGGCATGGTCGCGATGCTCAGCCGGATCAAGCGCCAGCTGCGTGCCAGTACGGCGGTGTCGTGACCGCGGTGGTGGCCGGCGGGGACACCCGCCTGCGCGAGCGTGCCGAGGAGGTGCTGCGGGCACTGGTCGGCCGCGACGACGCCGTGCTGCGCGACGACCAGTGGGACGCGATCCGCGTGCTCGTGGCCGAGCGCCGCCGGGCCCTCGTCGTCCAGCGCACGGGGTGGGGGAAGTCTGCCGTCTACTTCGTGGCGACCGCGCTGCTCCGCGAGCGTGGCGCCGGTCCGACCCTGCTGGTCTCGCCGCTGCTGCCCCTCATGCGCACCCAGGTCGACGCGGCCGCACGCGCCGGGATCCGGGCGCGCACCATCTCCTCCGCCAACGTCGAGGAGTGGCGGGCCGTGGAGGCGGCCCTGGACGGCGGCGAGGTCGACGTGCTGCTCGTCAGCCCGGAGCGGCTGAACAACCCCGACTTCCGCGACCGCGTCCTGCCCGCCCTCGCGGCCCGGGTGGGGCTGCTCGTCGTCGACGAGGCGCACTGCATCTCCGACTGGGGGCACGACTTCCGGCCCGACTACCGCCGCATCCGCGACGCCATCGCCAACCTCGGCGCCGGCGTGCCGGTGCTCGCCACCACGGCCACCGCCAACGCCCGCGTGTGCGACGACGTCGCCGAGCAGCTGGGCGACGACGTCCTCGTGCTCCGGGGCACGCTCGACCGCCCGTCC
>DATHTV010000079.1:0-10563 GCA_035462845.1 Jiangellales bacterium
CTACAGCCCGAGCTCCTCGAGCACCGGCAGCTCGGCCCGGACGGCCGCGCGTCCCTCGGCCGCGGTCCGCGCGTCGGCGGCGTGCCGGGCCACCTGGAGGCAGGTGTCGTACGTGGTGGCGCCGAGCACCGCCGCGACGTCGGCGAGCGCCCGCGGGGTCATCGAGAGGCTGCTGACCCCCAGCCCCACCAGGACGCAGGCAAGGGCGGGGTCGGCCGCCGCCTCCCCGCACACCCCCACCGGGCGGCCGTGCTGGGCCGCCCCCTCGCAGGTCGCCCGCACGAGCCGGAGCACCCCCGGCTGCCACGGGTCGTTGAGCGTGGCGAGCTCGCCCATCAGTCGGTCCGCGGCCAGGGCGTACTGCGTGAGGTCGTTGGTGCCGATGCTGGCGAAGTGCGCCTCTGCCAGCACGGAGTCGGCGCACAGAGCCGCGCTCGGCACCTCGACCATCACCCCGGCCGTGCCCAGCCCGTGGTGCGCGCACCGCGCCACGAAGGCGGCGGCCTCGTCGGCCGTGGCGATCATCGGCGCCATCACCCACACGTCCGCCTGCTCCTGCGACGCCGCCCGGGCGATCGCCTCGAGCTGGTCCTCGAGCACCTGCGGGGACCGGCCCGAGGTCCGGATCCCGCGGACCCCCAGGGCGGGGTTGGCCTCGTCGGTGTTGGTGAGGAACGGAAGCGGTTTGTCGGCGCCGGCGTCCAAGGTCCGCACCACGACCTTCTTCCCCGGGAAGGCGGAGAGCACGGTGCGGTAGGCCGCGACCTGCTCGTCGATCGACGGCGCCTCGGAGCGGTCGAGGAAGCAGAACTCCGTACGGAACAGGCCGACGCCCTGGGCACCCGCACCGGCAGCACCGGCGGCGCCCTTGGGATCGCCGACGTTGGCCAGCAGCTGCACCTCGCGGCCGTCGGACGTCCGGCCGCGACCGTCGAACGTCCGCTCCCGCGCGGCGATGGCCCGGACCTTCTCGATCTCCTCGGCCGAGGGGTCCACACGAACCGTGCCGGCGGCGCCGTCGACCAGCACCACCGCGCCCTCGGCCACCTCGAGCACGCCGGAGACGGCGACGACGGCCGGCAGGCCGAGCGCCCGCGCGAGGATCGCCGTGTGCGACGTCGGGCCGCCCTCGGCGGTCACGAGCGCGAGGACGAGATCCGGGTCCAGCGTCGCCGTGTCGGCGGGCGCGAGGTCGTGCGCGACCAGCACGTACGGCTCGTCCCGCGACGGTACCCCGGGTGCGGGCCGGCCGGTGAGCTCGGCGACGAGCCGGTCCCGCACGTCGGCCACGTCGCGGGTGCGCTCGGCCATGTAGCCGCCGAGCGACTCGAGCATCGCCGACACCTCGGCCGCGGCCTCCCAGACGGCACGTTCCGGGGCGGCGCCGCCGCTGGTCACCCGCTTGGCCGCCGACTTGACCAGCGTCGGGTCGGCCGCCATCAGCGCGGTGGCCTCGAGCACCGCCTTGCCGTCGCCCTCGGCTCGCGCGGCGCGACGGTCCAGCTCGTCGCGGACCGCCTCGGCGGCCGTCCCGATCCGAGCGGCGGCCGTTTCCCGGTCCGCCCCGTCGTCGAGACGCGCCCCCTCGGGCGGCTCGGGTACCGGGTCCGGCATCCGCACCACCGGACCGACGGTCCGTCCCGGGGAAACCCCCACGCCGCTGAACTCGGTCATGTGTCGTCTCCCTCGTCTCGGCGCCGTTGCCCTGCGGTGATCCTTGCCCGTCCGGGGCGTGACCGGAAGCCCCGGAACCGGCCGTGTCCCGATCCCCTCCGAGCCTCCATGATCGTGGGATGTACGTCCTCCAGGCCCCCCGCGTCGTCGAGCCCCGGGCGGCGCACCCGCTTGTCCGCGCCCCGGGGTGGGTGCTCGTGGCGGAGGGCACGGTCATCGCCACCGGGGCCGGGGACGGCCCGGGGCCTGGCTCGCCCGGCCACGACGCCGAGACGGTCCGGCTGCCGTCCGGGATCCTCGCTCCCGGCCTCGTCGACGCGCAGCTCAACGGGGCGTTCGGCGTGGACCTGGCCACCGCCGACGACGGCGGCTGGGCCGAGGTCCTGAGGCGGTTGCCCGAGACCGGCGTGACCTCCGTCGTCCCGACCCTCGTCACGGCGCCGCTCGCTGACCTCGAGGCGAGCCTCCGCGCCTTCACCTCGCGGCGGGACGGCCTCACGCGCGTGCGGGGAGCGGCCCGCGTCCTCGGTGTCCACGTCGAGGGCCCGTTCCTCGCGCTGGCCCGGCGGGGTGCCCACCGCGGGGATCTGCTCTGCGACCCGACTCCGGAACGGGTCGAGTCGCTGCTGCGCGCCGGTGCCGGTGGCGCGCTGTCGTACGTCACCTTGGCACCGGAGCGCGAGCACGCGCTGGACGCCATCCGGCGGTTCGTCGCGGCCGGGGTACGCGTGTCGGTCGGTCACACCGACGCCACGGACGACGTCGTCGCGGCGGCGGCCGAGGCCGGGGCGTCGATGGTCACCCACCTCTTCAACGCGCAGCGTCCGCTGCGCCACCGCGACCCGGGCACCGTGGGTGCCGCTCTCACGGACCAGCGCCTCACCCTGGGCCTGATCGCCGACCTGCACCACGTGGCGCCGACTGCCCTCCGCCTCGCCTTCGCCGCGGCGGCAGGGCGGGTCATGCTCGTCACCGACGCGGTCGCCGCGATGGGCCGGCCGCTCGGCACGTACGAGCTGGCCGGGCATGCCGTCACGACGGGCCCCGGTGGCCCGCCGCGGCTCGCCGACGGGACCGTCGCAGGCGCCGCGACACCCCTCGACCAGGCCCTCGGCAACGCGGTGGCGTGCGGGGTCGACCTCGCCGTCGCGGTCGACGCGGCGACCAGGGTGCCGGCCGACGCCCTGGGCCGGTCCGATCTCGGCAGGCTGGCGCCCGGTGCTCGGGCCGACCTGGTCTGGCTCTCCGACGACCTGCGGGCCCAGGCGACCTGGATCGGCGGCGAGCGGGTCCGGCCCGGCTGAGGCCGCCTCAGTCGGGTGGCAGCGCCGGTCAGCCGGGGTCGCGCTTGGCCGCCAGGTAGTAGTGCACGGCGGCGACGGTGACGCCTCCCCAGAGGAAGACGGCACCGAAGAGCAGCATGACGATCGCGGCGGTGTCCACGGCGCTCACCCGTCCAGACGCATCTCGTGGGTCTTGCGGACCTGGTGCAGCGTGATCGCACCCACCAGCGTCAGCGCGACCACCCCCCAGCCGACGACGACGAGGCCGCTCCACGGGTAGTCGGAGTACGGCGTCGTGACCTCGGTCCAGAGGTTGTACACGGTCATGGTGCCGAGCAGCAGCGGCGTCACGTACATGAGGGAGTACTTCCACCACGCCCCGAGCTGGATGTAGGAGACTGCGTTCGCGTGGTCGCGCAGGGTGTCCAGCTCCTTGGCCACCCAGGCGACGAGCACGACCATGGCGAGCCCGCAGATCACCAGGCCGAAGTTGTTGAGGAAGCGGTCGGCGGTGTCGAGGTAGAACAGCCCGCCTTGGGTGACGTAGAGCAGGCTCACCAGCGCGGCCGACCCGCAGATCCAGTTCACCGCGGGGGTGCGTCGCAGGTGGAACTTCTCCCGGACGGCGGCGATGCCCGGCTCCATGATGGACACGGCCGACGTGATGCCGGCCATGAACAGCGCGCCGAAGAACACCACGCCGAAGAGGCTGTTGAACCCCGGCAGCGTGTTGATGATCTGTGGGAAGGCGATGAACGCGAGGCCCACCCCTCCGGTGCCGGCGACCTCGGTGACCTCCGACTGCGACGCGACGGCCAGGAAGCCCAGCACGGCGAAGACGCCGATGGCGGCCAGGAACTCGAAGCTCGCGTTGGACAGCCCGACCACGAAGGCGCTGTTCGTCAGGTCGGTCTTGCGCGGCAGGTAGCTCGCGTACGCGATCATGATCGAGAAGGCGATGCTCATCGAGAAGAACACCTGCCCGTACGCGGCGATCCAGACGCCGGGGTCGCCGAGCGCACCGAAGTCCGGGGTGAACAGCACGTTGAGGCCCTCGGTCGCACCCTCCAGGCTGATGCCGCGGATGACGAGCGCCAGCAGCAGCAGGACGAGCAGCGGCATGAGGATCTTGGCGGTGATCTCGATGCCGCGGGCCACCCCACGCCGCAGGATGACGTAGACCGATGCCCACGCGATGACGACCGGGACCAGGACGTTCCACTGGAGGCCACCCACCTCCCAGAAGCCGGTGGGGGCGCCGCCGTCGGACGTCCCGAGGAAGTCCCCGATGAAGAAGGCGGCCGTGTCGTCGCCCCACTGCGTGCCGAACGAGTACACGCAGTAGGCGAGGCACCAGCCGAGGATGACGACGTAGTAGGTACTGATCAGGAAGGCGACGAGCACCTGCCACCAGCCGAGCCACTCCCAGCTCCGCCTCATCTCGCGGAAGGCGTGCGGCGCGCCCGACCGGAAACGGTGGCCCAGCGCGTACTCCATGATCAGGATCGGCAGGGCGGCGGTCGCGATCGCGACGAAGTACGGGATGAGGAATGCGCCGCCGCCGTTCTCGTAGACGACGTACGGGTAGCGCCAGATGTTGCCCAGCCCGATCGCCGAGCCCATCGCCGCGAGCAGAAAGCCCAGCTTGCTGCCCCACTGGTCACGCCCCGCGGGGGTCGTTTGGATCTCGCTCACCGCACGCCATCCCCTCGCCGAGCCGTGATCGCGACCCGCTCACGGTGGCGCGGTGGGTCACCGGCCGTCAACACCCCGTCCGGTACGGGGTCAGCCGCGGAGGCGGTCGGCGGCCTTGCGGGCGGCGATCAGGACGGGGTCCCAGACGGGAGCGAACGGCGGGGCGTAGGAGAGGTCCACCATGGCCAGGTCGTGCACGGTCATCTCGTTCCACAGGGCCAGCGCCAGCGCGTCGACCCGCTTGGCCGAGCCCTCGCGTCCGACGACCTGGGCGCCGAGCAGCCGGCCCGTGCCGTCCTCGGCGATCACCTTGAGCGTCAACGGCTCCGCCCCCGGGAAGTAGCCGGCCCGGGTCGTCGACCGCACCACCTCGGCCACGAACCGGAAGCCCGCCCGGGTCGCGTCGACCTCCCGCAGGCCAGTCCGGGCGATCTCGAGGTCGCAGACCTTGCTCACCGCCGTCCGGACGATGCCGGGGAAGGTGGCGTAGCCGCCGCCGAGGTTGGTCCCGAGCACCCGGCCCTGCTTGTTGGCGTGCGTG
Source organism: Jiangellales bacterium (assembly GCA_035462845.1). GTDB lineage: Bacteria > Actinomycetota > Actinomycetes > Jiangellales > Jiangellaceae > DASTQL01. Next base: position 5,194 of record DATHTV010000079.1, read on the forward strand.
CCCAGCGGTACGTGCGCCCAGGTCTGCGACACCCGGTCGAAGGACTCGACGCAGTCGCCGGCCGCCCACACACCGTCGTACCCCGGGACCGCCATGCGCAGGTCGACGCGGATCCCGCCCGACGCCCCGAGCGGGATCCCCGCGGCCCCCGCCACGGTGGACTCGGGCTGCACGCCGAGCCCGAGCACGACGACGTCCGCCTCGTACGTGGTCTCGGCGGCGGCAACGGCGGCCACCCGGCCGTCCGGGCGGGTCTCGAAGCCGTCGACCCCGGCCCCCGTGACCACCGTGATCCCCATGCTCTGCATGGCCTTGCGGACCAGCCGGCCCATGTCCGGGTCGAGGGTGCTCATGGGCTCGGCAGCCTGGTCGACGAGCGTGACGTCCAGCCCGCGACGGACGAACGCCTCGGCCATCTCGATCCCGATGTAGCCACCCCCGACGACCACGGCCCGGCGGGGCTGCTCCGAGTCCAGCCGGTCGATGAGGGCGGCGCCGTCGCCGAGCGTCTGGACACCGTGCACGCCCGCGGCGTCGATCCCCGGGAGGTCCGGGCGGGCGGGCCGCGCCCCGGTCGCGACGACCAGCTGGTCGAACCCGATGCGGCCGGCCTCGCCTGAGTCGACGTCACGCGCCTCCACCGTACGGGCGTCGAGATCCAGGCCCACCGCCTCGGTCCGGGTGCGGACGTCGAGGCCGTTGGCCCGGTGCTCCTCGGGCGTGCGCGCCACGAGCCCGTCCGGGCCGTCGACGTCGCCGGCCACCCAGTACGGGATCCCGCAGGCGGAGTAGGAGGTCCAGCTGCCCCGCTCGAGCACCACGACGTCGAGGTCGCGGCCGGTCGCCGCGGCCGTCCGGGACGCCTGCGACGCCGCACTCATCCCGGCGGCATCGCCGCCGACGACCACCACTCGTTCACCCACATGACAGACCTTGGCACACCGGCAGGGCCTACGGTGTCGTCCATGCCCGAGGCCACCACGCACCACCCGCTCGGCGACGTCCCGGTCGAGTGCTGGCTCACCGACATGGACGGCGTGCTCGTCCACGAGAGCCACGCGCTTGCGGGCGGGGCCGAGTTCGTGCAGCGGCTCCGCGAGCGCGAGCGACCGTTCCTGGTGCTCACCAACAACTCCATCTACACGCCGCGCGACCTTCGGGTCCGGCTGCTCCAGTCGGGCATCGACGTGCCCGCGGAGGCGATCTGGACCTCCGCGCTGGCGACGGCGACCTTCCTCGACACCCAGCTCCCCAACGGCACGGCGCACGTGGTCGGCGAGGCCGGGCTGACCACCGCGCTGCACGAGATCGGGTACGTGCTCACCGCGCAGAGCCCCGACTACGTCGTCCTCGGCGAGACCCGCACGTACTCGTTCGAGGCGATCACGCGGGCGATCCGGCTGATCGAGGACGGGGCGCGCTTCATCGCCACCAACCCGGACCCGTCCGGCCCGTCCGCGGAGGGCAAGATCCCGGCGACCGGCGCCGTCGCGGCGCTGATCACGCGGGCCACCGGCGTGGAGCCGTACTTCGTCGGCAAGCCCAACCCGCTGATGATGCGCAGCGCGCTCAACCGGATCGGGGCCCACTCCGAGAACACCGTCATGGTCGGCGACCGCCTGGACACCGACGTCCGCTCCGGGCTCGAGGCAGGGATGCGTACCGTCCTGGTCCTGACCGGCTCGACCACCCGCGCGGAGGCCGACCGCTACCCGTACCGCCCGACGCTGGTGTGCAACTCGGTCCAGGACCTCATCGACCTCGTCTGACCGCCGCTCCTCATCCCGGACCCGGGCGCTGGCCGAAGCGGTGGCGGCGCACCCAGGCGTGCAGGGCGATCGCCGCCGCGGCCCCGGCGTTGATGGAGCGGGTCGACCCGTACTGCGCCACCGACAGCACGTCGGCGCACGCCGCCCGCGCCTCCCGTGACAGGCCCGGCCCCTCCTGACCCAGCACCAGCACGCACGACTCCGGCAGGTCGTAGGTCTCCAGCGGGACGGAGCCCGGGAGGTTGTCCACGCCCAGCAGCGGAAGCCCGGCCTCGGCCGCCCAGGCCGCCAGGTCCGCGACCGACGCGTGGTGGCGCACGTGCTGGTAGCGGTCGGTCACCATCGCACCGCGCCGGTTCCAGCGGCGCCGGCCCACCACGTGCACCTCGGCGACCAGGAATGCGTTGGCCGTTCGCACCACGGAGCCGATGTTGAAGTCGTGCTGCCAGTTCTCCACCGCGACGTGCACCGGGTGGCGCCGCTGGTCGAGGTCGGCGACCACCGCCTCCAGCCGCCAGTAGCGGTACCGGTCCGCCACGTTGCGGCGGTCACCGTGCGCCAGCAGATCGGGGTCGAGGCGCGGGTCGTCGGGCCACGGGCCCACCCACGGCCCGACGCCCACCTCGTCGGGCACGCTCGAAGCCACGGCTGCGCACCCTAGCCAGGACTAGCCTGACGTCGTGCCCCGGCGGTGGCCCCCGCTGCTCCTGGCGGCGGTGATGGTCGCCGCCTGCGGCCTGTTCGTCGCGCTCTTCGCCAGCCGGCCCGCCGACTGCGGACGGGTCGGGGTCCGCCCGACCGACTGGACCGCAGAGGGTGTCGTGGTCGAGGACGCCGGGGCCTGCCCGCTGCGCGACGGCGACCTCGTGACGGCGATCGACGGCCGCAGCCTGACCGGCACCCGGTCGGCTGTCGCGCTGCCGGTCGGCGGGACGGTCGAGCTCACCGTCGTCCGGGACGACCACCGCCTCGACGTCCCGGTCGACCTCGCCCGGCCCGACGTCCTGCGGACGCTCCTCGCGGCCTGGCCGACCATGCTCTTCATCGGGTCGCTCATGGCGGTCGCGGGCTTCGTGCGGTGGCGGCGGGCCGATGTGACCACCGGTGCGCTCCTGGTCTTCGCCACAGGACTGGGGACGAGCACGGTGCCCACCCTGCTCGGGCTGCCCACGGTCGGCGTGCCCGACCGGCTGCTGAGCGGGCTCTACCTCGGCCTGACTCAGGCCGCCTACCTGACCGGCTGGGCGGGTGGGCTGACCTTCGCCTTGCTCTTCCCACGCCCGTTCCGCCGGCTGGCCGACCGGCGGGCGGCCACGGCCGTGCTGGCCGCGGCACCGCTCTGGGTGACCGCTGCCTGGGCGGCGCTCGTCGCGCCCGGGAGCAGCAACCGTCTGCAGTGGATCGGCCTGGTCATCTTCGGCGGCTCGCTGGTCGTCGTCGCCACTCTGCTGACACAGGCGACCCTGTCGGTGGCCCAGCTCCGCCGCGCACGTGACGGGATCGAGCGCCAACAGATGCGCTGGCTGGTCGGCACCGCGACGTTGGCGATCTCCGCCGGTCTGGCGGGCTGGTTCCTGCCGCAGGTGCTGCTCGGCGAGAGCCTCCCGACGGCGTGGATCGGCCTGGCGGCGCTGCCCTTCGTCGTCGGCCTCGGCGTCGCCGTGACCCGGCACCGCCTGTTCGACCTCGAGCTCATCCTCAACCGCGGTCTGGTCTACGGCCTGCTCACCGCGAGCGTCGTCAGCCTCTACCTGGTCGTCGTGAGCGCCGTCGGCGCCTTCGTCCGCGGGGGCACGACCACGCCGGCGGCGATCGTGGCCACTGCCGTCGTGGCGGTCGCCGTCAACCCGATGCGGGTGGCCCTGCAACGCGGGGTGAGCCGGATGCTGTACGGCAACCGGGACGACCCGTACTCGGCGCTGACCCGGCTCGGGCGCAGGTTCGACGCCGCCGGTGCCGCCGACCTGCTGCCCGCGGTCGCCGCGGACGTCGCGGACGCCTTGCGGGCCCCGTACGTGGCCATCGACGTCCCGGCCCTGGAGCGGCGGGTGGAGGCAGGCACGCGGCCGCGGTGGATGACCGCCGACGACCTCGCCGAGTTCCCGCTCGTGGACCGGGGCGAGCGGATCGGCTCCCTCCTGCTTGCCGCCCGGGCCCCGGGCGCCCCGTACAGCGGTGCCGACCGCCGGCTGCTGGGGGACCTGGCCCGGCAGGTCGGAGCCGCGGCCCGCGAGCTCAGCCTGCGTACCGACCTCCAGCGCTCCCGCGAGCGGATCGTCCTCGCCCGCGAGGAGGAGCGCCGCCGGCTGCGACGTGCGCTGCACGACGAGCTCGGGCCGGCCATCGCCGGGCTCGGCATGCGTACGGAGGCGGCCCGCCGGCTCGTGGAGAGCGACCCCGCCGGGGCCGTCGACGCCCTGGCCGCTGTCCGGGAAGGGACGACCGGCCTGGTCGGGGACGTCCGCCGGCTGGCGTACGACCTGAGGCCGCCGGCCCTCGACGAGCTCGGGCTCGCCGGGGCGTTGCGGCAGCACGTGGGCGACCTCGACACTCCCTGGGTGACCGTCTCGACGTCGGGCGACCTGGGCGCCCTGCCGGCCGCGGTCGAGACTGCGGCGTACCGGATCGCGGTCGAGGCGGTCGCGAACACCGTCCGCCACGCGAACGCGACCTCGTGCAAGGTGCACCTCGGGGTGGAGGACTCGCGCCTCGAGGTCCGGGTGGTCGACGACGGGGTCGGGCCACCCCCGGACGTCCGCTCCGGCGTCGGCATGTCCGCGATGCGGGAGCGGGCCGCTGAGCTCGGCGGGCAGGTCGAGGTGGCGCCCGGGTAGCGGGGCGGGACCACCGTCGTGGCCGCTCTCCCGCTCGCAGGAGGTGCCGCGTGACCACGGTCGTGATCGCCGACGACCACCCGGTCTTCCTCGACGGCCTGCACGCGCTGCTCACGGGGGAACCCGGCGTGGAGGTGGTCGGGCGCGCCGTCACCGGCGACGAGGCGATCCGGGCCGTCACGACGCTGTCGCCCGACGTCGCCGTGCTCGACCTGGCCATGCCCGGCCCCGGCGGCGTCGCGACCATCGAGGCGATCGTGGCGGCTGCGCCGTCGGCTCGAGTCCTCGTCCTCACGATGTACGACGACGACAGCCTGGTCTTCGACGCGGTGCGCGCCGGGGCGCTCGGGTACGTGCTCAAGGGCGCCGACCCGGGCGAGGTGCTGTCGGCGGTGCACGCCGTGGCCCGCGGGGAGGCGGTGTTCGGGGCCGCGCTGGCCCGCCGGGTCGCGGACTGGTTCGCGCGCACGCCGCCCCCGGACCCCTTCGAGCGGCTCACCTCGCGCGAGCACGACGTGCTCCGGCTGCTGGCCCAGGGCCTGGGCAACGCCGCGATCGCCGAGCGCCTCGGCATCTCCCTGAAGACCGTCCGCAACCTGGTGTCCAGCATCCTCACCAAGCTGCAGCTGCCCGACCGGGCCGCGGCGAAGGACCGCGCCCGTGAGGCCGGCCTGGGGCCCGGCCCGGGACAGCGTCCCGGTCGAGGCGGGACGTCGCGGGGTTGATGCCCGGGACGGCCGGCGCGGACCGTCCTCGGCATGGATGGG
>DATHTV010000080.1:0-3847 GCA_035462845.1 Jiangellales bacterium
GCTGCACCTCGTCGCCCTGCACATGCTCTGTGCCGCCGTCGACCATGCACTGGCCGCGGGCGCACCCGTCGCCGCCGGGGAGTCGGCGTGACGGCGCCTCTGGTGGTCGTCGTCGGCGACGTCCTGCTCGACATCGACACCGTCGGGTCGGTCGGCCGGCTCTGCCCCGACGCCCCGGCTCCCGTCGTCGAGGTGGACGACGAGCGCCGCCGGGCCGGCGGCGCCGGGCTCGCCGCCACCCTCGCCGCGGCGGACGGCTGCGAGGTCGTCCTGGTCAGCCCGCTCGCCGACGACCCCGCGGCCGCCGAGCTGGTGTCGCTGCTCGCCCCGTCCGTACGGCTGCTGGCGCTGCCGGCGAGCGGGACGACGCCCGTCAAGCACCGCGTCCTCGCCGGGAGCCGTGGCCTGGTCCGGATCGACCGCGGCACCGGGGCGGTGGCGGACGGGACGATCCCGGCCGAGGTCGCCGAGGCGCTGCGAGGGGCAGACGCCGTACTGGTGTCCGACTACGGCCGCGGCACGACCGCCGTCGAGGAGCTCCGCCGGCTGCTGACGGACGCGGCCCGCGCCGTCCCGGTCGTCTGGGACCCGCATCCTCGCGGGGCGGACCCGGTGCCCGCGGCCCGACTGGTCACGCCGAACGCCGCGGAAGCGGAGGCCGCGTGCTCGGTGGGAGGGACGGGACTCGCGGCGGTCGGGACGCGGGCGGACGCGCTCGTCCGGCGCTGGGACGCCTCCGCCGTCGCGATCACCCTCGGACCGCGCGGCGCCCTGCTCTCGTACGGCGACGGGGTGCCGGCACTGGTCCCCGCCCGGCCGGTGGCCGGTGACGATCCGTGCGGCGCGGGAGACCGCTTTGCCTCGCGGGCTGCCGTCCAGCTGGCGGCTGGCGCCGTCGTCTCCGAGGCCGTGGAGTCGGCGGTCCTGGCGGCGACCGACTTCGTCGAGGCGGGCGGCGCGTCCGCTGTCGGTGCGCGCGCGGGGGCAGCGACAGCGAGCCGGCCCTCGTCTGCCCCGGCCCTCGCCGACGTCGACGACGTGCTGTCCCGGGTGCGGGCGGGCGGGGGGACGGTCGTCGCCACCGGCGGCTGCTTCGACCTGCTGCATGCCGGACACGTCGCCACGCTGGAGGCTGCCAGGCGCCTCGGCGACTGCCTGGTCGTGTGCCTCAACTCCGACGAGTCCGTCCGCCGGCTCAAGGGCGCGCCGCGCCCCCTCGTGACGGCCGCGGACCGTGCTCGGGTGCTGACGGCTCTGGAGTGCGTGGACGCGGTGGCCGTCTTCGACGAGGACACCCCCGAGCGAGTGCTCCGGAGCATCCGTCCGGACGTGTGGGTCAAGGGCGGCGACTACGCCGGGGCCCGCCTGCCCGAGCAGGAGGTGCTCTCCGCGTGGGGTGGGCAGGCCGTCGCCGTGCCCTACCTGCAGGGGCGCTCGAGCACGCGGCTCGTCCGGGCCGCTGCACTCCACCCGACGACCAGAGGAGACCACCCATGACCCACGTCCCCGACCGTGTGCTCGTCACCGGTGGCGCCTCCGGGCTGGGCGCCGCCGTCGTCCAGGCCCTACGCGACCGGGGAGCCCACCCGGTCTGCCTCGACCGGGTCGTCCCGGAGTCGGGCGTGGACTCCGAGCTGGTCGACCTGGTCGACGCCCGGGCCGCGGAGGCGGCGGTGGGCCGGGTCGCCGAGCGGCTCGGCGGGCTCGACGCCGTGGTCACCGCAGCCGGGACCGACCGGTGCGGCCGGCTGGTCGACGTGCCCGGGGAGGAGTGGGACCGTGTCGTCCTCGTCAACCTGCTCGGCACCGCGGCCGTCGTCCGCGCTGCCATGCCGCACCTGGAGCGTTCCGGCGGGCGGGTCGTCACCGTCGCGTCCACCCTGGGCGTGCGTGCCCTGTCCGACGCCACGGCGTACTGCGCGTCGAAGTTCGGGGTGGTCGGCTTCACCCGCGCGCTGGTCGCGGAGACCCAGGGACGCGTGGGCGTGACCCTGCTGCTGCCGGGCGGGATGCAGACGGCCTTCTTCGACGGCAGGGACGAGCAGTACAAGCCCGGGCCGGACGCCAAGCTCAACCGCGCCGAGGACGTCGCCGAGACGGTGCTCTTCGCCCTCGCTCAGCCCGCCGGCTGCGAGATCCGGGAAATCCTCGTGACTCCGTCGGTCGAGGGCTCGTGGCCCTGAGCCGCCGACCGGTCGCCCTGGTCCTGCGAGCGCTCGGCCTCGGCGACCTGCTGACGGCGGTGCCCGCGCTCCGCGGCATCCGCCGGGCGCTGCCGACGCACCATGTGGTGCTGGCGGCGCCGGCGGCGCTGGAACCGCTCGCCCTGTCATGCGGGGCCGTCGACGAGGTGCTGGACACGTGCGGGCTGCGTCCCCTGGCGGGACGTTGTGGGCGCCCGGACGTCGCGGTCGACCTGCACGGCAAGGGCCCGGAGAGCCACCGGCTGCTGCTCGCCACCCGGCCCGGGCGGCTCGTCGCCTTCGGCTGCGTTCCGGCCGGGGTGGAGGGTCCCGCCTGGCGCGAGGGCGAGCGCGAGACCGACCGCTGGTGCCGGCTGGTCCGCGAGGCCATGGCGTCGCCGGCCGACCCGGCCGACCTCGGGCTGCCGCCGCCTGCCGGTGCGCCACCGGTACGGGATGCGGTCGTCCTCCACCCCGGCGCGGCGTTCGCGAGCCGCCGCTGGCCCGCCGAGCGGTTCGCCGCGGTGGGGCGCGCACTGGCTGCGGACGGGCAGCACGTGGTCGTGACCGGGACCTCGTCCGAGCGGCCGCTGGCGGCCCGGGTCGCTGCTCTGGCCGGCCTACCCGGGGAGAGCGTGCTGGCCGGGCGGACCGGCATCCTCCAGCTGGCCGCCCTGGTGGCGGCCGCCCGGCTCGTCGTCTGCGGGGACACCGGCACCGCCCACCTCGCCACGGCGTTCGGCACGCCCTCGGTGGTGCTCTTCGGCCCGGTCACGCCGGCCTCGTGGGGTCCTCCACGGGACCGCCCGCAGCACCTGGCCCTCGCCGCCGAGGGCGTCGGCGGCGGCGACCCGTGGGCCGGCGAGCCCGACCCGGCCCTGCTGCGGCTGCCGGCCGACCGCGTCGTCGCGGCCGCCCGGCAGCAGCTGGACCGGTACGACGCCGGGGTCAGGTGATGCCGAGCCGGAACCAGCCGGCCCAGCCGGACGCACCGTCCCACCAGGTGCTGTAGACGACACCGTCCGAGCCCACGGTGAACACGTCGATGTGCTCGGTGAAGCGGGAGAGCGCCGCCACCTGGCCCCCCGGCTTGCCCACGCCGCCGGACACGTTGAACCAGCCGGCCCAGCCGCCCGACGGCGCCCACCACGTGCTGTAGACCCGGTTGTCGGTACCGATGACGAAGAGGTCCAGGTGGTGGGAGTAGCGCGCGATGGCGGTGACCGGCGACCCGGACGAGGCGACCCCTCCGGACACCTGGAACCAGCTGCCCCAGCCGCCGCGGAGGTTCCACCAGGTCGAGACGATCCGGCCGTCCGACGCCGTGGTGAACAGGTCGAGCTGGTCGGGGAACCGCGACACGACGGTGACCGTCGAGTCGGGGCGGCAGGTCTGGTCGCCCGGCCGGAACCAGCCCCGCCACCCGGTCCGCTCGTCCCACCATGCGCTGTAGACGCGGTTGTCGGTGCCCACCGTGAACACGTCGAGGTGAGAGGGGTAGCGGGCCACCGCCGTGACGGTGGCGCCGTTGGCCGCGACGCCGCCCAACAGGTGGAACCAGGAGGCCCATCCCGTACGGACGTCCCACCAGGTCGACATGACCCGGCCGTCCGACGCCGTGGTGAACAGGTCGAGGTGGTCCGCGTACCGCGCCACGGCGTTGA
>DATHTV010000081.1:0-8753 GCA_035462845.1 Jiangellales bacterium
ACGAGGCAGATGACCGCGATGACGCCGAGGACGGCCGGGTAGCCCCACCGCTCGTCCAGCTCGGGCATGTGGCGGAAGTTCATGCCGTAGATGCCGGCGATGGCGGTCGGGACGGCGATGATCGCGGCCCAGGCGGTGATCTTGCGCATGTCCTCGTTCTCGGCCATCGACAGCTGGGCGAGGCTGGCCTGGATGATGGACGTCAGCAGCTCGTCGTACGACGCGATCATCTCCCGAGCCCGCGTGAGGTGGTCCTCGACGTCCCGGAAGTACTCCCTGATCTCCTCGTCAACCTCGGCCACCGGCTGCTCGGCGAGGTGCCGCAGCGGTGCCGCCAGCGGTGTCACGGACCGGCGCAGCTCGAGGAGCTCGCGCTTCACCTGGTAGGTGCGCCCGATGTCGTCGCGGTCCCGCTCCCGGGAGAACGCCCGCTCCTCGATGTCGTCGATGTCGTCCTCGAGCTGCGCCGCCACGTCGAGGTAGGTGTCGACCACGGCGTCGGCGACGGCGTACAGCACGGACGAGGGCCCGAGGGCCAGCAGCGCCGGCTGGGACTCCAGCCGCTCGCGCACGGCGTGCAGGCTGCCGTGCTCGCCGTGCCGCACCGTCACGACGAACTCCGCACCCAGGAACACCATGACCTCGCCGGTCTCCACGATCTGGCTGGCCTCGGTCACCGACTCGTGCGGGACGTAGCGCACCGTCTTGAACACGGTGAAGTGCATGTCGTCGTAGCGCTCGAGCTTGGGGCGCTGGTGCGCGTGGATGGCGTCCTCCACCGCAAGCGGGTGCAGGTCGAAGTCCTCGGCGATGCCGGCCAGTTCCTGCTCGTCCGGTTCGTGCAGCCCGATCCACACGAACCCGTCGCCCCGTCGAGCCCGGCGGACGGCCTCCTGGTACGTGGGAACCGGCTGACGCTTGCCCGCCACGTACAGGGCCCAGTCGACGACGGCGTCGTGCCCTGGCAACGTCATGGGGGCACCTCGCGCCGCAGGTCGCTGGGTCGGCCGCGCTCGCGGCACCGCGAGCGATGCTAGACCCGCCGCCGCCCTGGTTACCGTGAACCCGTGGGTGCGACGCCGGACACGTGGCTGCGCGAGCGGGCAGCGGAGTTCGACCACCTCGGTGCACCTCTGTACGGGGTGCTGGCGCGAGGCATGGCGCAGGACTGGGAGTCCGGGGGAGTTCTCCGGACGGTGCTAGCCGGCTGGGAGGGCGCCCCGTCCGACGCCGTGGTCGACCTGCGGCTGCTCGGCGGGCTCTACCGCCTCGTGCTGGAGCGGCGGGCGCCGCTGCTCGCGCCCTACTACCGGACGCTGGGCGGGACGGCTCGCCCGGAGGGGGCGTGGGAGGTGGCGCGCGACGTGGTGGCGGAGCACGTCGACGAGCTGCGCACCGCGCTGGAGATCGTGCCGCAGACCAACGAGACCGGCCGGGCGGCCGCGCTCGTCGCGGGCATCCTGGACGCCTGCTCCCGCACCGGGCTGCGCCGTGTCCGGCTGCTCGAGCTCGGCGCCAGCGCCGGCCTCAACCTGCGGGTGGACCGCTTCCACATCACCGGTGACGGCTGGTCGTGGGGCCCGGCCGGGTCGCCGGTGCAGCTGGTCGACGCGGTCCGCGGGCCGGTACGGCCGGACGTGGCCCGGGTCGCCCGCGAGGTCGAGGTCGTCGGACGGCGCGGCTGCGACCTGCATCCGGTGGACCCCACGACCGCCGAGGGGCGGACGCGGCTCACGTCGTTCGTGTGGCCGGACCACGTCGACCGGCACGACCGGCTCGCGGCCGCGCTGGCGGTGGCCGAGGAGGTGCCGGGCCCGGTCGACCGAGCCCCCGCGACGGCCTGGCTGCGCGAGCAGCTCTCGGCTCCGGCCGGCAGGGGTGTCCTCACCGTGGTCTGGCACTCCGTCGTCATGCTCTACCTGCCCGACGCCGAGCAGGCGGGGCTCGCCGAGGTGCTGGCCGACGCCGGTCGCCGGGGCCCGGTGGTCCGGGTGGGGATGGAGCACCCGAGCCTGGCCCCGGGGGTCGCCCCCGAGGTCGCCGTCACCCTGCATCCGGACGGCGGGCGCCGCGTCCTCGCGGACGCCTCCCACCACGGCCCGCCGGTGGTGCTGCGCCCGGGCGTCGCGATCGGGTGACGTTTCCCACTGCCCGGGTGGCGCCCCTACCGGCGGCCACGGCGGTACGGCACGCTGTCGTGCCATGCAGTTCGGACGCTTCTACGAGGACTTCGAGGTCGGCGCGGTCTACAAGCACTGGCCGGGCAAGACGGTGACGGAGTACGACGACCACCTCTTCTGCCTGATCACGATGAACCACCACCCCCTGCACCTCGACGCGCACTACGCGCAGGAGGCGACGCAGTTCGGCAAGAACGTCGTGGTCGGCAACCTCATCTACTCCCTCCTGCTGGGCATGTCGGTACCCGACGTCTCGGGCAAGGCGATCGCCAACCTCGAGGTGGAGTCGCTCCGGCACGTGGCGCCGACCTTCCACGGGGACACCGTCTACGGCGAGACGACCGTCCTGGACGTGCGGGAGTCCGCGAGCAAGCCGGACCGCGGGGTAGTCTCGGTCGAGACCCGGGGCTACAAGCAGGACGGCACGCTCGTGTGCGTCTTCCGCCGCCGGGTGATGGTGCCCAAGCGCGAGCACGCGGGGGACATGGAGCCCCGGCCCGTACCGCGCGAGAGCTGACCCGGCGTGTCGACCCTCCAGCCCGAGCTGTGGATCGTGCGCCACGGCGAGACCGAGTGGAGCCGCGACGGCCGGCACACCAGCCGGACGGACCTGCCGCTGACCGAGGTCGGCGAGCGGCAGGCCCGGGAGCTGGCGCCGCGGCTGGCCGACGTGGACTTCGGGCTCGTGCTCACCAGCCCTCGCCGGCGGGCCCGCGACACCGCCCGGCTGGCCGGCTTCCCGGACGCCGTCGTGACCGAGGACGCGGTGGAGTGGGAGTACGGGGAGTACGAGGGCGTGACCACGGCCGACATCCGGGAGCGCGTCCCGGGCTGGACCGTGTGGCAGCACGGTGCACCGGGGGGCGAGCTGGCCGGTGAGGTGGCTGCGCGCGTCGACCGCGTCGTCGAGCGCGTGCGGGAGCACGCCGCGGAGCGGGCGCTGGTGGTCGCGCACGGGCACCTGCTCCGGGTGCTCACGGCCCGCTGGCTGGGCCAGGCACCGGAGGAGGGCGCGCGGTACCGCCTGGACACCGGCACGGTGTCGGTGCTCGGGTGGGAGCGCGAGACCAGGGTGCTGCTGCGCTGGAACTCCTGAGTCAGAGCACCTGCCAGCCGCGCAGCGTCGCGACCAGGTCGGGGGAGGTGTCCACGTCGTCGAGCCCGGCCACCGTGAACCACCCGACGTCGGACGCGTCGTCACCGGCCCGGAGCTCACCCCCGGTCACCGTGCACCGGTAGTCGGCGATGTCGTACACCAGGCCCCCGGGCCCGGCCCGGCGCACGGAGCCCACGTGCGCCCCGACCGCCACGCGCAGTCCCGTCTCCTCGAGCACCTCGCGGGCGACCGCTACCGGGCCGTCCTCCCCGGGCTCGACCCGCCCGCCGGGCAGCGACCAGGTCCCCTGCGCCGGCGGGTTCGCCCGGCGTACCAGCAGCAGCCGCCCGTCGGGGTCGAGCACGACGGCGCCGACGCACGGGACCAGCACGCGGTCCACCGTACGGCGCCGGCGGGCGAGCGGCCCTGGCGAGCGGCCCTGGCGAGCGAGCCCTGGCGAGCGGCCCTGGCGAGCGGCTTGACGTCGCGGGCGCGATCACGGCAGCGTCGGGGCCGTGAAGGGCCACCCGAGCTGTCCCCGCTGCGGCGGCGAGGTTCGCCCTCCCGGGCTCTGGGCCAACCGCTGGACGTGCGCCGAGCACGGCGAGGTCGTGCCGCTGCAGCCCTCCGGGCGCCCCAGCGCCGCCTACGTCGCCCACCTCACCGCCGACTCGGCGGTGCCGTTCTGGCTGCCCTGGCCGCTGCTGCGCGGCTGGGTGGTGACCGCGCTGCTGCACTGCGCCGACGACGTGGCCGGGGTGCGGGCCACCGCGACCGTCGTCAGCGGCCCCAGCCCGCTGGGCGGCCCGGCCGACCTCACGCTGGTCGCCGAGGAGCCGGGTGTGGGCCTGGGGTCCTGGCTGGCCGGGCTGCCCGGTCCCGACCCCGGCGACCGGCTCGGCGGGTCCCCGCACGCCAAGCTGGACGTCTCGGGCCACCCGGCGCCGATGTGGTCCGTGCCGACACCCGCGGACCGGGCGGCATACGTGGGGGAGTCCGGCGGCCGCTGGCTGTGGGCCGTCCTCCGGCCGCAGGACGCCGGGGTGCTGCTGCTCGAGGACCTGGGCGTGGCCGACCTCCGCGTGCTCGGCCGGGAGGCCGACCTGCTCCCGTACGGCGCCCCGCCGCCCTGGCTCGCCGGGAGCTGAGCCGCTCCGCGCCGTAGGATCGCGCCGTCCCGCTCCCGATCGTCAGGCCCAGGCACGCGTTGCGCATCGACCTGCACACCCACAGCCGCCTCTCCGACGGCACCGACACCCCGGCCGAGCTGGTCCGCGCCGCGCTGCGGGCCCGCCTGGACGTCGTCGCGCTGACCGACCACGACACGTACGCCGGCTGGGACCAGGCCTTCGCCGCCGCGGCCGGCACCGGGCTCACCGTCGTCCCCGGTGTGGAGATCTCGACCGTGCTGCACGGGGTGGGCGTGCACCTCCTCGGCTACCTCGTCGACCCCTCGTACGGGCCGCTGGCGGCGGAGCTCGCGCTCGTCCGCGGCGACCGGCGCGACCGCCTCGACACGATCACCCGGCGGTTGCGCGAGGCCGGGATGGAGCTCGGCGTCGAGGAGGTGCTGGCCCAGGCCGACGCCGAGGCCACCGTGGGGCGGCCGCACGTCGCCGACGCGATGGTCGCCCGCGGGTACGTCGCCGACCGCTCCGAGGCGTTCGCCGCGTGGCTGGGTGAGGGACGCCCCGCGTACGCGCCCAAGTACGCACCGGGCACCGTGGAGGCGATCCGGCTCGTCCGGGCGGCGGGGGGCGCCGTCGTGCTCGCGCACCCCTGGGGACGGTCCTCGCGACGGGTCCTGGCGGCCGAGGGGATCGCCGCGCTCGCGACGGCCGGCCTGGACGGCATCGAGGTCGACCACGAGGACCACTCCGGGTCCGACCGAGCGGCCCTGCGGGCGATCGCGGCCGGGCTGGGGCTCGTCGTGACGGGCTCGAGCGACCACCACGGGGACGGCAAGGTCGACCACCCGCTGGGGGTCAACACGACGGCGCCCGAGGAGTACGAGGATCTGCTGGCCCGGGCGGCGGGTGCCGCTCGTGCGGCGGGGAGGACGGCGGCCCGTCCCCCCGGCTAGACGGCTGGTCTGCCCGTCCCGGCCCGCTGTCAGGGCTCCAGCTCGAACCACACGGCCTTGCCGTGGGTGGTGGCCGCCGTACCCCAGCGGGTGGCGAGCGCGGCGACGATGTTCAGCCCTCTTCCGTGCGGGTCGTCCGGGGGTGGGGTCCTGCGAGGACGGGGCGGCGCGCCGGCGGCTCCGTCGAGGACCTCGACCCGCACGCCGGCACCGACCCGGCTCGCCCGCAGCTCCAGCGGCGGGCGGCCGTGGACCAGCGCGTTCGTGACCAGCTCGCTGACCAGCAGGGCGACCACGCCACTGTCGACGGCGACCCCCCACCGCCGGACCGCGTCGCTGACCGCGCGGCGGATCTCCGCGACGTCGGCAGGGTCACTGGACACGTCGGCCCGCAGCTCGGCCGGCCCTTCCCGGCGACCGGTGAGGCCGCTCACCCCCCGACCGCCCGGGGGAGCGCCTCCACCTCGGACCAGAAGCGGGTGAGCGTCTCGACGGTGGCGTCCGGTGCCTCGACGGCGGGGGAGTGCCCGGCGCCCTCGACCAGGACGTGCCGCGCGCCCAGCCGGTCGGCCATCCGCGCCTGGACGCCCACCGGCCAGCGGTCGTCGTCGACGCCCGTGACCACCTCGACAGGCACGCCGGTGGCCGCGAGCAGGTCGACCCGGTCGCGTGCGGTGGCGAGCAGCAGTGTGATCGCGCGCAGCGCCGCAGGGTCGTTGGACGTGAACCGGCGCTGGAGGAAGGCCTCGATGTGCGGCTCCTCCTCGGGGGAGCCGTGGGCCCGGTCGTAGGCCCGCTTCGCGGTCCAGGTGGCCCCGAGGCCGTGCTCGGCGATGGAGTCGGCGAGGACGTGGATCAGCGCATGCTGGTCGCCCGGCAGGGCCCCCGGCCCGCTGCAGAGCAGCACGACCGACCGGACGGCTGCGGGGTCCTGCAGCGTCGCCGCCGTCACGGCCAGTCCGCCGAACGAGTGGCCCACGAGGTGGACGGGCCCGGCACCCAGGGCAGAGCCGAGCGAGCGGACCGCCGCGCCGAACACCTCGAGGTCGTACGAGCCGCCGGGCGCCGCCGGGCTCTCGTACTGCCCCGGCAGGTCGAGGGCCACGACCCGGTGGCCGGCGGCGGCCAGCGGGCCGACCACCGCGATGAAGTCCTCCTTGCTGCCCGTCCAGCCGGGGACCAGGAGCACGGGTGACGCCGTGGGCGCCGGAGGGGCCGCCTCGAGCACGGCCAGCTCACCCGCCGCCGACGGCAGCCGGGTCGCGCGCACGCCGTCGGGCAGGACGAGAAACCGAGGCGTGCTCACTTCCTCACGGTACCGAACCGGCCCTGCCGGACCCGGGTCCGGCGCCCGGGCGCGGGTGCTACCGGCACAATGGCCCGGGAGTCCGACGACGAGAGCGGGAGCGTTGAGCACCAGCAGTCGCACGACCGGCAGTCGCACGACCGGCAGCCGCACCACCGACCGTACGGCTCGGCCCACGGCCCCGCGGACGGCGACCCGCCCGGCCGGCCGGGGTCGGACCGGGACTCGCACGGTCGCCGTGACGAACCAGAAGGGCGGGGTCGCCAAGACGACCACCGTCGCGTCTCTGGGCGCAGCCCTGGCCGAGCTGGGGCAGCGCGTGGTCCTGGTCGACCTCGACCCCCAGGCCTGCCTCACCTTCTCCCTCGGGGTGGACCCCGAGGAGCTGGAGACGTCGGTGAACGACGCCCTGCTGGGCAAGGCGGACCTCGTCGACACGGTCGTCGAGCTCGACGACGGCCTCGACCTCGTCCCCGCCACCATCGAGCTCGCCGGGGCCGAGGCCGCGCTGCTCACCCGTACGGGGCGCGAGCTCGCGCTGCGGCACCTGCTGGAAGGCCTCCAGGAGGACGCCGAGCGGCCCTACGACTGGGTGCTCCTCGACTGCCCTCCCTCCCTGGGCGTGCTCACGGTCAACGCGCTGACGGCCGCGCGCGAGGTGATGGTGCCGCTCCAGTGCGAGACGCTCTCGCACCGTGGGGTCGGCCAGCTCCTCGACACCGTGCACGACGTCCGCCGGCTGCTCAACCCGCGGCTGAGCCTGCTGGGCGTGCTCCCCACGCTCTTCGACGCGCGCACCAACCACGCGCGAGCGGTGCTGGCCGACGTCTCGGACCGGTACGGGCTCCCCGTGCTCCAGCCGGCGATCCCCAAGTCGGTGCGCTTCGCCGAGGCGCCCGCCGCCGGGCGTACGGTGCTGGAGACCGCGCGGTCCTCGCGGGGCGCCGAGGCGTACCGGGAGCTGGCCCGCGGGCTGCTCGACGGCACAGCGTCTCGCGCGGTCGAGGGTCCCTGACAGCGCAGCCGTGAGGTCCTAGGCTTCGCCCGTCCGCTCCGCCCGCTGCGTCCCGATGGAGCCGCTTCGTGCCCCACCCTGCCGCGCACCGCTACGCCGCCCGGGCGCCTCGCCGCGAGTCGGCGCGCTACGCGGCGCCGCGGCCCAGCCGGGCGCGGGCTGCTGCGGCGGGCGTCGCGGGGACGGTGCTCGCCGTCTCCGGGCTGGGAGCAGCCGGCGCGCTGCCGCTCCCGGCGCTCGGCGAGGAGCGGGACGTCGTCACCCTCGCCCAGCCCCTCCCGCCGGCCGCCGAGCCGGGGGAGGCGGCATCGACGGTGCCGGTCCCGGTGGCCGACGCACCCGCCCCCGACCCGGCGGTCAAGCCGGCCGCGACCGCACCGCTGCCGGCCGACAGCGGCAGCGGCCGGCGGGTCGTCTACGACATCGGCGACCAGCAGGTGTGGCTGGTCGAGGAAGACGGCTCGGTCGCCCACACCTACCGGGTGTCCGGGAGCCGCTACGACCAGGTGGAGCCGGGCTCGTACGAGGTCTACTCGGCGTCGCGGCACGCCACCGGCTGGCACGGCACCGAGACGATGGAGCACATGGTCCGCTTCACCCGCGGCCAGCGGGCGGCGATCGGCTTCCACAGCATCCCGGTGTCGACCGCGACGGGGAGCCCGATCCAGACCCTCGGCGAGCTGGGCCAGCCGCTCTCGGACGGCTGCATCCGCCAGGACGCGCCCGACGCCGCCGCGCTCTACGAGTTCGCGCCGGTCGGGACGACGGTGGTCGTCACCCGCTGAGCGCGCGGCGCGGACCGCTCACTCCGGACCGGCCGCACCCTCCGGCTGCTGCGCGACGGCTCCGCCACCGCCCGTACGGGACCGGCCACCGCGGCGGCGGCGACGGCGACGCGGCGCGTCCGTACCCCCGTCGCCGTCCTCGGCGGCCGGTCTGGCGCTGTGCGACTCGCCGGTCTGGGACTCGGCGGCGAACTGGTCACCGGGCCCCCCGCCGTTGCCCTCGGCCGCCAGCGGGCGGCCGCTGCGGGTCCGGCGGCGGGAGCGGTCGCGCCGGGGCCGGCGCTCCTC